>CP090851.1:1567871-1881445 GCA_041879415.1 Vibrio chagasii | reverse complement strand
AGCTTCTGCTCTTTACGACAAGTGGTTGCAAGGTAGTTAAGTGTCGCAAGACCAGGACCTAATTCCAGTGCGTTACTTGCCCAACGTTCACCTAGCTCGTAGAGCTTCTGATCGAGTTGCGGGGGGAGTTGCACATCACTGAATTCGCCACGGGCACCAAATACGGTTAGGTAGTCATCGATAGTGATGCGGTCTTGAACTTGCGCGTCTTCTTTTCCGTTCGGGTAAAGCCAGCACAGTTTGTCACTATTTGGTTCTACAACGAAGATAGGCCAGTGGTAAGTGCGGAACACTTCGTAAACTGAAAGTAGACGGTGACGCAGACCACAACTAGCGTTGAGTTTCACTTCTTGGCCACGAGCTTTTAAATCTTCTGCAAGGTTTTGAATGGATTCTTTAATTACTGACGTGTTTACGATCGTCGGAATTTCAAAAAACTCGCTCGTAATATCACGCTTTTGTAAAACGCTGTCTAAGCGCTGATACATATCGACTTGATTCTTATCGCCGATGAACACGATGTGCGTGCTGATCGTTCGGTTATCAAGCAGTGGGGTAAGCAAGCGAATGGGGTCTTGATCGATAATGCCAACATGAACAGCCATATAAATTCCTTAATAGCGGCTCGCTCATAAAGGTGAAAGAAAACGGGAAACAGCAAGCCTTAATAACCATATAATGACAAAGCTCATAAAAAACAAGGGCAACTCTTGATAAAAGTTGCCCTTGTTCAAATAGTTACCACTATTGGGTAAGAAGTCCCAACATTCTCACCTAATATCTATGGTTTCATCATTTATCTATAGCTTAAATTGATGAACCAAATCACCTTGTTGATTCGCAAGAATTGTTAGGTTTTGGCTCGCCTCAGCTATTGATGACATTGCTTGATAACTTGCATCGGCAATGTGGTTGATGTCTTCAATATTGCGCGCAATATCGCCTGACGTTTCACTCTGTTCAGCAGCTGCTTGAGAGATATGAGTACTCATATGGCTGATTTCTAGAATCAAGGCTTGAATCTCTTCCATTGCACTATTGGCATTCGATGCTTGTTGTACCGACATGTCCATATCACTCATACAGCTTTCAATGACATTACTTGCTGTTTTCGAACTGGACTGTAGGTTGCTGATCATAGTTTCGATTTCAGCTGTAGATTGCGTTGTTTTCTGTGCCAGTACACGAACCTCATCGGCAACGACCGCAAAACCACGACCTTGCTCACCAGCACGCGCCGCTTCAATCGCAGCATTTAGCGCGAGTAGGTTAGTTTGCTCTGCAATGCCGCGAATTACGTCTAGGATTGAGCCAATCTGACTACTCATCTGTTGCAGTTCACCCACCGCACTAACTGATTCGGTCAAACGAGTTTCCAGTTGGTTGATGGTGCTGATGTTGGTGTTCATGATCTGACGACCCGATTCAGAAGCGGTTTCAACTTGCTGAACCATAGTCAAAGAGCTTTGTGCACTATTCGCCACTTCCTGTACTGAGTGAGACATCTCTGTCATCGCTGTCGCTACTGTCGCAGTCTGCTCACGCTGGCTGTTCAATTGAGCCTGGGTTTCTGAAGAAGTCTTCTGGTTAACGCTTGCTGTTTTGGTTAGGTCATCTGACGCATCGTTAAGCTTCACAAGAATATTGTGCAGATTATCGGCTAAGGTGTTGATATGACCACTTACACGGCTGAATTCGTTGTTGTAACGAATATCGATGCGCTGTGTCATGTCGCCTTCTGTTAGGCCTTCTAGTGTCTTAAGGATACGGGTTAGTGGTTCTCTTACACTGTGAGCAATGTGGTAGCCAATCGCTGCAGCGAATAGTGTTACAACCACACCAATAGCAATAGCATTGAAAAGGCCTTTATCGTAGATGCTGCTCGCGTCTGCCAATGAAGAGTTAAGTTGTTCTTCGGCTGTTACGTTAAATGAGTCTAGCACTGCCATCGCTTGGTCTACTTCAACCGCTAGATTAGCGATGTTTACATAAAGTGCTTGCTTCGCTTGTAGGTAGTTGTTGTGCTTATCAAGAACACCGCCTTTTTGGCCTACGTCTTTAGTGAACTTCTGAACTGATTCATCGAATACATTCTTAAGAGCAGGTAGCTGTGTTGCTAAACCGCGGTAGGCGTAGTTTAGGTGAGTAACGGCTTTCTTGTTTTGGTTAACGGCTTTTTGTACGAATGCCACATCAGAGCTCGCAAGTGCGTCTGATGTGATTACTTCTGCGTCTTGTAGTTTGATGAAGTAGCTTTTCGCCATTACTTTCACAGAGATGCTCTTCTGGTCGGCTACGTACTCTTTCATGCCAACGGTCAACTCAGAGTGTAGGCGTTGGAAATCGCGTGATGCTTTTTGTACTTGCTCTTGTGCTTCAAACATCGCGACGTAATTGTTCATCGCTTCATCTGCTTCAGTAAAGTAGCGCTCTTCCATGGCTCTTAGCTGAGTAATGCGTTCGATGAGGGAGCTGTTGTTTTGGCTTGCTGCTTCAAGATTGCCAAGAACTTCTGAAAAAGCGTTTTGTGACGCAGCAAATTCTGTGCGCATTGCAGACATGCGTTCAGCGTTTTGTGTGGTTAAGAAATCTTTGAATGACTTATCAGCAGAAAGCAATTGGACACTTGTTTGATTGGAAAGCGCAACAAGCGGTAATGAGGTTTCTGAAACACTCTCAAAATTGCTGTGTATCTGATTCATGCTGTTCATCATGATGGTTATCGTGACTGCGAACATGATGATGATCAGTGCGAAACCAGCGTACATACGCTTGATCACAGATCCCTTCATGGCTTTCTCCCTAAATAAAATGCAGACCTAATGTCAGGTCAAAGTAAAACTAACAAAATTGTCAGCATTCTATTGAGCTCCTCTTACGCATTTTATGACGCACACGTCAAAAATAGCGCTCAGTTATAATCAACATGCCATTCTTGAGAGCTAAGACCAGTTTTCTTTGATTTGAACGGTGTTTTTTATTAAGCTTTACAGCAGGTTTATTGTGGTTTGATGCGGCATAGCGCATACTCAAAACACTAAAAAGTAAATGTTTTATCGGAGAAAAACATGGCTGAAGAAACCATCTTTAGTAAGATCATTAATAAAGAAATTCCAGCAGATCTGCTATACCAAGACGATTTAGTGACAGCGTTCCGTGACATCAATCCACGCGCTCCTAGTCACATCCTTATCATCCCTAATAAGCTGATCCCAACGACCAATGATGTTGAAGTGGAAGATGAAGCAATGATGGGGCGCATGTTTACTGTTGCTCGTAAGCTAGCAAAAGAAGAGGGCATCGCGGAAGATGGTTACCGTCTTATCGTGAACTGTAACTCTCATGGTGGCCAAGAGGTTTACCACATCCACATGCACTTAGTTGGTGGCCGTCCGCTTGGCCCTTTACTTATGAGCTAATCAAATAAGTTAACGAGTTAACAAAATAGTCAATGAACGAGCTAGAAAGTTAATGAGTTAATTAACACAAACAACAAGTTGGAAAATTTGTTGTTTGTATGCCAACTTTAATTGTTATCTGTTGTCTGAATATCGGTTTTGCTTAGCCAGAGCCCGATGAAGCAAGTATTTACTTGCTTGAGATCCTTTTTACAGCACGTTTCGTTTTGATAACGGGACCCTAATAAAGTTGGCATTTTAAACATGTACGGAGACGATAAGTGAAGCAACAGTTTAGATTCGCTTCCATTGCCCTACTATCGGCGCTGACCGCGGGATGCGCGAGTATGTCTGCAGGTAATCTGTTCAGTCATTACAGCGCACAAAATAAAAGTATCTATCAAGCCGTTAAATCTGGAGATTATTCAGAGGCTCAACAAGAGTTACCAGATTACGCAGCAGGCGATATTCTCGATAATTTTGAGAGAGGCAGAATCAATCTGTTGGATCAAAAGTACCCAGAGAGTAAGTCTTCGTTTGAAGCGGCGGATCAGGCTGTTACCGAGCAGCAGAGAAAAGCCGTCATTTCAATTTCAGACAGTGCAACCAGCGTGGGTGCATTGGCTGTAAATGACAATATTACCGAGTATGTGCCGCCCGATTACGAGTTAGGCTTTCTTCATCTCTACCTCGGTTTGAATTATCTAAAGAAAAACGATTTAGAAGGTGCGGTGATTGAAATGCGTCGCGCCAACCAAGTTCAAGAGCAAGCAAAGAAGCAGCGTGAGGCTGAGCTAGAAAGAGCAGCCAGCGATGCGAAGAAGCAGGGGCTATCTGCCAATGTTGGCAGTATTCTCGCGAATTACCCAGATGCGGGTAAAAAGCTGCAGTCAGTACAAAATGCTTATCTGATGTTTTTATCGGGCCTGCTTTATGAAGCTTCAAACGACTTAAACAGTGCTTATGTTGATTATCGACGTGCATTGGCGGTGATGCCTGATAACCAAGAGATTATCGACAGAACTATGGCAACGGCCGCACGCTTAGGTATGCGACAGGATTTAGCGACACTCGAGAAGCGTTACAAGCAGTCATCTAAGCTAAGTAGCGGGCAAGGGCGCGTGATTGTTCTTCAAGAGCAGAGTGCTGTTCAAGCAATGGACAGTTGGCGATTAGATTTACCTGTTTATGACAGTCGCGATCAGGGAGCAATATACTCTCTTGCGCTGCCATATTACCCAAGTCAGAACGTAGAGCGTTTTTCTCCGTTACGAATCAGTGGGCAGCCGCTGCAAGAGCATTTGATTACCGACGTAAACGCCATGGCTCAGAACGATCTCTCTGAGCGTATGACGAGCATTGTTATTCGCCAAGCACTGCGTGTGGTCGCAAAAGACCGCATTCGCAAAGAGGCAACCAAGGGTGATGACGTTGGCAACATTTTGTTCAATGTGTGGAACACGCTGACAGAGCAACCAGACACTCGCAGTTGGCAATCATTACCAGCTGAGATTAAGAGCAGCACGTTTGTAGCAAACAGCGGCCAATATACCTTGGAAGCGGGCGCTAAAACCTACGATTTTGATATTCGAGAAGGGCAGACCACTTTGGTATGGATTTCTCGACAAGGAAACAACGCAACAATGTGGCATAAACAGCTAGGGAGGCTGTAATGAAAAAGTGGTTAGTGAGCTTAGCAGCGGTTATGGCTCTGGCTGGTTGTGCTGATAATACAGCTGGCGTAAGGGTGGATAGTCTGACTCAGAACGTATTCTTTGGCGACAATGTATTGGGCAGCCGTTTACAAGTTGAAGATATTCGTACCGATCAGATTGATGGTCACACTCGAGGTATTGTCCGCTTAAACAGTAACTATAAAGGTGACCAACATATCCTTTATCGTTTCTATTGGTATGACGATGCTGGGCTTGAGGTCAACTTGAAGCAAGGGCCTTGGAAGCAAGCGATTGTACGTGGCTTTGAAAGCATTTCGTTGTCGGAAGTATCGGTAAACCCGAAAGCGACTCAATTCCGAGTGCAGTTTCGAGAGCAGTAAGAACAGATTTAGTTATAACCGGTGCAAGTTAACGTGGACTAGCACTTAAGAAAGCGAATTGATTCGCACAGATAAAATTTAAGAGTGTGGGTAACCCCACTCAATGATAAGTTGAGGAAACATCATGAAAAAGAGTGTCATTGCGCTACTAGGCTTAGCGGTTATTTTAGGCGGTTGTTCGAACAAGGTAAGCTACGGTGATGCACAAGCAGTAGAAACCACGACAATCGATTTCGGTTCAACTGACCTTCAAACTATTGCTGGTGAGATGGTTGATAGCATGATGGCTTCTGGTTCAGTGTCTTACATTACTCGTGATCAGCGTCCAATCGTGTTCGTAGAGCGAATCAAGAACAAAACAAGTGAGCACATCGATACTGAGTCAATCACTGACACAATCAGTACTAAAATGCTGAACTCTGGTAAGTTCCGTTTTGTTGATATGGACCGTGTAGAGTCTGTTCGTGACCAACTAAACTTCCAAAACAACGATGAGCTAGTGAACCAAAGCTCTGCGATTCAGTTCGGTAAGATGGTTGGTGCTCAGTACATGCTGTACGGCAACCTATCAAGCATCGTTAAGAAAGCGGGCAGCGACGAAGACGTGTACTACAAAATGACTATGCGCCTGATGGACCTTGAGTCTGGCTTGATCGAGTGGGCTGACGAGACTGAAATCCGTAAGCAACAATCTAAGAGTCTACTGGGTCTTTAATTTCGCTTAACTGCCAACTATGAACACTTACTATTGAAAGTGAATAGATTGGTCACACGCCAATTCAGTACATGATGTGCTGATATTTGAAGACACTGGCTCTGGTCAGTGTCTTTTTTGTAGGGAAACGAATACGTTAATAGGGAATGAGCAATGGCAATTTTTTCTTGGTCTGAGGCTAAGCTTCTTGATACCAGTTTGAGTTCGCTTGATGGCTATTTTTCGCAGCCGCCAGTGAAGGCTCAGACACTCACCGGTGGTCTGACTAACCGATGTTGGAAGCTGGTTTCTGCTGATGGTTCTGAATACGTGTGGCGGCCGCTCACATCAATTACCAATGCCTTCTTTATTTCCCGTCATGAAGAGTACCAAGTGTTGTCTGCCATCGAGCGTCTCGGTATTGGACCAAGCCCGATAGTGGTGAATGAGCAGGGCTTATTGGTTGAATGGGTTGCTGGGGATACGCTTTATGAAGGTTTAGGTATTGATGACCTTCTGAAAACGCTTATCTCTGTGCATTTGGTTAACACTGCACGGTTACCACTTAAGCCGTTTAGCTTTACAGCGAGAGTGGACCATTATTGGCTTCAGCTTGATGCCGTTCATAAGACAGAAGTCTACAGCATCATTTATAAAGAGTGGCGCACAACGCCAAGTATCTCGAGTGTTGAGCTCTCCTTATGTCACTTTGATCTAGGCGGTTATAACCTAGTGAAGAACAGCGACGGGATTAAAATTATTGATTGGGAATACGCGGCAATTGCTGACCCTAGATTAGATCTAACCTTAACCATTTCAGTCGCAGGTGCCCCGGTGCAAGAAACGGTTGAAAAGTATTGTCAGCTGCGCGGTATTCACGATGTTCAGCCTTGGCTAGATGGTGTAGAAGCGTGGTTACCACGAAGCCGAATGATGGCAATGTTGTGGTATCTGCTCGCCCATCAACTGTGGGGCGATGAAAGTTATCTGCGTGAAGCTGAGGCTCTGAGTCACACTTTCTGTAGCTAGGATCACGTTTAGGAAGTGAAAAATATAATTTCGATGGTCTTCCCTTTAAAACCTTGTTTTTCGTGTTAGATTGATCAAAACGTACCAATATTCAATGGGGGAGGTACAATGATTATCTATCTTCACGGCTTCGACTCAACAAGCCCGGGCAATCACGAAAAAATACTGCAGTTGCAATTCATTGATGATGACGTTCGTTTCATCAACTACAGTACTTTGCATCCAAAGCACGACATGCAGCACCTACTGAAAGAGGTGCACAAAGTGATAGAGCAATCAGACGACCCACATCCGATTATCTGTGGTGTTGGTTTAGGCGGTTTTTGGTCTGAGCGTATTGGCTTCTTGTGTGGTATCAAACAGGTTATTTTCAATCCAAATCTTCAACCTGAAAACAACATGGTGGGCCGAATCGATCGTCCTGAAGAGTACGAAGATATTGCGACTAAGTGTGTGGAACAGTACCGCATGAAAAACAAAGGTCGCTGCCTAGTGGTGCTTTCTCGCGAAGATGAAATTCACGACAATAGCAAAACTGCTGCTGCACTCGAAGATTACTACGATGTGATTTGGGATGAGAAAGAGAGCCATAAATTCAAAAAAATCTCTCAACATCTTCAAGCAATGAAAGCTTTCAAAGACGCTTAACATACTAAGTATTTTATAAAAAGCGGCACTCAATGAGTGCCGCTTTTTTTTATTTTGAATGTAACGTTACTATTGATGATGCTGTCGTAGCTGCTATGTTGATAAGTTTGCGCAAACGTTAACTATTTGGCGGCGAATCCTCATTGAGGGTAAGGATTTTAGTTGCGGTCATCGGTTTGCTATATATAATGTTCCAAAGCAAAATATTTTGATAAATATCAAAAAAAATTGAGAGCGAGTGATAAAACTTGCCCATTATTTGTGTACTGCCTCTAAGGTTGTCACCTTTTTTATCCACGTGAGCAAGTCGACAAGCGGATGTTTGTTGCTTGTAATCCCTCTAACTACTCGGTGAGCTGTCGTTATTCTTTTTCGCGGTTATCCAATATGTCACAGCCTTATTTAAAGGCCGGGTAGATACATAGAATTTATCGGTTGGAGTAATCGAGCCGAACCCTATTTATTCATTTTGTAGAGGATTGTCATTGTGACAAAAATTATCGTAGTAGGCGGCGGTGCTGGTGGTTTAGAACTAGCAACTAAGCTTGGCCGCACTTTAGGTCGTAAGAAACGTGCCCAGATTACACTGGTAGACCGTAAAGCAAGCCACCTATGGAAGCCATTACTTCATGAAGTAGCAACTGGCTCTCTAGATGAAGGTGTTGATGCGTTAAGTTACCGCGCGCATGCAAAAAACCATTACTTCGATTTCCAAATGGGCAGCCTGAACGACATCGATCGTGAGCGTAAAGTGATTGCACTTAGCGAGCTGAGAGATGAGCACGGTGAATTGCTGATGCCAAGCCGTGAGCTAGAATACGACATTCTGGTTATGGCATTGGGTTCAACGTCTAACGATTTCAATACTCCAGGCGTTCGTGATAACTGTATTTTCCTTGATAGCCCAGAGCAAGCTCACCGTTTCCGTACCGAAATGAACAACCAGTTCTTAAAGCTGCATGCTAAGAACGGTCAAGGTACGGTAGACATCGCGATTGTTGGTGCGGGTGCGACTGGTGTAGAGCTGTCGGCTGAGCTTCACAACGCTGTGAAAGAGCTTCGTACATACGGTTTCGGCGACCTAGACTCAAGCAAGTTGAACGTAAACCTAGTAGAAGCGGGCGAGCGTATTCTTCCTGCTCTTCCTCCTCGTATTTCAAGTGCTGCACATTCTGAGCTGACTAAGCTTGGTGTGAACGTTCGCACTAATACAATGGTGACGCAAGCGGACGCTGATGGCCTAACAACGAAAGATGGCGACAAGATCCCAGCTCAAATCATGGTATGGGCTGCAGGTATCAAAGCGCCAGATTTCATGAAAGATATTGGTGGTCTTGAAACTAACCGTATCAACCAGCTGGTTGTAAAAAACACGCTGCAAACGACGCTTGATGACAACATCTTTGCTATCGGTGACTTGGCACAATGTACACAGGCGGATGGTTCATTTGTACCACCTCGTGCCCAAGCTGCCCATCAAATGGCAAGCTGCGCATTCAGCAACATCATTGCTAAGCTGAACGGTCGTGACCTGAAAGACTACATCTACAAAGATAAAGGCTCACTAGTATCACTAAGCCGTTTCTCTACGGTAGGTAGCCTGATGGGTAACCTGACTAAAGGTTCGATGATGGTTGAAGGTCGTATTGCTCGTGTAGTTTACATCTCTTTGTACCGCATGCACCAGATGGCGCTTCACGGAATCATCAAGACATCTCTAATGATGTTGGTTGGTCGTATTAACCGTGTTCTACGTCCAAATCTAAAGCTTCACTAATCAGTTAGCTTTTCGAAGAAGAGTTAAGCTTTCAAAACGCTTAACGCTGATAGTAAAAAAGAGCTCTTCTGAGCTCTTTTTTGATCGTGTCAGTTAAGTGGTTGCCTTGTTGAGTATTGCTAAGCCACCGGTGGCAATACAGAGTAAACCACACCATCTTTTGGCTTACCGTTGAAGATAAAGCGATTCTTGGCAATGGCTTCTCGCTGGGCACCACACTTCTCTATGAGCTTTTGGCTTGGTAGGTTTTCGGTATCACAGACAATCTCTAAACGCGTCAATTTGAGCTGAGCAAAGCAAAATTCAAACAGAGCTAGCATCGCTTCCTTTGCTATGCCTTTTCGTTGAAATTGGTCGCCAACCCAATACCCTAAACTCGCCATATTAAAGGTGTGGTAAAGCTCATTGATTGCCACCATGCCAACCAGCTTATCGCTTTTTCGCTCGAAAATGCCAAAGCCAAACGCATCGGCTTTCACCCAGTTTAAGCGAGTCGCCAGAATGAACTTTTCAGCTTCTGCGATAGAGAACCGATCATGACACCAGTCGACCCACGGCAGTAAGCTAGGGGAAGACTTGATCAGTTGAGAAAACTCGTGAGCGTCAGAAGGCTCAATAATTCTTAGACTGAGGTTTTTTGTATTGATCTGGAAATCAGGGCTCATAGGGCGTACCAATTAGACCGGGCAATAAAGTCTGTAGCTTAATAAAACGCCCTCACGATGGAGGGCGTTTTGAATGATTAGTAGGAGTATAGCTTGGGTGCTAACAAACCAACTAGTTTAGTCGCTATATCACTCGAGCAGGTTACTGAGCAACGCGACGAACTTGAATCACCATGCCAAGAAGCGGGTGGTCAAGATAGTGAGTTTCAGTACTGCGCATGCGACGTTTTTGCTCCATACGGTAGCTCTTAAGGAACTCTTCGACTTCAACCGTTGGTGAGATTTCCGTTAGGTTACCCACTTGAACATTGCTCTCAGCACCGCTTACTGGAGAGTCGAGTTCGATTTGCTGTTCTTGCAGCTTCACTTCACGAACGCTTGGTGCTTTCAAATCCAGAGTGGTTTCAGCGTATAGGTAGTGCTGAACATAGATTTGTAGCTTGCCGTCTAGCTCGTAAAGCGGCTTGTCGATAGTCTCTTCTTGGAAGCCATCTGCAGATGCAGTTACAGCGCCTTTTTCTGAACCGTCAGCATTGAACTGTTTCGAGAAGTCTTTACCTGCTTGAATGTGGAACACAGGTGCTGAGCTCTTACCTTGATCGCCTTGACGCCAAGCCGTATGCATCAGTACTTCAAAGCCAGCATGCTGCTTCAGCTTATCTTTCTGGGGCGTCAGTTTGTACTCCGAGTAAGGGAGCATTTTTACCCCTTTACTTGCTCGGTACTGGGTGTCCTGAAATGAACCAACGCGCTCAAGTGAAATCTTTGGCTGTGTGTTTGGCCAAGACTCATTCACCTTCTCGGCATCAACTGCGCGCTTAAAAATGATCACTTCTATATCAAATTGTCTCTGTGCCAAACTTGGCAGTGAGACGAACAATAGTAGCAGTGGGATCAGTCTTTTCATTTTTACTCCGTTTTCCAGCCGCACTACCGGCTGGATAAATTATATGTGCAAGTGGATTAGGCTTTACGCTGAAGGCAGCAAGTTTTGTCTGAATTCGCCTAATAGATCACTAACAAATTGAATTCGTTTCCGTCTGTCGACCAATGGTATCGTAAACTTGAACTTAGTTGGTCCTTCCATTGAAAACTTTTGCGGTTGAGATTGCAACAGTTTAACAAGGTAGTTCGGGTTTATGTCAGCATCCGGGTAGAATTCGATAAATCCGCCTTTATCGTGCGCTTCAATTTTCTTCGCCTTGATAGAGGCCGCCGCTAACTTAAGCTCGGAAACCGATAATAAGTTCTTGGTTGCGTCAGGAAGAATACCAAAGCGGTCGATAAGCTCGACTTTTAGCTCCGCAAGCTCATCCGTGTCACTCACGCTCGCAATACGTTTGTATGTTGATAAGCGTGTGTTGATGTCTGGAATATAGTCGTCTGGCAATAGCGCAGGGATGCGCATCTCAATCTCAGTTTGCTCACGTAACAGATCATCAAGTGATGGCTCTCGACCTTCTTTCAATGCCTCAACCGCTTGCTCTAGCATCTCCATGTATAGTGTGAAGCCGACAGATTGGATTTGACCACTCTGTTCATCACCCAACAGCTCACCGGCACCACGAATCTCTAAATCGTGTGTTGCGAGAGTGAAGCCAGCTCCCAAGTCTTCCAAAGAGGCAATCGCGTCTAATCGCTTAATCGCATCTTTAGTCATCGCTTTCGGATGTGGCGTCAGTAGGTACGCATAGGCTTGGTGGTGAGAACGACCCACACGACCACGCAATTGGTGAAGCTGCGCTAGACCTAGGTTGTCGGCTCGGTCCATCAAGATGGTGTTGGCTGTCGGAACATCGATACCGGTCTCGATGATGGTTGTACACACCAGCAGGTTAAAGCGTTGGTGGTAGAAATCGTTCATGATGCGTTCTAGTTCGCGCTCTCGCATTTGACCATGAGCGACCGTTACCCGCGCTTCTGGAATCAGCTTTTGTAATGACTCTGCGGTTTTCTCAATGGTGTCAACTTGATTGTGGAGGAAGTAAACCTGACCACCACGCATGATTTCACGAAGTACAGCTTCTCTTACCACCGCATCGTCACTTTGACGAACAAAGGTTTTGATAGCCAAGCGTCGTGCGGGTGGCGTTGCAATGATCGATAGGTCACGCATCCCACTCATCGCCATGTTGAGCGTTCTTGGGATTGGGGTTGCAGTCAGCGTTAGGATGTCGACATCGGCACGCATTGCTTTTACTTTCTCTTTCTGACGGACACCAAAGCGGTGTTCTTCATCGACGATCAGTAAGCCAAGGTCTTTGAACTGGATATCACTAGAGAGCAGTTTGTGAGTACCGACTAGGATATCAACCTTGCCGTCCGCGACATCTTGCATGATCGCTTTTTGCTCTTTAGCCGATTTGAATCGAGAAAGCACTTCAACACGAATCGGTAAATTCGCGAAACGGTCTCGGAAGTTTTCGAAGTGTTGTTGAGCAAGTAGGGTCGTCGGAACCAGAACCGCTACTTGTTTACTGTTGTCCGTACACACGAAAGCCGCGCGCATCGCGACTTCGGTTTTACCAAAACCAACATCACCACACACTAAGCGGTCCATGGCTTTTGCTTGGCACATGTCAGACATAACCGCATTGATTGCCATCGCTTGGTCATCGGTTTCCTCAAACGGGAAGCCAGCTTTGAAGGTTGCGTATTGCCCGCGATCCAAAACAAATTTGTAGCCAGGTTTAAGTTCGCGCTTGGCGTAGACATCCAGCAGCTCTGCGGCAACGTCACGTACTTTTTCAGCGGCACGCTTACGCGCTTTTTGCCAAGCCTCACCACCTAACTTGTGCAGTGGCGCGGATTCTTCGGCGCCACCAGAGTAACGTCCAATAAGGTTCAAAGAAGCAACTGGCACGTATAACTTGGCATCGTTTTGGTACTCAAGCGTCACGTATTCGGTTTTCATGCCGCCGGCTTCGAGGGTTTGCAGGCCGATGTAACGACCAATACCGTGGTCAATGTGCACAACAGGTTGACCTGGTTTTAACTCTGCCAGGTGGCGGATAACCGTGTCGCTATTAACGCTTTTCTTATCTTTCTTACGGCGTTGAACAACGCGGTCACCAAGTAAGTCGCTTTCGCAGATAAGCGCGAGGTTTTTCTCTTCGTGAACAAAACCGTGTTCAGCAGAACCTAGGATCAGACTGAACTTGTCGTTGGCCTTAACGGCTGCATCGAGGTTTTCTACTTCGTTTGGTCGTACTTTGATACCGCGAAGTAGTTCGCTTAATGCTTCACGACGACCCTCTGACTCAACCGAAAAAACAACCTTGCCATCGAAGGCTTCAGTGAATTTTCTTAGGTTAGCTAAAGGCTCTTTGTTTTGGTGTTGAACACTGAGATCAGGCAGTGAAGTAACCGGAAGGTTGATGCGTCCAGCTTTCTCTTCAATAGACTCTAGGCTTAGGTTGACCTGTGGTTTTTGCTTGAAGTGTGCGAACAGTTCATCTTTTTTCAGCCAAAGTTGTTCTGGTGCTAATAGAGGACGTAATGGATCGACCCCACGTTGGTCGTATCGATGTGCGACATCAGCAAGGAAAGAATCAACAGCGGTTTCGACATCACCTAAAACCAAAATCTGTGCTTCGTCAGCGACATAGTCAAACAGTGTTTCTGTGTGATCAAAGAATAGAGGCTGCCAGTACTCAATACCAGCAGGCCATGTGCCTTTAGATACCTGCATGTAAACCGATTCTGGTTCACGTCGTGCATCGAATTGTTGACGCCAACGAATACGGAAATCTTCAATCGCTGTTTCCGAAGTTGGGAACTCGTGCGCGGGTAATAGTCGAATTTCAGAGATGTCTTCGATAGAACGTTGGTTCTCTGGATCGAAGGTTCGGATGGTGTCGATCTCGTCATCAAAGAAATCGATACGATAAGGGTCCTTACTGCCCATTGGGAACAGGTCAAGAATAGAGCCACGGCTCGCGTACTCACCCGGACCAAATACTTGGTCAACGTAACGATAGCCAGATTTTTCAAGCTGCAGGCGCAGTTTCTCTAGTGAGTAAAGATCACCAGTTTTCACCATTAGAGTGTGTTGTAGCAAGAAGTCACGTGGTGATTGGCGCTGGAGTAGCGTGCTGATCGGCACGATCGTGATGCCATCCTTTAAGGTCGGCAAGGCATAAAGGCGCGCGATACGATCTGAAATGATCTCTTGGTGTGGAGAGAAGCTGTCGTAAGGCAAAGTCTCCCAGTCTGGGAATAGTGCAACTTCGCTCGCCGTAAACTGTTCAATTTCAGATTGCAGCTTGAGTGCGATTTGTGGATCTGGTACAGCAAGTACAGTATGACTGTTGTGTTGCTCTGCGAGTTTAGCGATAGCAAGAGCGAGAGACGAACCCACAAGGTTACCAATGTGTTTTTTGTCACCGGCTCCTTTGAGGGTTGGTAGGGTAAAAATAGATTGTTTGGTCATGTTAATTTACTTGTTATCTCGGTCTAGAGAGCGTTGACGCAAAAGTTTCTGTTGTTGATGAAGTGCCGCTTTGATCAGCAGGTCTTGGTCCGTATCGCGAAGATGAGCGTATTTGAAGTTGATTTCGAAACCTGAATCTTTAGGCTGGCTTGCAAACACTTCCGCGTAGCAGTAAATGGCAGCGGCAGGGTGCTCCAAGAACAGCTTAGCTTTTACTAAGCGACCTGGCTCGATGTCTGTCTTAGAAAAACAGGAAAACTGGCTCGCACCGAAGGAATAGGTGTGAGTTCGAAACTTCTCATCATCTTGCTGCGATAACATAAAGCTCAACAGCAGGTTTAATTTAGAGTTCTGTGCATCCAATAAACTGGTGACATTCTTCAAGTCGCTGTTTTTCAGTTCAGCGCGAGCGCTGTCGGCTAATAGGTCCAGTTGGCTAAATTCACTCGCCACAACAAAAGGGGCAGGGATCTCGGATTCGAACTGAATTTGAGAAGGTAAAGTGAAGTTACTTTCCATCGGTTCTATATTAGCGGTAAGACTGTGGTGAACAGTGAAAAACTCTTGTTCTGTCATGCGTTAGTTCCTTGAAGTGATCTATTGATTATCGCTATGTGGCGGCAGTAATCAAGGTCAGTTAATTGAAACTATCAAATAGTTGTTTGAAATTTGGTGTTTTGACAGGGTTCTGTTTTTCAGGCCTAACTAATTGAGTTAATTCACTCTATATTTTCAATTAACCCCTACACAGTAACAGCAATACCCGTTACATTAACCCGCATCCCTTTTTGATGGTTCAAAGTATGTTTCATCCTATTTCAATGTTTGTTGGCCTGCGTTATTTGAAAGGCCGTTCAGGTGATCGCTTTAGCCGTTTTGTTTCTTATATGTCGACAGCGGGTATCACCATTGGTGTGCTGTCTTTGATTACTGTTTTGTCGGTAATGAATGGATTCGAAGCGCAATTAAAAGACCGAATTCTCGGCGTTCTCCCTCAGGCAGTGGTTTATGAGCAAGGCGGTAAGACGCTACTCTCTGAACAACCTCCTGGTTTTGCTAAGCAAATTTCGCTTAATGGTCATGTTGAACCGATTGTTCGCAGTGAGGCGGTGATTCAGAGCCCTGCGCAACTGTCAGCGGGCCTTTTGATTGGCATCCAACCCAATTCTGATGACCCACTTCAAGACCACCTTATTGCTGGTCGATTGTCTTCACTTAAAGCAGGGCAATATCAGCTGTTTCTTGGTCACACGTTGGCGAGAAACCTAAAAGTATCGATGGGCGACAAGGTTCGTCTAATGGTGACCAGCGCAAGCCAGTACACACCGCTTGGCCGTATTCCTAGCCAACGTAATTTCACGGTAGCCGGTATCTTTAATACGGGCTCGGATATTGATGCTCAACTTATGGTGACGGATATCCAAGATGCTGGGCGTTTGATGCGTTATAAGTCAGACACCATTTCAGGTTGGCGCCTGTTTTTTGAAGACCCATTTGAAGTCGCGGAACTATCGAGCCAACCCTTACCAGATGGATGGTTGTGGAGCGATTGGCGCGACCAACGCGGTGAACTGTTCCAAGCGGTTCGTATGGAGAAAAACATGATGGGTCTCATGCTTGGTCTGATCATCGGGGTTGCCGCATTTAATATTATCTCTGCGCTGATTATGGTGGTGATGGAGAAGCAATCTGAGGTCGCGATACTTAAAACCCAAGGCATGACCGATGGTCAAGTGATGGGCATCTTTATGGTTCAGGGGGCAAGTAGCGGCGTGATTGGCGCACTATCCGGCGGCGCACTAGGCGTTGTTCTGGCAATGAACCTTAACCCGATTTTAGAAGCGATGGGTGTTGCTCTATTCTCGTTTGGTGGTCAGTTACCTATTTTGATTAACCCAGTTCAAATCGCTGTTGTTGTGGTACTTGCTATTGCACTTAGCTTGATTGCTACTATTTTCCCTTCTTACCGTGCATCTTCTGTGAAACCTGCTGAGGCCCTTCGTTATGAGTAATTTTCTTCAATGTAATGATATCCGTAAAACGTACCGTGAAGGCTCGTTGGATACTGAAGTCCTCAAAGGGGTCAGCTTTGAGATCGAAAAAGGTGAACTGGTTTCTATCATTGGTACTTCTGGTTCTGGTAAAAGTACGCTCCTGCACATTTTAGGCGCGCTTGATGATGCTTCTGCGGGGAGCGTGAGCTTTCTTGGTCAAGACCTAGCGTCACTGAGTTCGAACAAGCAGGCTAAGCTTCGCAATCAGCATCTTGGTTTTGTGTATCAGTTCCATCATTTATTATCCGACTTTTCTGCACTAGAAAACGTCGCTATGCCGCTGCTGATAGGCGGTGAAAAGCCTGCGAAAGCAAAACAAGAAGCACAGTTGTTACTTGATAAGGTTGGGTTAAGCCATCGTGTTGATCACCGACCGTCCGAGCTTTCTGGTGGCGAAAGACAGCGTGTGGCGATTGCCCGTGCATTAGTCAACAAGCCAGCTCTTGTGCTGGCGGATGAGCCGACGGGTAACCTTGACCACAATACTGCGCTTTCTATTTATGACTTAATGCGAGAGTTAAACCGAGAATACGATACTGCCTTTTTAGTCGTGACCCATGATGGCGAACTCGCAGCTAAAATGGACCGCCAACTGCACATGCAAGATGGTTTGTTGGTTAACGTACAAAAAGAGGAGAGCTAAGTGTTTTCTTCTTTATCTCTATTGATAGGCGGCCGCTTCAGCCGTGCTAAACAGCGAGACAAGATGGTGTCTTTCATCTCATTGTCTTCGACGATTGGTATTGCGGTTGGTGTAGCGGTGATCATTATCGGTCTGTCAGCCATGAATGGTTTTGAGCGTGAGCTAGAATCGCGCGTGCTGTCTGTGATTCCCCATGGTGAGTTTGAAGGGGTTAATGAACCCGTAACTCGCTGGGAGCATGTGGTAGAGCAGTCCGAAAAAAATGACAAAGTTGTTGCTGCTGCGCCTTATGTGAAAATCACAGCGCTGGCTGAAAAGGGCAAAGAACTTAAAGCGATTGAAGTACGTGGTGTTGACCCACAGCTTGAGCAACAGGTATCGAGTCTATCAAGTTTCATTGATAAGCAAGTTTGGAGCGATTTCAAAGCAGGACAGCAGCAGATCATCTTAGGCTCTGGTGTAGCCAATGTGCTTGGTGCGCAAGTGGGTGATTACTTGACCTTGATGATCCCAACAGTGAATGGCTCGGTTAAGGTTCAGGCGCTCAAGCGGGTACGAGTCAAAGTCGCCGGCTTACTGACGCTGAATGGACAAATTGATCATAGCTTAGCGCTTATTCCGATTGGCGATGCTCAAGTTTACGCGAACTTGGGTGAGGCAGTGACGGGTGTCTCTTTGAAAGTGACAGATGTACTGAACGCGAACGAGATTGTCCGCGAGGTTGGAAACCAACTTGATGTGTATGTTTACCTGCGTAGTTGGCAACAGAAGTTCGGCTTCCTATATCGAGATATTCAATTGGTTCGCACTATTATGTATTTAGTGATGGTGCTGGTGATTGGTGTTGCCTGTTTCAATATCGTCTCGACATTGATGATGGCGGTAAAAGATAGAGCTTCGGAGATCGCAATTTTAAGAACCATGGGCGCTTCCGATGGCTTAGTTAAACGTATCTTTGTTTGGCAGGGCGTATTCTCAGGCGTATTAGGTAGCTTGGTCGGCAGTGCGATAGGCGTTTTAGTTGCACTCAATCTGACCACTCTTATTAAAGGGCTTGAGAAGCTGATCGACCACCAATTCCTGTCAGGTGATATCTACTTTGTCGACTTCTTGCCATCACAACTGAATATGATGGATGTCGTTGTGGTATCAGGTACTGCAATTGCTTTAAGTCTGCTGGCGACATGGTACCCAGCATCGCGAGCTGCGAAGTTAAATCCAGCTTCTGTGTTGAGCTCCAAATAACCAATCTATTATTTCGACAGATACAAAAAAGGATCCCTTTGGGGATCCTTTTTTATTGAATTCAAACTGTATTATCTAAGACTTCCATTACATGCCTATCACCTAATGGCTTATAACTTGTCTGATTTTGGTCGCTATCCATTAAAAGTGGAGAGCGCGTCAGTATAGATTCACTATCTTGCTTGTCGTTTCTTCCAGCTTCTTACTACTGAGTAGCGCCATAAGCCACGAATACCGAAATAACCAATCATTGCTGAAATCACACCACAAATCATGCAGCCCAATAGGAACGGAGGTCCGATGGTGCTCATTTGCGCCAAGATAAAGTCCCAAGACAGTTCGAAGTGAAAGGCTTGCGGCGGAACATGCATAACGAATGCACCTACTTTATAAGCAAAGTAGAACAAGACGGGCATGGTTACGGGGTTACTGATCCAAACGAGAGCGACAGCCAGCGGTAAGTTAACACCGCACACAACGGCTAGGCCTGCAGACATAATCATTTGGCTTGGTAGAGGGACAAACGCCATGAATAACCCAACAGCGAACGCGCCGGCCGCGGAGCGACGATTAAGGCACCATAAGTTGGGGTTGTACAAAACATTGCCAAAAACTTTTAATGCTTTCTGACGCTTGATGAGCTCATGGTCAGGCATAAATCGTTTGATAAACTTTCTTGGCATAGGAGGAAGCTACTCTCTTGTTTAACACTTGGTTCTTGATTTCATTTGCTGCGACAGTTGTGTCTGCCAGCTTCTGGCCTGTGATGCCACATTGGGTCTTGGCACCATTGATGCTGTTATTACTAATCGCATCAATAAAGTATAGCGTTTTCCGACATACAAGAGGTCTAGCTACTGCGTTGATACTCGTTGTATGCCTAGGGAATGCGATTGAAATCCAAACAAGTCGCTTATTTCAATCAGGGCAGAATACTACCATAAATGCCTCAGTAGTTAGTCTTTTTAGTGAAAATAGCCATGGTTTTGAAAGCGTAGTAGTAGTTAGATCAATTGACGGTGAAAAATTAATCTTTCCTCAATTGATAAAATTGCGATTGTTTACGCCTTTCAAGCTCACTTTGGGTGATGACGTTCATTTGTCGGTCAGTATCAAGCCTGTTTTTGGGAAGCTTAATGAAGCGGGCTTTGACTTGGAAAAGCACCTGTTTAGCACTGGGGTTACGGCAAATGCGAATTATCGAACGGATACTAAATATAGAATTTACTCTAGCAGCCATCTACGTGCTCGGTGGTTCGAGCGCAGTCTTGATAATCTCAGCCTGCTAAACAATAACGACCTAATAGTCGCTTTGAGTTTCGGCTATCGAGATCTCATTCCTTCTTTGCGTTGGGATTTGCTAAAGAGCAGTGGCTTGATTCATTTGATGGCGATTTCTGGGCTTCACATTGGTATTGCCTTCGGAATCGGTTATCAGGTAGGGAAGCTAGTGCGTTTGTTGTCTCCTCAGTTGTTATGGTTTCCGACAGTGTTTGGTTTAGGCTTTGCTTATTTCTACAGTTGGTTTGCTGGGTTTACACTGCCGACCCTGAGAGCGCTAGTGATGTGTGTCGTGGCGAGTTACTTTCTGTGGCGTGGGCAAAGCATCAGCGTGGCTCGTTGTGTTTTAATCAGCTTGTGTATCGTTCTCGTTATTTGGCCTTTTTCTGTGTTATCAAGTAGCTTCTGGCTATCTTTTGGCACATTGGGGGCGGTTCTCTACATTGCGTTCAATACTAATGTCTCTTCTTCAAATTCTACCTTTACTGAACGAATGCTAAAGCTCATCAAAATACAGGTCATGCTGACCTTGTTAATTGCGCCCTTTTCGATGTTGTTTTTCAAAGGCGTTAGCTTGGTCTCGGTTGTCTATAATTTGCTGCTATTGCCTTGGGTATCAATGGTGACGATACCTTTGCTGTTTTTGTCGATGTTTCTAAGTTTGATAGCTGAATCAGTAATTGGGGACAACGAATCAATGGCTCATTTCTCTACTCAGTTATGGAGACTGGTTGATTTATCACTTGAACCCTTGGTGTTTAGCTTGTCTTTTTCTGAACAGTTTTGGATTCAGGTAGATAATCACGTAACCGTGCTGCTCGTTTTTCTTATCTTATTCTTCGGTTTTATTGCTCGATACATTAAACATGGAGCAGCTGTTGTCATCATTTCTGTATTCCTGTTGTGGTGGGAGTTTGGCAAAGTTAAACAGGACAGGTTAACTATTGATGTTTTGGATGTAGGGCATGGCTTGTCTATCATCCTTGAAAAGAACAGTCACGTGGTGGTGTACGATTTAGGTAACGCGTGGCCGGGAGGGTCGATGGTCGAGTCACTATTGATTCCTACTTTATCGCAAAGAGGTATTGATGAAATTCAAGGAGTGATCATTAGCCATTTCGATTCTGATCACGCTGGCGGTTACCCTGCATTGCTTGAGAACTATCAGCCTGAATGGATAAGAGCTAGCCAAAGTTTGAATCATCAAATGAGCTCAGTTGTTCAAGCATGTACGTTAGGTGAGGTGTGGGAATGGCAGAGCTTGCAGTTCGAGGTGTTGTGGCCGCCAAAAGTAGTGAATAGGGCGTATAACCCACACTCTTGTGTCATACGGATTATTGAACCAGGTTCGGGCTTTTCGATGTTGCTCACGGGTGATATTGAACTTGTGAGTGAGTGGTTACTTGCTCGGGAAGGCGAACAGCTAAAAAGCGATGTCATGCTCGTGCCTCATCATGGCAGTGACACTTCATCTATTACACCTTTCATAGAAGCAGTTTCACCAAAGTTAGCGATTGCTTCGTTGGCAAAAGGTAATCAATGGGGGATGCCAAGTGAGTCTGTCATTCAACGTTACCTACAAAGTGGAAGTGCCTGGCTTGATACTGGTGAAAGTGGACAAATAACCATCACTATTGACCAAGAAGGTTGGCATTATCATACGATTAGAGAGGAACAAGGGCGGCAGTGGTATAGGCAGATGCTTCGTAAGGGAGTAGAATAGATAGATTATTGTGAGAAAATTAAGCGATTTTATGTCAACACAAACAGATGAAACTACCTGGGTCACATTTAAACGACTTTGGACTTATATTCGACTATATAAGGCTGGCCTTGGTGTTGCGGTTATTGCGCTTATTATAAATGCCGTCTCTGATACCTACATGATTTCTTTGCTAAAGCCATTACTTGATGAAGGCTTTGGTAGTGCAGAATCTGATTTCCTGCGCACACTCCCTCTTATTATCTTTGCCATGATGTTCATTCGTGGCGTCAGCGGTTTCGTATCTACCTATTGCTTGAGCTGGGTTTCTGGCAATGTGGTGATGGAAATCCGCCGTAAAATATTCAGTCACTTTATGCACATGCCAGTCTCTTTCTTTGATAAAGAGCAGACGGGTGCGCTGCTGTCTCGAATCACCTACGATTCAGAGCAAGTTTCTGCAGCAACCAGTAAAGCACTGGTGAGTATTGTTCGTGAAGGTGCAAGCATCATTGGTTTGTTAACCTTGATGTTCTGGAACAGCTGGCAGTTATCTTTGGTTCTATTTGCGGTTGCTCCACTTGTAGCTTGGGCAATCAGCATAGTATCGAAGCGATTCAGAAAGATTTCTAAAAACATGCAAACCAGCATGGGCCACGTTGCTTCTTCAGCAGAACAAATGCTGAAAGGGCACAAAGTGGTGCTTACTTACGGCGGTCAGGATTTAGAAAAGCATCGCTTTGATAAAGTAAGTAACCAGATGCGTCAACAGAGCATGAAGCTAGTAACAGCTCAAGCGGCCGCTAACCCGATCATTCAGATGATTGCATCGGTTGCAATTGTTGTTGTACTTGTCTTGGCAAGCGTTGATTCAATTAAGGCTGAGCTAACGCCGGGTACGTTTACGGTGGTGTTCTCAGCAATGTTTGGCCTAATGCGTCCACTAAAAGCATTAACTAACGTAACCTCTGAATTCCAACGTGGTATGGCTGCAAGTACGACACTGTTTGGCTTAATGGACTTAGACACCGAGCAGAACAAAGGTACTTTGAAACCTGAAACTGTCGGTGGTGATGTTGCAGTAAAAGACGTGACCTTTACTTACGAAGGCGCCGAGAAGCCTGCATTGGATAATGTGAGCTTTAATATACCTAAAGGTAAGACGGTTGCACTTGTTGGGCGTTCGGGCTCAGGTAAGAGTACCATTGCTAACCTATTTACTCGCTTCTATGACGTAGACTCTGGTTCTATTGAACTGGATGGCCATGACATTCGTGATTACGAACTGAAAAACTTGCGTGAGCACTTTGCTCTGGTTTCTCAAAACGTACACCTATTCAATGACACCGTTGCGAACAATATCGCTTATGCTGCGGAAGAGAAGTACTCCCGCGAGCAGATCGAACATGCTGCTAAACTTGCTCATGCGACTGAATTCATCGAAGGCATGGAAAATGGTATTGATACTGTAGTGGGTGAAAACGGTGCGAGTTTGTCTGGTGGTCAAAGACAACGTATCGCGATCGCGCGAGCACTGTTGAGAGACGCGCCAGTTCTGATTCTTGATGAGGCGACGTCTGCGCTGGATACTGAGTCAGAAAGAGCGATTCAATCTGCATTAGAAGAACTGCAAAAAGATAAAACTGTGTTGGTTATTGCTCACCGACTATCGACGATCGAACAAGCTGATGAAATCTTAGTGGTTGATGATGGTCAGATTGTAGAAAGAGGCCCTCACGCAGAGCTAATCGCTCATGATGGTGCCTATGCTCAACTGCATCGAATTCAGTTCAGCGGATAAGATTAGGTCTTTGTTGTGATCGAAAAGATTTGGTTTAACAATCACTCGTTAAAATATCTTCTTTGGCCGCTATTGTGGCCATTGAGTCTGCTGTTCAAAATGATCAGTGGGCAGCGACGTGATGCTTATCTATCTGGAAAGAAAGAAACTTATCGACCACCTTTACCAGTAATTGTTGTTGGTAACATTACCGCTGGTGGCAATGGTAAAACCCCCGTTGTGATTTGGCTGGTTGAGATGCTTCAAGCCAACGGTTTTAACCCCGGTGTGGTTTCTCGTGGCTACGGTGCAAAAGCGCCGAGTTACCCTTTAGTTTTAGACGATAACACGCCTGCTGAACACTCGGGTGATGAACCCCGCTTGATTCGCAAGCGAACGGGCGCGCCAGTAGCGGTTGACCCAGTAAGAGCGAATGCGGTAAAGGCTTTATTGAATCAAGGCGTGAATGTCATTATTACTGATGATGGTTTGCAGCATTATGCGCTTGAGCGTGATATTGAGTTTTCAGTTATCGACGGTGTAAGGCGTTTTGGTAACGAGAGTCTGATTCCATTAGGCCCGTTACGAGAGCCAGTATCACGTTTGGCTGACGTAGATTTCTTGATTAACAATGGAGGAAAGGCACAAGGGCGAGAGTTCTCAATGTCTTTGGCGCCGAGTGAAGCCGTTAATCTGAAGACTGGTCAGAAAAAGCCAGTTTCAGAATTATCAAAGCTGGTGGCTTTTGCTGGAATAGGGCACCCGCCACGCTTTTTCAAAACATTAGACGATCTTGATGGTGATGTGATTTACACACAAGGTTTCGCCGATCATCAGGATTTTGATAAAGATGAACTTCATGCCTTAGCAAAGAAAGGTATGAATATAATTATGACAGAAAAAGACGCTGTAAAATGTGAAGAATATGCTCAAGACAACTGGTGGTATCTTCCAGTTTCTGCGCAGTTCGATGAAGAAGCGCAACAGCAAATTTTAAAAAGAATAAAAGAGGTTATGGAATACTATGGATCACCGTCTGCTTGAGATCGTTGCTTGCCCTGTATGTAAAGGTAAACTAACTTTTGACAAGGATAAGCAAGAGCTTGTTTGTAAAATCGATCGCCTAGCTTACCCAATTAAAGAGGGTATTCCTGTTCTTCTTGAACCTGAAGCTCGTACTCTTTCAATGGATGAGGGCAAGTAATGTCTTACACGGTAGTTATACCAGCAAGATATCAATCGAGCCGTTTGCCAGGTAAGCCTTTGGCTGACATTGGCGGCAAACCGATGATTCAATGGGTATACGAACAGTCAATGAAAGCGGGGGCTGATAACGTTATTATCGCAACCGATGATGCTCGCGTTGAAAAGGCTGCGAAAGCATTTGGTGCGACTGTGTGTATGACGTCACCGAATCACGAGTCTGGTACTGAACGCCTAGCTGAAGTGATTGAAGTGATGAACATCCCTGATGACCACATTATTGTGAACGTACAAGGGGATGAGCCACTTATTCCACCTGCGATTATTAATCAGGTAGCAAATAACCTAGCAAACAGCACAGCACCGATGGCCACACTTGGTGTAGAAATCTCTCACGTTGATGAGGTGTTTAACCCTAATGCTGTAAAAGTAGTAACGGATAAAGACGGTTATGCACTGTACTTTAGCCGTGCAACGATTCCTTGGGATCGCGACGCTTACGCTAATAACGGTACTGCTGCAGAATCTCCGTTGCTTCGTCATATTGGTATTTACGCTTACCGAGCGGGTTTCATCAATACCTACATCAACTGGGAACCAAGCACCCTAGAGCGTATTGAGTGCCTAGAGCAACTTCGCGTACTTTGGTACGGTGAGAAGATTCACGTAGATGTTGCTGTTGAAGCGCCCGCTGCAGGGGTTGATACTCCAGAAGACTTGGAAGCAGTACGCGCCATCATTGGTTAAACTTGCTTGAAGTAACAAATATACTTAGCCTCGCTCGTGCGAGGCTTTTTTATGCCGATTTACTGCCAATAGAAAGCCTTATTAGCATCAGGTGATTGATATTAGGCCAGTTGCATTATCGAATGCATCATCATCTTGGAATTATCTGAGATTTACCTCGCTCGACTTCCAATTTTTCTCTATAATATGCCGCCTATAAAGTAGTGGCGACTCGCTAGTACAGAATAAAACTTACGACTAAACGTGGAGTAAAAGATGCCTTCTCAAAGCCCAGTGATTACGGTTGATGGACCAAGTGGTGCAGGTAAAGGTACCCTGTGTATGTTACTAGCAGATAAGCTAGGCTTTCATCTTCTAGATTCAGGTGCGATCTATCGCGTACTGGCTTTAGCAGCAATTCATCACGGTGTAGATACTGAATCGGAAGACGCTTTAGTTCCTCTTGCAACTCATTTAGACGTTCAGTTTATTGCTGAAGGCGACCTAGTTAAGGTTATCCTAGAAGGTGAAGATGTGTCGGGTGAACTTCGTAAAGAAGAGACTGGCATGGCGGCTTCAAAAGTTGCTGCATTACCTCGCGTACGTGAAGCACTACTTCGTCGTCAGCGTGCATTCAGCGCAGCGCCAGGTTTGGTGGCTGATGGTCGCGATATGGGAACCGTTGTCTTCCCTGAAGCAGAAGCAAAAATATTTTTAGATGCAAGTGCAGAAGAGCGTGCGACTCGCCGCCTTAAACAGTTGCAACAGAAGGGGTTAGATGTTAAATTTGACGACCTTTTGAGCGAGATCCAAGAGCGAGACGACCGAGATCGTAATCGCCCAGTGGCGCCACTTCGCCCTGCAGAGGATGCTCTAGTGCTTGATTCCACCTCAATGAATATTGAGCAGGTAGTAGAAAAAGCACTACACTATATTGAATCGAAACTAGCTGGGTAATTCTGCCCGGCTGGCAAGAACGTTGGTCGCAAGGATGATGACCGGCGAATTTATCAACCCCATGCGGTAGGATACCCATGGACGTTTAATTATTGAAGATTAAATAATGACTGAATCTTTTGCTCAACTCTTTGAAGAGTTTCTAAACGAAACAGAATTCCAACAAGGCAGCATCGTTAAAGGTACTGTAGTAGCTATCGAGAACGGTTTCGTTCTTGTTGACGCTGGTCTTAAGTCTGAATCTGCTATCCCTGCTGAACAGTTCAAGAACGCTGCTGGCGAACTTGAAGTTGAAGTTGGCGCTGAAGTAGACGTAGCTCTAGACGCTGTTGAAGATGGTTTCGGTGAGACTCAACTTTCTCGTGAGAAAGCTAAGCGTCACGAAGCTTGGATCGTTCTTGAGAAAGCTTGCGAAGAAGCTGAAACTGTTGTTGGTATCATCAACGGTAAAGTTAAAGGCGGTTTCACTGTTGAACTAAACGGTATCCGTGCTTTCCTTCCAGGTTCTCTAGTAGACGTACGTCCTATCCGTGACACTGCTCACCTAGAAAACAAAGAGCTAGAGTTCAAAGTAATCAAGCTAGACCAGAAGCGTAACAACGTTGTTGTTTCTCGTCGTGCTGTTATCGAATCTGAAAACAGTGTTGAGCGTGACGAACTTCTTGAGACTCTACAAGAAGGTACTGAAGTTAAAGGTATCGTTAAGAACCTTACTGACTACGGTGCATTCGTTGACCTTGGCGGTGTTGACGGTCTTCTACATATCACAGATATGGCTTGGAAGCGCGTTAAGCACCCATCAGAGATCGTTAACGTTGGTGACGAAATCCTAGTTAAAGTTCTTAAGTTCGACCGTGAGCGCACTCGTGTTTCACTAGGTCTTAAGCAACTAGGCGAAGATCCATGGGTAGCAATCGCTAAGCGTTACCCAGAAGGTCACAAGCTTTCTGGTCGTGTTACTAACCTAACTGACTACGGCTGCTTCGTTGAAATCGAAGAAGGCGTTGAAGGTCTAGTACACGTTTCTGAAATGGATTGGACTAACAAGAACATCCACCCTTCTAAAGTTGTTAATGTTGGCGACGAAGTTGAGGTTATGGTTCTTGATATCGACGAAGAACGTCGTCGTATCTCTCTAGGTCTGAAACAGTGTAAAGCTAACCCATGGCAGTCATTTGCAGAAATGCAAGCTAAGGGCGACAAAGTTACTGGTAAGATCAAGTCTATCACTGACTTTGGTATCTTCATCGGTCTAGAAGGCGGTATCGACGGTCTAGTACACCTATCTGACATTTCTTGGAATGTTGCTGGCGAAGACGCTGTACGTGAGTACAAGAAAGGCGACGAAATCTCAGCAGTTGTTCTAGCAGTAGATGCAGAGCGTGAGCGTATTTCTCTTGGCGTTAAGCAAATGGAAAACGACCCGTTCAACGCATACGTTGCTGACAACAAGAAAGGTGTTCTTGTAAACGGTACTGTTACTGCAGTTGACGCGAAAGGCGCTACTATCGAGCTAATCGAAGGCGTTGAAGGTTACATCCGCGCTTCTGAAGTATCTCGCGATCGTATCGAAGATGCATCTCTAATCCTAAGCGTTGGTGACAGCGTTGAAGCTAAGTTCACAGGTGTAGACCGTAAGAACCGCGTAATCAACCTATCTATCAAAGCTAAAGATGAAGCTGATGAGCAAGAAGCAATGGCTTCACTGAACAAGTCTGAAGAAGGCGCGTTCGGTAACGCAATGGCAGACGCATTCAAAGCTGCTAAAGGCGAATAATTTAACTTTTCGCTAAGAAAGGAGCCGTAAGGCTCCTTTTTTTTTGCTTATTTTTCCGATAGGTCTATAATTTCTAAAAAGAAAACCAACGAGGGTAACTATGACTAAGTCTGAATTGATTGAAAGACTGTGCGCTGAGCAAACGCATCTTTCTGCAAAAGAAATTGAAGACGCTGTAAAAGATATTTTAGAGCATATGGCTTCAACACTAGAAAGTGGTGATCGAATCGAAATTCGCGGTTTTGGCAGCTTTTCTCTGCATTATCGTGAGCCTCGTGTTGGACGTAACCCAAAGACTGGTGACAAGGTAGAGTTAGAAGGTAAATACGTTCCTCACTTCAAACCAGGCAAAGAGCTACGTGAACGAGTAAACACAGGAATGTAGTCTACTTATCGGAATTATGAAAAGCGGCATACTATAATGTATGCCGCTTTTTTATGACCATAATATGGTGGTCTGATTAGTAATTTTCCTGCATAATCGTACAGCTAACCAACCAATGAGTGATGAACTATGAAAATTATAAAAATAGTCGCCGTTATCGCACTTTTCCTAATTGCACTGGCTTTAGGCTCTCAAAACCAAACTATCGTGAATTTTAACTACCTGCTAGCGCAAGGTGATTTCCACCTCTCCAGCCTATTGGGTATTGTCTTCATTTCAGGCTTTGCTTTTGCTTGGTTAGTCTTTGGTAACATGCACATGCGATCTCAGCTGAAAATTCATCGCTTGAAGAAGCAACTCAATAAGCAATCAAAGCAGGTCGCTGCTGATACTAAAGCTTAAAGGCTATATTTGATGTTAGAGTTACTGTTCTTACTTTTGCCGATTGCAGCCGCTTACGGTTGGTATATGGGTAATCGTAATGCTCAGCAAGAAAAACAAAAGCAATCACACCAGATCTCCCGTCAATACGTGACGGGTTTGAACCTATTACTGTCAGATCAATCTGACAAAGCTGTTGATCACTTCATAGAGCTGCTTCAAGTAGACAATGAAACTATCGATACTCACTTGGCCTTGGGCAATCTGTTCCGTTCAAGAGGCGAAGTAGACCGCGCTATTCGCATTCACCAAAACCTCATTTCCCGTTCAGGTCTAACTCTCGACCAGAAAAACCTCGCACTGCAACAATTAGCGAAAGACTATATGGTCTCTGGCTTTCTTGATCGTGCAGAAAAAATCTTTGAACAGTTGGTTGATGAACCTGACCACAAAGAGGGTGCTCTGCAGCAGTTAGTTGCAATTTACCAGCAAACTCGAGAGTGGAATAAAGCGATACATTACGGAAATATCCTAGTAAAGCTTGGTAAGAAGAAGATGAAGATGCGTGCTACGGTTGCGCATTTTTGGTGTGAACTTGCGATGCAAGAACAAGCCGATGGTAATCGCTCTAAAGCATTAGCGCATTTTAAGAAAGCGTTATCTGAAGACCCTAAGTGTGTGCGTGCCAGCATCGCTTTGGGTAAATTCCATTTAGCAAATGAAGATTACCAAAAGACGATTGATTGTCTTGAGGCTGTTCTTGAACAAGATATTGATTTTATCAGTGAGGTGTTACCGACCCTTTCTGAGTGCTACCACAAACTTGGGCACGAAGCTCAGTTGGTTGAATTCCTTAAAGCTTGTATCCAGAAGAAAGCAGGCGTGTCGGCTGAATTGATGCTGGCTCAGTTGGTCGCGCATCATGAAGATATTGGTTCTGCTCAAGAGTTACTGACCAAGCAACTCGTGAAAAACCCAACTATGAAAGGTTTCTATCGATTGATCGATTACCATCTAGCAGAAGCAGAAGAAGGCCGAGCAAAAGAAAGCTTAACCACGCTTCAATCTATGGTTGGTGAACAGCTTAAGGTTAAGCCTCATTACCGTTGTCGTCAGTGTGGGTTCTCAACACATTCAATGTATTGGCACTGCCCTTCATGTAAAGGGTGGGGGACGATCAAGCCTATTCGTGGGCTAGATGGTGAATAGATTTGTGGTCATTTAAGACCAAATTATTAATTGCAGCTTTCGGGCTGCATTTTTATGACTGTTATATACCACCTGCATAGGTGGAAAAATATTTTTTAAGAAAGTTAACTGCGTTAGGAGATGAAATGAACGACCAAAAAATCATTGTAGCTTTGGATTATGACAACCAAGCGGATGCGTTAGCCTTTGTTGACCGTATTGATCCAGCATCTTGCCGCCTAAAAGTGGGTAAAGAGATGTTTACCCTGTTTGGTCCTGAATTTGTTCGTGAATTACATAAACGTGGTTTCTCAGTATTCTTGGATCTTAAATTCCACGATATCCCGAACACATGTTCAAAAGCAGTACGCGCAGCCGCAGAGCTGGGTGTATGGATGGTGAACGTGCACGCAAGTGGTGGCGAACGTATGATGACGGCTTCACGCGAAATCTTGGAACCTTATGGTAAGGATCGTCCATTGCTGATTGGTGTAACAGTACTGACGAGCATGGAGCAATCAGACTTAGCTGGTATCGGTTTGGATCTTGAGCCACAACAGCAAGTAATGCGTTTGGCTTCTTTAACTAAAAACTCAGGTCTTGACGGTGTGGTGTGTTCAGCACAAGAGGCTTCTTTATTGAAAGGTGCTCTTGGTCAGGAGTTTAAACTAGTGACGCCAGGTATTCGCCCTGTAGGTGCTGATGTTGGTGACCAGAAGCGTATCATGACGCCTCCTAAAGCGATTGAGTCAGGTTCTGACTACCTAGTTATTGGTCGTCCAATTACTCAGGCTGTAGACCCTGCAGCTGTGCTTGCTGAAATCAACGGCACACTAGCTTAACTTTCTCTTTTAGCTAGCGCGATATAAATTAAGAAGGCCAGCAAATAGCTGGCCTTCTTTGTTTGGATTAGAGTGTGCTTTCTTAGCGAACTATACCGGTGCACCACTATGGAATTTAAAGTCGCTGTCGTCTGAAGTGATCAGGTCTGCTTCCACTTGAGCGAAATGAGCAATACGCTCTGAGATATCTTTGCCAGCGATTTGCTCGGCCAACTCAAGGTAATCTTGGTAGTGACGAGCCTCTGAACGAAGTAGAGATACGTAAAACTTCTCCATGTCTTCTTCTAAGAAAGGCGCTAATTTAGCAAAACGCTCACAAGAACGTGCTTCAATAAAGGCACCGATGATTAGTTTGTCGACTAGAGCATCTGGTTCGTATGTCTTTACTTGCTTGATTAGCCCTTTAGCGTAACGACCCGCTTCAATTGGCTGGTAAGTCACGCCTTTCTTCTCCATCAGTTCCATTACTTGATAGAAATGGTGGAGTTCTTCTTTGATCAGCAGAACCATCTTATCGATAAGGTCAGCGCCGTAATTACAGCCTTCTTTTGCTGTGATCTGTTTTGAAACGTTGCTCTTGCCACGAAGTGACTCTAAATCACCGATACGACGGTAGGCAAATTGCTCGTATGGCAGGATCCATTCATTCAGTTGTTTAGCGCTTTCTTTATCTACCGCGTATTTACGGATAAGGAATAAAGCGCTTTGCGCTGCTTTAAGTTCACACAGCATGTGATCGCGCAAAATGATGTGAAGGTTTTCAGGCTTTTTGGCTTCATCGATCCATGAATCTGGCGTTTCAGCTTTTAGAAAAGAGTGGATTGGAGCGAGTAGTTCTTGATACATGGTCGGAGCAGGTTTGTTGATAATGCGGGAGTTTATCACAGCTAATCAGATCTCCCTATATCGAGAAAGGAAATTCGTTGGCGATAAAAAAGGCCACCTTAGATATCTAAAGGTGGCCTTGTCAATCGCTTGGATTAAGCAGCAGTTACCACTTTTTCTTCTGACCGAATAGCGCGTCCATATCGTCTTCGCGCTCTTTTGATTCCATTTGTTGTAAATCGTGTGCGTTTTTGTCTTGGCGCTTTTGGTCAAGGTCATTCAGCATTTGCTGAAGCTTCTCTTTCGCTTTTGTCGAGTAAGCATCATTCTTGGTAGCTAATGCGTCAATACCTTTGCGAAGTAGTTGGATAGCAGTACCTGGTTGGCCTCGCGAAATTGAATCATTAGCACGCTTGATTACGTTCTCAATGTTGATTCGAATCTGAATAGTCTCTAAGCGAGCGTTTTCCACTACATACGCTTGGGTTTCGAAACGACCTTTGTTGTGCTCACTACGAACCGTGTCACGCAGGCGTTTAACCAGTTTAAGCATCATGATTGCTTGCTTGTCACTACTTGGAACTCTAAAGGCCGTGCTTTCGCCGCCTTGGTAGTTCTCTTTAAGCTGAGTGATTTGCTGTTTAACGCTTTCAATACGTTGGGCAAGTTGCTTATTTTTGGGGTCGAGCTGATACATGTTTTCTAATGCATCAAGAATTCGATTGTTTAAGCATACAAGAAGATCTTGGCTAAACGGCATATGGTGTGCATTACCAATAAGCTCTTCTGTTCCATCGATTATGGTCAAATAACGAGAAGCTTCCTGTTTCTTCGCTGTTTCTACCTTAACTTTGTACTGAAGCATGATGTTGTAACCTAATACCAACACCAAAAGAATCGCTACTAAGGCAATAATTAAACCAGGGTTATTCATATATTTATGTCTGCTTATTGTTTTCTTGAGCTAACCAGAGAGGATACACGATTCCATTGTGTATCGGCACTCGTAAATTGCAATTTTTGATTATCTCTTGTTGAGCACAATCGGCAATCAAAACTTACCAACTAATGTATGGGAATGAGGGCTGGGTTGCAAAGCCGTAGTGATGTTTTTGTTTGTTAACCGAGAAAAAATCAATTTTTCTGTCTTTTTGGCGCTTGAAACGTTATAACTATTAATTATATTACATGAGACTAGAATGCTCTCTTTGCAAATAAGTTAGCACAGAAATGAGTAAAGGATTACGAGGTTAGATATGAAGTTACAGCAACTGAAGTACATTGTTGAGGTTGTAAACCATAACCTAAATGTTTCTGCGACAGCGGAGAGTTTATACACATCTCAGCCGGGCATCAGTAAACAAGTTAGATTGCTGGAAGATGAGTTGGGTATCCAGATCTTTGAGCGAAGCGGCAAGCATTTGACTCAGGTTACTCAAGCTGGCGAGGATATCATTCGTATCTCTCAAGAGATTCTAGCTCGTGTTGAGAGTATTAAAGCCGTAGCGGGTGAGCATACTCACCCAGAGATGGGTACATTGAACATTTCAACGACTCATACTCAAGCTCGTTACGCTCTACCTGATGTGATCAAAGGTTTCACAGCACGTTACCCTAAGGTGTCGCTTCACATGCACCAAGGTACGCCAAGCCAAATGTCTGAGGCTGTTGCAAAAGGAACGGCAAACTTCGCAATCGCGACAGAAGCACTTCACCTGTACCAAGATGCGATCATGCTACCTTGTTACCACTGGAACCGTTCTATCGTGGTCACAAAGGACCACCCTCTGGCTCAAAAGCAGAATATCACTATTGAAGATCTGGCGGCGTACTCTCTGGTCACTTATGTCTTCGGCTTTACTGGCCGTTCTGAGCTGGATACTGCATTTAACAAAGTGGGTCTAACACCACGCGTGGTATTTACTGCAACGGATGCCGATGTAATCAAAACTTACGTTCGTATGGGCATTGGTGTTGGTGTGATTGCGAGCATGGCGATTGACCACGAACAAGATACAGATTTGGTTGCGATTGATGCGAGCCATCTATTTGGTGCGAGCACAACCAGCATTGGCTTTAGAAAAGGCACGTTCCTGCGTTCTTACATGTTTGATTTCATGGAGCGCTTTGCACCTCACCTGACTCGTCCAGTGGTAGAGCAAGCTATCTCTTTGAAATCAAATGAAGAAATCGAAGAGATGTTTAAAGATATCGAGCTTCCAGTTCGTTAATCACAACATACAAAACTAGATTCTTAATCGGCCTGTATTTACAGGCCGTTTTCCTTTTTGGCATTTAGCGTTCACCTTTCGTTCTCTTTACCTCGATCCTTTTCATTTACGCCGGTTACCCCTACAATCCACGCACCATAGGGGGAAGCATGCATTCACGATTTAAAATACTCGACTCATTTTTGCTTGAGCACCAAGTTTATTGGCGTTCTGAGCCTTTTCACCTATGCCAAACACAGCAGCAGCCATGGCAAAAAGTTAACTCGCCGCTTGTTGACTGGTTAAATAGCTTAACGACTGAAAATATTCAGACGCTGAAAGAGCAGCCTGATCTGTTGATAACTGAGCTCGGCCGTTTTCTGCCACAGCTTATGCAGGCTCATCAAAGCACTCAATTCACTAATACAGCTCTCAAAGGTCTGCAGCTTCCTAGAGGGACTGAAGACGGCATTCCTGGAAGAAAGTTGCAGCAAATTGTATCGATGGGTGAAGCGGCGCTTGAGCATCACCACGGTGAAGAGTGGTTGGAGTGGTGTTCTGGAAAAGGGTTCCTAGGACGAATTTTGTCTCAGCAATCGAGTCAAAAGGTGACCAGTTTTGAATGGCAACAATCATTGTGTGAGAGCGGGCAAAAAATAGCGGATGCACAACATCTAGAGATGACCTTTGTGCAAGGTGACGCGTTTTCTGAAAGGGCAGATGAGGTATTTAATCCAAATCAACATGCGGTTGCACTGCATGCTTGTGGTGATCTTCATGTCGAGTTGGTTAAAAAGTCTGTGTCGCATGGGCTCCCTGCGGTGACTATATCTCCTTGTTGTTATCATTTGATTAGAGACGAAAGCTACCAAGCAATGAGTTCTGTCGCTAAGACCTCAGCTTTGACACTAAGCAAAAGCGATTTACGAATCCCACTGCAAGAAACCGTCACCGGTGGTGAGAGGGTTAAGCGTCATCGTCAATTAGAGATGAGTTATCGCCTGGGCTTCAGCCAGTTACTTAAGGCTGAAATGGGAATTGATCAATACATTCCTGTGCCGAGTATCAAAAAATCAGAGCTAGCTGAAGGGTTTGAGTCGTTCTGCCGTTGGGCTTGTGAAGTGAAGGAATTGTCGCTTGGTTCTAATATCGATTTTGACTCTTATCTAGTGCAAGGCGAAGCACTTTTCTGGGAGATGGAAAAGTTAAGCCTGGTTCAGCAGGTTTTCAGACGCCCATTAGAGATATGGCTCGCATTAGACCGAGCAATTTATTTAAAAGAACAAGGCTATGAAGCAACTATTGAAGAGTTTTGTGAACGTAGCGTCACACCCAGAAACCTGTTGATTCATGGTGTTAAGAGCGACCGATAAACGGTGCGGCTACTAGAAAGTGTGCTTCTTCGCAGCTTTCGAACATGAGTGTTACAGAGACAAAAAAGCCAGTTCGACATAATCGGACTGGCTTTTTGCATGTGTATGATTCAATTGAGCGCCTCAACGAGAAAATTTGACGCTCAGTGAGTCATGACATCATTAGTTGAACATCGCGATAGCTTCAGCTGGATCTACGTATTCTAGGTCAAAGCTCTCTGCAACTTCTTTACAAGTCACTTTACCGTGAATCACGTTAAGACCTTCTAGGAAGCCTTTGTCTGATAGAAGTGCTTCGCGGTAACCTTTGTTCGCTAGCTTAACAATGTAAGGAAGTGTTGCATTGTTTAGTGCGTAAGTTGAAGTGCGAGCAACAGCGCCAGGCATGTTTGCAACACAGTAGTGAACTACGTCATCAACGATGTAAGTTGGTTCTGCGTGAGTTGTCGCGTGAGACGTTTCGAAACAACCACCTTGGTCGATTGCAACGTCAACAACAGCTGAACCTGGTTTCATCTTAGCGATGTGCTCTTTTGTCACCAGTTTAGGCGCTGCTGCACCTGGGATCAGTACTGCACCAATCACTAGGTCCGCTTCTAGAACATGCTTCTCGATAGCGTCTTCAGTAGAATAAACCACTTTTGCGCGACCTTGGAACTCTTCGTCAAGGCGACGAAGCGTGTCTACGTTACGGTCAAGAATCGTTACATCAGCGCGAAGGCCAACAGCCATACGTGCTGCGTTAGCACCTACAACACCGCCGCCAACAACAACAACTTTCGCAGGTTCAACACCTGGAACGCCGCCTAGAAGAAGACCACAACCACCGTTAGATTTCTCTAAAGTTTGTGCACCTGCTTGAATAGACATGCGACCAGCTACTTCAGACATTGGTGCTAATAGTGGCAAGCGACCCATATTATCTGTTACAGTCTCATAGGCTACGCAGACAGCTTTGCTCTTGATAAGCTCTTCAGTTTGTGGAAAATCTGGTGCAAGGTGTAAATAAGTAAATAATATTTGCCCTTCGCGAAGCATAGCTCGCTCGACAGCTTGAGGTTCTTTAACCTTTACAATCATCTCTGCTTTCGCGAAAACGTCAGCAGCAGTAGGAAGAATGGATGCGCCTACAGCGATGTAATCATCGTCTGAAAAACCGATACCAGTACCGGCATTGGTTTCAACAAAAACTTGGTGGCCGTGTGAGATTAGTTCTCTCACGCTAGCTGGGGTCATACCAACGCGGTATTCGTGGTTTTTGATTTCCTTAGGTACGCCAATGATCATCCTGACTCCTCATTTTATTTTGGTTGTTTTATCTATGTGTAGGGTAATTCTGTCGAATTAATATCTAGTATAGATATGTTCAGATAAAATTTGATACTGAATATTAAAAAGTTGTAGTATATTTTTTTGCAAGGAAGTAATAAGGTGGAATAAAAAATGGCAGACAATTATAAGAAGCCGTCCAAGGAACTAGATCGTATTGACCGCAACATTCTTAATGAGTTGCAAAAAGACGGTCGTATCTCGAACGTTGAACTCTCAAAACGAGTAGGACTTTCTCCGACTCCGTGTCTTGAACGTGTTCGTCGTTTAGAACGTCAAGGTTACATTACTGGGTACACAGCGTTGCTGAACCCACAGTACCTTGATGCTTCACTTTTGGTGTTTGTTGAAATCACATTGAACCGCGGTGCGCCAGATGTGTTCGAACAATTCAACACCGCTGTGCAGAAACTGGATGACATCCAAGAGTGTCATTTAGTGTCGGGTGACTTTGACTATCTTCTAAAAACACGTGTATCTGATATGGGTGCTTACCGTAAGCTACTGGGTGATACGTTACTTCGTCTACCGGGCGTAAACGACACTCGAACTTACGTGGTAATGGAAGAAGTGAAACAAACCAATCAACTTGTGATTAAAACTCGTTAGTCATAATTGGTGAAATGAAAGAAAGCGGACATTTGTTCCGCTTTCTTGCTTTCTGGAATTGGGTTTTTTGGTTTGATATGGTTAAATCAACAGTAGTTTCATTGAAACGGGCGGCCTGTGCCGCTCGCTATGTTTTTATCCCGTTTAATTATTAAGTTGGTTTATGTTCAAGCAGAGCAGTAATAAAGTAGAAACAATCATTAAAACGAGTGAAGAGCCCCAGTCTTCTCGTTTGAATGGTTCTCAACGCCTTAAAGAGTGCAGCCTGATACTGGGTGTTCTTTTCTCTATTCTACTTGCCGTTGCGTTATTAACCTTTAGCCCTGCCGATCCTTCATGGTCGCAAACCGCGTGGGGTGGTGACATTCAAAACGCAGGTGGCTATCTAGGTGCATGGCTAGCAGATACGCTTTTCTTTGTATTTGGCTCTCTGGCTTATCCACTGCCTATCTTAGTGACCGTTGCCGCATGGGTCTTATTCCGTAAGCGTAATGAAGACGAACAGATCGACTTTATGTTGTGGGGCACCCGTTTACTTGGCTTAACGGTGCTTATCCTGACCAGTTGTGGTTTGGCTGACATTAACTTCGATGATATCTGGTACTTCTCGTCAGGTGGCGTGGTTGGTGACGTATTAACGAGCCTTGCACTGCCAACGCTGAATATTCTGGGTAGTACGCTTGTGCTTCTTTTCCTTTGGGGTGCAGGCTTTACGCTTTTAACCGGTATCTCTTGGTTGAGAATTGTGGAATGGCTAGGTGAAGGTGCGATTAAGCTCTTTACTTCAGCGGTAAATAAAGCACGTGGTCAAGACCAAGAATTGCTTGAGCCAGAATTGAAAGAGTCGGCAGACCGAGATCCACAGCAAGATAGCCGTCAACAGCCAATCTACAATGAAGATGTCATCGAGGAGTCTGGTACGGCATCGGAAGCTCTCGATCCTGCAATGAGCTTCTCAGCGACCAATGGACCTTCTGATACTGCTAATAGAGTATCTGGTGAAGGCGCATCAGAAAAACGTCATTACAATATTCATATGCCTGCGGAAGCGCCGGCTAAGCAGCAAGCTCCGGTTTCTCAAGACCCCGTTTCTCGAGTGACTCAACCGCCTGTTGTTCCTCAACCAGAAAAACCAATTGCTGCCGCTCCCGTTTACCAAGCGCCACAAGAGCCATTGGAAGAGGGCGTCGAGCGTTCTAAGCAGTTGAATGCGACGATTGAGCAGCTAGAAAGTGCTGCAATGTATGAAGATGATCTTGCTGAACAAGATCAGACAGATGCCCATGAATCTCAAGTTGCTTATCAACAATATATGCAGCAAGAGCAGGAATCAGTTAGTCCAGCTGAGCCTGTTGTAGAAGAGAGCGCTGAAACAGTTCTTGATGAACAATATGCACAACCAGAGATTGAGAATGAAGCTCAAGCGTCTACAGAGTTTGATGCTGACGACGTTCAGCCTGAATCTTTGTATGCCTCACCTATGGGTGAACCAGAAGCTGATACTCAAGATGATTTCTCAGCGCACAGTGCACCATTTGATGTGTCTGAAGAGCAAGGATACGAGCAGTCTTCTGAATTCGATTCTGAAACAGTAGAGAGTGATATCGAAGAACAACCTGAATCATTCTCTTATCAGCAAGAGCAAACAGCGCAACCTGCCGTTGCGGATGAAGAGCAGGTGATTGACCTTCCTTGGGAAGAAGTAACGGAAGATCAAGATCTGAATCAGGATAAAGACGTTGCGGCCTTCCAGAATATTGTTTCTGAAGCTCAAGCGAATATGGCAGCTGCACAAAACCCATTCTTGGTTCAGCAGGAAGTTAACTTGCCGAAACCGGCAGAGCCGCTACCGACACTGGATCTATTGTTCCACCCAGAGAAGCGTGAAACATTCATCGACCGCGATGCACTAGAAGCGATCGCTCGTTTGGTTGAATCCAAGCTAGCTGACTACAAGATTAAAGCGGATGTTGTTGATATCTTCCCTGGTCCAGTAATTACACGCTTCGAGTTAGATTTGGCTCCAGGTGTGAAAGTAAGCCGTATTTCTGGCCTTTCTATGGACTTGGCTCGCTCATTGTCTGCGTTGGCAGTACGTGTTGTTGAAGTAATCCCGGGTAAACCTTATGTCGGTTTAGAACTGCCAAACATGAGTCGTCAAACCGTATTCTTCTCAGACGTAGTGAGCAGCGAGCAGTTCCAAGAAGCGAAATCACCAACGACGGTGGTATTAGGACAAGATATTGCAGGTGAAGCTGTGATTGCTGACCTAGCTAAGATGCCACACGTTCTGGTTGCGGGTACTACAGGTTCTGGTAAATCGGTGGGTGTGAACGTAATGATCTTGAGTATGCTGTATAAGGCATCGCCTGAAGACGTTCGTTTCATCATGATTGACCCGAAAATGCTTGAGCTTTCTGTATATGAGGGTATTCCTCATCTACTATCTGAAGTGGTTACCGACATGAAAGATGCGTCGAATGCGCTTCGCTGGTGTGTTGGTGAAATGGAACGTCGTTACAAGCTGATGTCAGCACTTGGTGTTCGTAACATTAAAGGCTACAACGACAAGCTTAAGATGGCTGCCGATGCAGGTCACCCAATCCACGATCCATTGTGGAAACCAGGTGATAGCATGGACCCAGAAGCGCCATTACTTGAAAAACTGCCTTACATTGTGGTTATCGTCGATGAATTTGCCGACTTAATCATGGTAGTAGGTAAGAAAGTAGAAGAACTGATTGCCCGCTTGGCACAAAAAGCTCGTGCGGCAGGTGTTCACTTGATTCTTGCGACTCAGCGCCCATCGGTTGACGTTATTACCGGTCTGATTAAAGCCAACATTCCAACGCGTGTTGCCTTTACCGTATCAACTAAGACTGACTCTCGAACCATTCTTGACCAAGGTGGTGCAGAATCGCTGCTTGGTATGGGTGATATGCTTTACTTACCGCCAGGTTCTAGCCATACAATCCGTGTTCATGGTGCGTTTGCGTCAGATGATGATGTACACGCAGTGGTAAATAACTGGAAGGCACGTGGTAAACCAAACTACATTGATGAAATTACCAATGGTGAGCAAACGCCTGAAACCTTGCTTCCGGGTGAGAAGATGGAAGGTGATGAAGAGGTTGATCCTCTGTTTGATCAAGTAGTCGAGCACGTTGTTCATTCTCGTCGTGGTTCAGTTTCTGGTGTACAACGTCGATTCAAGATCGGTTACAACCGAGCGGCACGAATTGTGGAGCAGCTTGAGGCGCAAGGCATTGTAAGTGCTCCGGGTCATAACGGTAACCGAGAAGTCTTGGCTCCAGCACCGCCGAAAGAGTAATCACTTAATTGTGTAGATAGGAACTCAACCCTTAATAATCGGTCATAGTTTTATGACCGATTTACCTTGTAACAGGACTATTAATGAAAAAAGTATTCGCACTTTTATTTATGAGCTTCTCAGTGTTTGCTTCTCCGAAAGAAGAGTTGAGTAGCCGCTTGGCATTGAACGCAGGGTTTAGTGCTGACTTTAAACAAGTGGTCACAAGCCCTGATGGTGATGTTGTAATGGAAGGTGAAGGCACGGTTGAAATTGCACGTCCAAGCTTATTCCGTTGGGAAACCACGTTCCCGGATGAAAACCTATTGGTCTCTGACGGTCAGAGTTTGTGGTATTACAGCCCGTTCATTGAGCAAGTTAGTATCTACTGGCAAGAGCAAGCGACATCGCAAACGCCTTTTGTACTACTGACTCGCAACCAAGAAAGCGATTGGGATAACTACAATGTGGCGCAATCGGGTAACCAATTTACATTAACACCAACGGCAGTTGACTCTAATCAGGGCGACTTCCAGATTAACATCAATGAAAAAGGCATTGTTCAGGGCTTTAATGTGATTGAACAAGACGGTCAAAAAGGCGAGTTTACCTTCAGCAATGTAAACCTGGGTAAACCAGCAGCAGACCGCTTTACTTTTGTAGCACCGGAAGGTGTCGAGGTCGACGACCAAAGAAATTGATCGAAACAAGCCGATCGTTTGGTAGTACGTCGATAGGGTTGATGGATATTGTTTCCATCAGCTCGATGCCATCAAATAATCAAGAGATTGCAATTGAGTAATTACAGCTTAGATTTTGCAGGGGACGAAGATTTTCGTCCCCTTGCTGCTCGTATGAGACCAGAAACTGTAGAACAGTATATTGGTCAGCAGCACATATTAGGTCCAGGTAAACCCCTTCGTAGAGCCCTTGAAGCGGGCCATATCCACTCGATGATTTTGTGGGGGCCTCCTGGCACAGGTAAAACCACGCTCGCAGAAGTCGCCGCCAATTATGCTAATGCAGAAGTGGAGCGTGTCTCTGCCGTGACATCGGGTGTGAAAGACATTCGCATCGCGATCGAAAAAGCCCGTGAAAACAAGCAAGCAGGGCGTAGAACCATCTTGTTTGTGGATGAGGTCCATCGCTTTAACAAAAGCCAGCAAGATGCGTTTCTGCCTCACATTGAGGACGGTACGGTTACCTTCATTGGTGCGACGACCGAAAATCCTTCTTTCGAGTTAAACAACGCTCTGTTATCTCGTGCGCGAGTGTACAAGCTGACTTCTCTCAATACCGATGATATTGCGACGGTAATACGCCAAGCGATTGAAGATAAGCAGCGTGGTCTTGGTGACGTTCCTGCTCACTTTGCTGACAATGTTTTGGATCGCTTAGCTGAGTTAGTGAACGGTGACGCGCGTATGTCGCTCAACTACCTTGAGCTGCTGTATGACATGGCTGAAGACAACGACAAAGGCGAGAAGTCGATTACCTTACAGTTACTTGCTGAAGTTGCAGGTGAGAAAGTGGCTCGCTTTGATAACAAGGGTGATATTTGGTACGACCTAATATCCGCTGTTCATAAATCGATTCGAGGTTCAAAACCTGACGCGGCCTTGTACTGGTCGGCTCGAATGATTGCGGCAGGCTGTGATCCGCTTTATATCGTTAGGCGCTTATTGGCAATAGCTTCTGAAGATATTGGTAACGCTGACCCTCGTGCCATGCAGGTTGCGATGTCTGCTTGGGATTGCTTTACACGTATTGGTCCTGCTGAGGGAGAACGCGCGATTGCACAGGCGGTTGTTTATTTAGCGTGTGCACCAAAGAGTAACGCGGTTTATACGGCTTGGAAGCAAGCGTTAACCGATGCTCATAATCTTCCTGAGTACGAAGTGCCTCATCATTTGCGAAATGCACCAACAACCTTGATGAAGGACATGGGCTACGGACAAGAATACCGTTATGCTCATGACGAACCGGGAGCCTACGCGGCGGGTGAAAAGTACTTGCCTCCTGAAATGGGAGAGAAGCAATACTATTTCCCAACAAAACGAGGCTTAGAGACCAAAATTGGCGAGAAGCTAGATTATCTGGCGGATTTGGACGCAAAAAGCCCACAAAAACGCTATGAAAAGTAGTCTTTTTTGGATATCGTTACCTAGTCATAAAATTTAAATTAAATCGTTACAAATTGGTCGAAATAGCACCAGTTTTAGGGGTTTAGCAGTGATTCAGTAGCAAATTACTGAATATTCAAATAACTAAAGCATAGGATTAGCAATGCTGGATTCTAAATTACTTCGAGCTGAGCTGGATGAAACAGCGGCAAAATTAGCACGTCGAGGCTTCGCCCTTGATGTAGAGACAATTCGTGAACTTGAAGAAAAACGTAAGTCCCTTCAGATGAAAACTGAAGAGCTACAAGCGTTACGTAACTCTCGATCGAAGTCCATTGGTCAAGCGAAAGCAAAAGGCGACCATGAAGAAGCTGAGCGTATCCTTGCTGAAGTAGGCAACTTAGGCGCAGAACTAGACCAAGCTAAAGCAGCATTGGCTGAGCTTCAATCTGATCTAGAAACGATCACTATGTCTATTCCAAACCTGCCAGACGAGTCTGTGCCAGAAGGTAAAGACGAAGATGATAACGTTGAAGTTTCTCGTTGGGGTCAACCTAAGACTTACGACTTTGAAGTGAAAGATCACGTTGATCTTGGCGAAATGTCTGGTGGTCTTGATTTTGCTAGCGCAGTAAAAATCTCTGGTTCTCGTTTCATCGTGATGAAAGGCAAATTTGCACGTCTACACCGTGCGATTGCTCAGTTCATGTTGGACCTTCACACTGATGAGCACGGTTACACAGAAATGTACGTACCGTACCTAGTGAACCACGATAGCCTATACGGCACCGGTCAACTTCCTAAGTTTGGCGAAGACTTGTTCCACACAAGCCCGCTAACTGAGCAAGTAAGTGATGTCCCTCTTAAGACGCTATCACTTATCCCTACTGCGGAAGTACCTGTAACAAACATGGTTCGTGATACCATTACAGACGAAGCTGAACTGCCACTTAAGATGACAGCTCACACTCCATGTTTCCGTTCTGAAGCGGGTTCTTACGGTCGTGACACTCGCGGTCTTATCCGTATGCACCAATTCGACAAAGTTGAACTAGTACAAATCACTAAGCCAGAAGACTCAATGGCAGCTCTTGAAGAGCTAACAGGTCACGCTGAGAAAGTACTTCAACTTCTAGAGCTTCCTTACCGCAAAGTGGTTCTATGTACTGGTGACATGGGCTTCGGCGCCGCGAAAACTTACGACTTAGAAGTATGGGTTCCAGCACAAGAGACTTACCGTGAAATCTCTTCTTGTTCAAACATGTGGGATTTCCAAGCTCGTCGTATGCAAGCTCGTTTCCGTCGTAAAGGCGAGAAGAAACCTGAACTTGTGCACACACTAAACGGTTCTGGTCTGGCTGTTGGTCGTACTATGGTTGCGATTCTTGAGAACAACCAAGAAGCAGATGGCCGTATTGCTATCCCAGCAGTACTTCAGCCATACATGGGCGGCGTAACGCACATCGGCTAATCGTTTTACGATTTAATGAGCTTATAAAATATTGAAAACCCAGCCTATTGGCTGGGTTTTTTATTACTATTAATAATAGGTTGATCCATTCCTTAACTACTTTTATTTAATTACTATTACCAAGGTGTAATAGTATTTTGTTATTTGTGGTTATTATTACTTAATTGATATCCGGCTATAATGTCCTCTTACCGCGGTAGGTAAAGATTTTCTCGTTTATGTATAGAGGAGGGCTTATGGCCGTAGGATGGGCTGGAGACGACAGCGTCAGCCAGCAAATACAAAACACCATCGATGATGAGATCTCTCGTGTAAGAGGAAACCTTAGAGGTGGTGAGAGTTTGCGTTATTGTGATGAGTGTGGCGACGAGATACCAGAAAAAAGACGACTCGCGATAAAAGGCGTTCGTTTGTGTATCGAATGTCAGTCATTATTAGAGCACGACGCACATCGACATTCATTGTTTAACCGTCGAGCAAGTAAAGATAGTCAATTACGTTAAACTGACGGATATCTTCAAAATAGATAAGGCCTTACTTTTATGTAAGGCCTTTTAGTTTTATTAAATTATTTATTACTGAAGATATACGGAAATAATCACCGCTCTTGTTCAGAACAATAAACGCATTATTTAATGGCTATTTAAAGCAATGAGTATTTTGTAATGCAGTGTCGATAGCAGCGACCAATTTTTCGATATGTTGTGGTTCGCTAATAAACGGAGGCATCATATAAATTAACCTTCCGAATGGACGAATCCAAACACCTTGCTCGACAAAGTGAGCCTGTATAGTTTCCATTTCGACAGGCGAGTGGGTCTCTACGACGCCAATAGCGCCTAACCAACGAACGTCTTTAACCAGTTCATGTTTGAGCAACGGTGGCAGTAGCTCTGAGAAGAGCTGTTCAATTTGTAGAGTTTGTTTTTGCCAGTGGCCTTGCTCTATTAGGGATAAACTCGCGGCCCCAACGGCACAAGCTAATGGGTTACCCATAAAAGTTGGGCCGTGCATAAAGCAACCTGCTTCACCTCCACATACGGTGTCTGCGACTTCTTTACTTGCTAGTGTTGCGGAAAGCGTCATGTAACCACCAGTCAGCGCTTTGCCGACACACAAAATATCCGGTTGAATATCTGCATGCTCGCAGGCAAACAATTTACCTGTGCGGCCAAAGCCGGTCGCAATCTCATCCAAAATTAACAGCACGTTAAACTCGTCACAAAGCAAGCGAACTTGTTTTAAGAACTCAGGGTGGTAAATACGCATACCGCCAGCGCCTTGAACAATCGGCTCTAAGATCACGGCAGCGACTTCTTCATGGTGTGCGGATAGCTTTTCACGAAAACTATCAATGTCACTTGGGTTCCACTCATCCCAAAAGCCTGTCTTTGGTGAGCCAGCGAAAATATGCTCAGGTAAAAAGCCCTTATAGAGACTGTGCATTGAGTTATCGGGGTCTGTCACTGACATCGCAGCGAACGTGTCACCATGATAACCATCTCTCAGCGTTAAGAATTTAGAGCGAGGTTGCCCTTTCGCATGCCAAAACTGAAGTGCCATTTTTAGGCTCACTTCTACCGCAACTGAGCCCGAATCAGCCAAAAATACGTGTTCTAGATTGTCTGGTGCTAGCTTAAGAAGCTTCTTACATAAATCGATAGCGGGCTGGTGGGTGATGCCACCAAACATCACGTGTGAAACCTTTTCGATTTGGCTGTGCGCTGCTTCATTTAAGACCGGATGATTGTATCCGTGGATCGTTGACCACCAAGAGGACATGCCATCAATAATTCGATTTTCGCCTTCTAGTTCTAGGTAAACGCCGTCTGCATTGGTAACAGGATAGCAGGTCAGAGGTGTTAACGTTGATGTGTAGGGATGCCAGATATGCTGGCGATCAAAGGCGAGATCCATAACGATTTCCGTTCTTGTTGTGATTAAAAAGCAATCAGATGTAAACTTTTGTTATTATCAATGTGTTGACAGTCTAAAGCTTGTCGGTAGACTAGCCAAGCATAAATGCAATCTCTATTGATGGAGATGCGACATCAAATAATAAAAAAGGATCGACACGTGGAAGTTCGTCATGACTGGACAGTCGCTGAAGTAAAGGCACTGCTTGAAAAACCATTTATGGATTTAATGTTTGAAGCACAACTGGTTCACAGACAGTACCAAGAGCACAACCACGTGCAGGTGAGTACGCTGTTATCGATCAAGACAGGTGCTTGTCCTGAAGATTGTAAATACTGTCCTCAAAGTGCTCACTATCGAACTGACGTTGATAAAGAGCGTTTGATGGAAGTTGAGCGTGTGTTAGATGCTGCACAAAAAGCGAAGAATGCGGGCTCAACTCGTTTTTGTATGGGCGCAGCATGGAAGAACCCAAAAGCGCGCGATATGCCACACCTCACCGATATGATTAAAGGTGTGAAAGGTATGGGGCTAGAAACCTGTATGACACTTGGCATGCTAACGCCTGAGCAAGCAGGTGAGTTAGCCGATGCAGGATTGGATTACTACAACCACAATCTTGATACCTCTCCAGAGTTTTATGGCAGCATTATCACCACTCGTACTTATCAAGATCGTCTAGACACGCTATCTCACGTTCGTGATGCCGGAATGAAGATCTGTTCTGGCGGTATCATTGGCATGGGCGAAAGCACCAATGACCGTGCGGGCTTGCTGGTTGAACTGGCTAACCTTCCGGTACACCCAGAGAGTGTGCCAATCAACATGCTTGTTAAAGTGAAAGGCACACCGATGGAAAACGTCGATGATGTTGAGTCTTTCGACTTTATTAAATTGATCGCGATTGCTCGTATCATGATGCCGAAGTCTGCGGTTCGTTTATCTGCAGGTCGCGAGAACATGAACGAACAGATGCAAGCGATGTGTTTCATGGCAGGTGCAAACTCTATCTTCTACGGCTGTAAGCTACTGACGACACCAAACCCAGATGAAGATACAGATATGCAGCTGTTCAAGAAGCTGGGTATCAACAGCCAAGAAGTGGCTCAAAAGCCTGATGAAATTCAAGAAAACGAACTGTTAGATCAAGTGGTGGAGCGCGTTGCAGCTCGCCCTACGAAAGATGACATGTTCTACGATGCCACGGTTTAAATCTCGCATTAAAGAAGCCCTTGTTCATCGCCGTGAGCAAGGGTTAACTCGTCAACTCAAGGTGCTTGAAAACAGTAATGGTCCATTGCTTAGTAGTGAAGGTTTACCCTTCATAAACTTTTCGAGCAATGACTATTTGGGATTGGCTAACGATCCTGAGTTGGTCGAAGCATGGCAAAACGGGTTGTCTCAGTATGGCGCTGGCAGTGCAGCGTCGCCATTAGTCACCGGGTTTAGCTCAGCTCATCGAAACCTAGAAGCTCAGCTGTGTGAGTGGCTTGGCTTCGAGCGTGCGATTCTTTTCAGCTCTGGATTCAGCGCCAATCAAGCCTTGTTGTTTTCTCTGCTCGAGAAAGATGACGTCTTGCTACAAGACAAACTTAACCACGCCTCTTTGATGGAAGCGGGTGTGCTTTCTCCTGCCTCAATGAAACGCTTTAAGCACAACGATGTGCAGCATCTTGAGTCGTTACTAAGTCGTTCTCCACAATCGTTAGTCGTGACAGAGGGCGTTTTCAGCATGGATGGTGACCAAGCGCCTCTCGAAGATATCGCTAACCTTACCAATGAATACGACAGTTGGTTGGCAGTTGATGATGCTCATGGGATCGGTGTATTAGGCTACAGGGGGGCAGGTAGCTGCAATGCTGCACGAGTCTCACCCGATATTTTGGTGGTGACCTTTGGAAAAGCATTTGGTCTTTCCGGTGCTGCAATTCTATGTTCATCAGATGTGGGTGACTACTTAACCCAGTTTGCACGTCATCATGTGTATTCGACGGCAATGCCACCCTCACAGGCTTTCGCTTTGTCCCATGCGTGTCAGATGATTCAAACCCAAGAGTGGCGCAGAGAAAAACTGATTGATCTAGGTGGTATCTATGCGGAGCAGATGAAAGGTATACAAGGCTTTGTTGATACCAATACTCCTATTAAGCCATTTGTGATAGGCGAAGCACAGGCGGCATTATCGATAGCGGAAGAGTTAAAGCGCAATCAGATATGGGTAACGGCGATAAGACCGCCAACCGTTCCTTCTGGGACGGCTCGTTTGAGAATCACATTAACCGCCAATCACACTCAAAAGCAGGTTAACCAATTAAGTCGTTCGTTGCTTCAAGCTATCGAATTGAGCTGTGCATTAAAGGAAGAGGTTTAGCAAATGTCACAGGAAGCAGTAGTGCATGAATACCTAGGCCAAGATAAAAGTGCGATTGCCGAAGCGTTTGGAAAAGCGGCAACTACCTATGACAAACATGCTGAGTTTCAGCGTGATGTGGGCCACCGCTTACTGGATAAGCTACCAAGCGATCTTTCTGGTCTTAAGGTGCTCGACCTCGGTTGCGGAACGGGTTATTTCTCAGAACAGTTGTTGAATCGCGGTGCCGAAGTGGTTTGTGCCGATCTCTCTCTTGGAATGCTAGAGAAGGCAAAGCAGCGCTGTGGTTCTGCCGTCTCTTTATATCAACAAGCTGATGCCGAACAATTGCCGTTTGCAAATGGATGCTTCGATATTGTTTTCTCGAGCTTAGCGTTGCAATGGTGTGATGATTTATCGTCGCCTTTAAAGGAAATGAAGCGTGTTACGGCGGCTAATGGGCAAGTCATCTTCTCAACTTTGCTTTATGGATCACTGTTTGAGCTAGAAAAGTCATGGTCCAAAATTGACTCACATCAACACGTTAACCATTTTATTACAATCAATCAGGTAAAAATTGCGTTAGCGCAATCTAGCTGTACGGCTCATCAACTAGACTTGCCCACCATCACCGTTTGGTACGACACTGCGTTTGAACTGATGCGAGACCTTAAAGGCATTGGCGCTAATCACGTAAGTGGTCGCTCACAAGGTTTGACAAGTCGTCGCATGTTGCAGCTTGTTGAACGGGAATATCGAGAGTTTAAAAACCATCAAGGTTTCTTACCAGCAACATATCAAGTTTGTTTAGGGGTTATTCAATTATGATTGATGCAGTATTCATTGCAGGTACGGATACCGAAGTGGGAAAAACTGTGGTTTCAAAAGCGATTCTTCAAGCTTTGGCCGCACAAGATTTATCAACAATTGGTTATAAGCCAGTTGCTGCAGGGTGTGAAAAGTACCCTGAAGGGTTACGTAATAGCGACGCTCTACATCTTCAAGAAGCAGCGACACAAGAGATCGCTTATGAAGATGTTAACCCGTACGCATTGCTACTACCTTCATCACCTCACATTGCAGCTAAGCATGACGGTGTGGTGATTGAAGAAGAAGTGCTATCGACTAAGCTAGCTGAACATAAGCAGAACTCTGACATCGTTTTAGTAGAGGGTGCAGGTGGGTGGCGAGTACCTGTTTCAGATGATGAGTACCTGTCTAGCTGGGTTAAAAAAGAACAGCTTCCAGTGGTTCTGACGGTAGGTATTAAGCTAGGCTGCTTGAGCCACGCTCTATTAACTGCAGAAGCGATTCGTGCTGACGGCTTAAACCTAGTCGGTTGGGTGGCTAACCGCATTAATCCAGGCACTGAGCATTACGCGGATATTATTGCGATGCTTGAAGATAAGCTAGGTGCGCCAAAGCTAGGTGAGATCCCTTATGTACCAAAAGCTAAGTCCAAGAACATTGGTAAGTACATCGATGTTCAGCCATTGCTTGCACTGTAATTGGTGAGTAGAGCATAGAATAAGAAAAGGGCTGCGATTGCAGCCCTTTTGCTATTTAAGCCTTTATAGAGTCAAGCGAGGGATTAGTGCTCTTTAGTCAGCCCCATTAGTGCTTGCTGTGTCTCTGTGATGTTTGCTTGCGCTGCTTCTGGCGTAAGAATACCGATCTGTTTTTTCGCTTCTTCTTCAGTAATCCCTAGGTGACAGCACAGTAAATCGATAGCCATTTGAGTGTTAGTACCTTCAACCATGATCCTTTCCTTTTGTTACATGAACTAGCCAATACATTAATTGACTGACACTCTAAACGGATCGTTAGAGGTAGACCATACTACTTAGGTCTAATGGACGAGTACGAATTGCGCTACTCCCGTAATCAAATGTTTCAATTTAATGCTTAACCTTGTTTTCTTAATCTAAGACTATATGTATAAGTAAGTATAAGTCGTCAAGGTTGGAATCAATTGCTGTCTGCCTTGTCTATAACAATAAGTTTGATAAAAACAGCTTTCATGCGGAGATAAGTAATGAAGCGAGTAATGTTGTTCCTTGCAACCAACCTTGCGGTTGTATTGGTTCTAAGTGTTGTTCTTAATATTGTATACGCAGTCACAGGTATGCAACCAGGTAGCCTCTCAGGCTTACTGGTGATGGCTGCGGTATTCGGTTTCGGCGGCTCATTCATCTCACTAATGATGTCAAAGAAAATGGCACTTCGTTCTGTTGGCGGTATGGTTATTGAAAGCCCGCGTAACGAAACAGAACATTGGTTGATGGAGACGGTAAGCCGTCAATCTCAACAGGTTGGTATTGGTATGCCGACAGTGGCGATCTATGACTCGCCAGACATCAACGCATTTGCGACAGGCGCTAAGCGTGACGATTCACTGGTCGCGGTATCAACTGGTTTGCTACACAACATGACACGTGATGAAGCTGAAGCGGTACTGGCGCACGAAGTTAGCCACATCGCAAACGGCGACATGGTGACAATGACGCTGATGCAAGGTGTTGTGAACACGTTCGTTATTTTCCTATCTCGTTTCATTGCCAATATTGTGGCATCGAATGACAACGAGGAAGAAGGTGGTAGCAACATGATGGTGTACTTCGGTGTGTCTATGGTGCTGGAATTGGTATTCGGTTTCCTAGCGAGCTTCATCACCATGTGGTACAGCCGCCATCGTGAGTTCCATGCTGATGCAGGTGCTGCTCACTTGGTAGGTAAAGAGAAGATGATTGCTGCTCTAGAGCGTCTTAAGGTGAGCCACGAGCCACAACTAGAAGGTTCTATGATGGCATTTGGTATCAACGGTAAGAAGTCTCTAACTGAGCTACTAATGAGCCACCCACCGCTAGACAAGCGTATTGCGTCTCTACGTAACATGTAATGTCTAATACGATTAGCCATCGCTAATCGATAAGGTAAATCTAAAGGCTTCCTTCGGGAGGCCTTTTTTGATCTTGGCGTTTAAGATAACAAGTGTTGATACATGAGGTGCACTTGTCGCTAGGTGAATAATGAATGAGTAAGGGACGAGTAGATCAATTGGAGAAGGCTTGGTGTTCTATGTTGACGATTCTTTTGACGATAGATTTAGTTCCGCGCAATAAAAAGGCTTCCACATAGGAAGCCTTCTCATATCATCTAATTCGAATCTCGAATTACAGCTTGTCAGTTAGCTCGACAGCTTGACCGATGTAGTTCGCTGGAGTCATCTCTTTCAGACGAACTTTCTCGTCTTCAGGGATCTCTAGGCCGTCGATGAATGCACGCATGCCTTCGCCATCTACACGCTTACCACGAGTTAGCTCTTTAAGCTTCTCGTATGGCTTCTCGATGCCGTAACGACGCATTACTGTTTGTACTGGTTCAGCTAGAACTTCCCAGTTTTTGTCTAGTTCAGCAAGTAGTGCTTCGCGGTTAACCTCTAGCTTGCTAATACCTTTCAGAGTTGAAGTGTATGCAATGATAGCGTAGCCAACACCAACACCTAGGTTACGAAGAACCGTAGAGTCAGTTAGGTCACGTTGCCAGCGAGAAACTGGAAGTTTTTGCGCTAGGTGGCCGAATACAGCGTTAGCTAGACCAAGGTTGCCTTCCGAGTTTTCGAAGTCAATTGGGTTAACTTTGTGCGGCATTGTAGATGAGCCGATTTCACCAGCAATCGTCTTCTGCTTGAAGTGACCAAGAGCAATGTAGCCCCAAACGTCACGGTCGAAGTCTAGAAGGATAGTGTTGAAACGAGCAATCGCGTCGAATAGCTCAGCGATGTAATCGTGAGGTTCGATTTGAGTTGTGTACGGGTTCCAAGTTACACCAAGAGATTCAGTGATGAACTCTTCAGAGAACTGGTGCCAATCTACTTCTGGGTATGCAGAAAGGTGTGCGTTGTAGTTACCAACAGCGCCGTTGATTTTCGCTAGGATCTCAACGTTTTCGATTTGCTTGTATTGACGTTCCATACGGTACGCAACGTTAGCCATCTCTTTACCCATAGTAGAAGGAGAAGCAGGCTGACCGTGTGTACGAGAAAGAAGAGGGATATCGCGGTATTCGTTCGCTAGTGCTTTGATTGCGTCGATTACGTTGCGGATCTCTGGAAGAACAACTTTGTCGCGAGCTTCTTTAAGCATAAGCGCGTGAGACGTGTTGTTGATGTCCTCAGAAGTACATGCAAAGTGAATGAATTCGTTTACAGCGTGAAGCTCAGGAACGCCAGCTACTTTCTCTTTTAAGAAGTATTCAACCGCTTTTACGTCGTGGTTTGTAGTGCGCTCGATCTCTTTGATACGTAGAGCATCTTCTTCGCTGAAGTTAGCGGCTAGTTCATCAAGAAACTGGTTAGCTTCTGCACTGAACGCTGGTACTTCTTTGATTGCATCAGTAGCTGCAAGCTTTTGTAACCAACGAATTTCAACGATAGAGCGGTACTTTAGTAGACCAAACTCACTAAAGATGCTGCGTAATGCAATAGTCTTACTTCCGTAACGGCCGTCTACTGGTGAAACAGCAGTCAATGCTGACAGTTCCATGGTGTTCTCCTGAATTGAGTTTTCTAAATTTTGAGAGGTTTATACCAGTAACAATCTCAATTGTCACGCATATTGCGCAAACGTTTGCGTGAGAGTTGTGTTGATACAAAAAACAAGCTCGCGACGAGGCGCGAGCTAATAAGTTACATTCGAGCTAATAGGATTTGAGCCTGCTCGATCATCTTCTTGCGACCGAAGATAAGGTGACGACGTTTGCCGCCCACCTGACGCCATAGAACAGCACTTCGAATCCCTGAGAGTAGTAGGGCACGAACCTTATGTTGGGTCGAGGTTTGTTGAAGTACCGCTGGCGTGCCAGAAACCTGAATACGAGGGCCGATTGGGCTCACAACATCAAGGTAGATGCTCGCTAGGTTGCTGACCATCTGCTCGTCAAACAAGTCGAAATGTTCACTCTGACGCTCTGCAGTTTGAATGCGGTCACCAAGCTGAGACATAGAGTCGTTGCGAGATGATAGCTTACGTTCAAGCGCCATTAAGCTGATGATGTAACGAGTGATATCGCTACCAGCAGGAGTACTATCGATACCTTTTACTAGGCACTCAAGACCTAATTTTAGGTTAGCTTCACGTCCAAAAACACCAACAGTGTTTGCTGGGCTAGTATTCAAAATAGCACTGAGTGAAGCTTCGAAGGCATCTTTATCACAATGGCCGTCTTTCGCTACTTGTTGAACCAAAGCCACAGCTTGGCAAATTCCGGCGAAAGCAATAGTACGGTCATAAAGTGTATTAGCCACGTAGTAACTCCTAGTTGTCTTCTATCGTTTGTCGTTCGATCAGTTAGATGCGTTTTTCGATGATACCACCGCCAAGACATACGTGGTCTTGGTAGAATACTGCAGATTGACCTGGGGTCACTGCGATCTGTGGCTCGTCAAAAATAACCTTAATGTTCTCGTCATCAATTGGGATGATTGTACAAGGAATATCGGTTTGACGGTAACGTGTTTTTACCGTGCATGTCATAACTTCAGTAATTGGTGTGCGATTTACCCAATGAAGCTGAGAAGCGATCAAACCTTCTGATTTAAGAAGAGGGTGATCTTTACCTTGTACGGCAATCAGAACATTACGCTTAAGGTCTTTTTCACCAACAAACCATGGTTCTTCATTACCACCACCACCTTTGGTGCCGCCAATGTGAAGGCCTTTACGTTGGCCCAGCGTGTGGTACATCAAGCCGTTGTGGTTACCAATCACTTTACCTTCTGGTGTTTCGATGTCACCTGGTTGTGCTGGTAGGTATTTGCCAAGGAACTCTGTGAACTTACGCTCACCGATAAAGCAGATACCTGTAGAATCTTTCTTCTTCGCCGTGATTAAGTCTTGCTCTTCAGCAATGCGTCGCACTTCTGGCTTCTCTAATTCACCAACTGGGAATAGGCTGCGCGCAACTTGGTCTGAGCTTAGCGTGTAAAGGAAGTAGCTTTGGTCTTTGTTGCTGTCTAGACCACGTAGCATCTCTGGTTTTACGCCAGCATCTAGCTCTTCTTGAGTTGGGAAAGTACGACGAACGTAGTGACCCATCGCAATGTAGTCTGCGTCTAATACTTCATCGGCAAACTCTAAGAATGCTTTGAATTTGATTTCTTTGTTACAAAGAATATCTGGGTTAGGCGTACGACCTGCTTTGTATTCCGCAAGGAAGTATTCGAATACATTGTCCCAGTATTCTGCAGCAAAGTTGATTGTGTGAAGGTGGATACCTAGTTTGTCACATACCGCCTGAGCATCAGCAAGATCTTCAGCTGCCGTGCAGTATTCTTCGTTATCGTCTTCTTCCCAGTTTTTCATGAAAAGGCCTTCTACCTGATAGCCTTGTTGCTGAAGAAGATACGCCGATACTGACGAATCTACACCGCCGGACATACCGACAATTACTTTCTTTTCGCTGTTTCCAGAGCTGATATCTGACATGTCTAAACACCGTTACTATTACTTGGTCGCAGATTCTAACAGAAAGAGAAACGCCGTGACAGATCCGAGACCGGAATCACAGTTTCATTTGCACAAATAGTGCGCTGACTTTGTTAGTAATCGCATGAGAGCGAGGTGAGTCGCTAGGATGTCAGAAGTATATGTGGCATAGTCGCTCGAAATCCAAGACTTGAGATAAAAAAATGTCTGAACAAAATGAATTTATGCAAGAAGAGCAGTTGATTGAAATTATTGAAAATCAGCTAGAAGACGGTCAGCCAATTAAAGTAAAAGAGACGTTAATGCGTCTTATGATGACAGGCACACCGCGTGAAGACGCAATTGCAGCAATGGCATGCGCACTTGCAGTTGAAGTATTTGACGTAATGAAGAACGGCGCAGAGTTTAATCAAAAGCGTTATGCCGAGCATTTAGAGATGCTGCCTGATTTAAGCTTTATGGAAGGTGAATAAAAAAATAACTCAGCAAACGTTTGCTATAGTTTGAATGATTGCCGCGTTAAATATAGCGCGGTAGAATCCGCCACCTATTTCCCCTTGACTTAGACTAGCCCTATGAAATTCCCTGGACAACGTAAATCAAAGCACTATTTTCCGGTTCACGCACGTGACCCATTAGTGAGCCAAGCTCAAAGCAGTAAAAGAATGTCACGCACTCATATTATCGGTATTGACCAAACTTTGGTTGATATTGAAGCAAAAGTGAGTTCTGAACTTATTGAGAAGTACGGTTTAAGTAAGGGACACTCACTGGTTATCGGTGATGAAGCGGCTGAGTCTTTATATCAAGAACTAAAAGAACAGTGTCTAATTACCAATGAATATGCTGGTGGCACTATCGGTAATACATTACACAATTACTCAGTACTAGCGGATGACCGTTCAACGCTACTAGGTGTAATGAGCCAAGATATTAAAATTGGTAGCTATGGTTACCGCTATTTATGTAATACATCAAGCAGAATGGACTTGAACCATTTACAAGGGGTAGATGGCGCAATCGGTCGCTGCTTTGCATTAATTACTGAAGATGGTGAGCGTACTTTCGCAATTAGCGAAGGGCAAATGAACCAACTAAAACCAGAAAGTATTCCTGAAAAGATTTTCAAAAGTGCTTCTGCTTTAGTATTAACGGCTTATTTAGTTCGTTGTAAGCTAGGTGACCCGATGCCTGAAGCAACAATGAAAGCGATCGAATACGCGAAGAAATACGATGTACCTGTTGTTTTAACTTTGGGTACTAAATTCGTTATTCAAGACGATCCTGAATTCTGGAAAGGTTTCTTAGAGCAACATGTAACGGTTGTTGCAATGAATGAAGACGAAGCTGAAGCCCTAACTGGTGAAAGCGATCCACTTGCTGCTTCTGATAAAGCGCTAGATTGGGTAGACCTAGTACTATGTACTGCAGGCCCTGTTGGTCTATTTATGGCGGGTTACACGGAAGACGCAGCGAAACGTGAAACATCACTGCCTTTACTTCCAGGTTCAATTGCTGAATTTAACCGTTATGAATTTAGCCGTCCTGCTCATAAAGATTTATGTGAAAACCCTACTAAAGTTTATTCACATATTTCGCCTTATATGGGCGGTCCTGAGAAGATCAAAAATACCAACGGTGCAGGTGATGCAGCTTTATCTGCTTTATTACATGATATGGCGGCGAATAAGTACCACAAAGAAAACGTGCCAAACTCAAGTAAACACCAGCATTCATTCTTGACGTATTCATCTTTCTCACAAGTTTGTAAATATTCGAACCGTGCGAGCTATGAAGTATTGGTTCAGCACTCTCCACGTTTATCTCGCGGTCTTCCTGAAAGAGAAGATAGCCTAGAAGAAGCGTACTGGGAAAGATAAGAGACTTTGTTTATCCGCTGCGCACAAGTTTATCAAATGCGCAGCAATGTTTATAAAGAACATGAATGGGTAACAAAATATAAAAAAGGCTCCGAAAGGAGCCTTTTTTGTTTCTAAATATATTGAAGTCGTAAATAATACTTTAGTCGACTTAAATATTAATTCTATTGCTTAGTCAGTAATTGCGACACCCACTATGCAAATTGAACATTTAGATAGCGAAATCTTCTAGAGATTTACCAGCGTCTAGTTGTTCTTGGATAGCTGAAGGTGTACGACCTTGACCTGTCCAAGTTTTCTCGTCGCCGTTCGCATCTACGTATTTGTATTTAGCTGGGCGAGGAGCGCGTTTCGCTTTTGTTGTTTTAGATTTTGCTTCGCCAGAAAGCGCAGCAATAAGATCAGCAACATCAATTCCGTCTTTTGCGATTTGCTCAGCAATAGCAGAAAGTTTAGCTTCTTGTGCTGCTTTAGCCGCACGTTCTTCAGCTTCAGACTCTTGACGCTCTTGTACAACAATAGTTAGCTTGTCTAGCGCTTCTTCTAGTTGCTCAAGAGTTAATTCACGTGAGAATGCGCGAAGGCTACGGATATTTAATAGAGTTTTTGTTAATTCAGACATGATATTTTCCATCAAGGTAAACTAAATAATCTACCTAATAATAAACAGAGCTTGGGAATAAAACAAACAGTATTTCTTCTATTACATATTTAAATATAAAAGTGAGATGAATAGTTGAAAATGCCAATGCTCATCTCAATTGAATTTATAATAAATATTAAGAATATCTTAAAAACTGATATGTGACTGGTGGAGTAGTTACACTATGTTGACTATTCTTAAGTTGAATAGTTCACAAATAAAAAGCCGCTTTTCTCGGAATGATATGTTGCATTGTTGCTCTTGATGGGTACAATTGCGGCTACCTGATGCGATGCTTTGGTTAATCATTTGTTAAACTATTGTTTGAGTGGTTAATAATGTTGTCGCACGTAGAGGTGCAATTATAAAAAGTAGTTTTCGTTGGGGTGATGCCAATGAACGGGAATGAAAGGTGTAATTGCCGAAGTAAATTGTATATCTAAGCAATTTGCTGGGGTTGTGCTCAATAGGTACAACACTGCCATAGTCTTAATTTTAAACTATGGAGCGCTACTGTAGGGTTGGGTGAAGTGTTCACTTCCCTTTCGCTTAGTTCAACATGAACTTGGTCATCCGTATCAAGTTTGTCTGCAGTAGATCTCTAGCCAAATAAAAAACTGGTTTTTGAAGATCATGAATTTAATAGATTTTGCAACATCTCCTTTATCTTTGCTTCCGCCACTTGTGGCTTTGAGCCTTGCTATCGTTACCCGCCGTGTATTGGTTTCTCTGGGTGTCGGTATCGTTATGGGTGCTATCTTACTTGCTGATTACTCAGTGGGTAATGCCGCTAGCTACGTATTTACTAAAGCATCTGGCGTTTTCATTGAAGATGGCGGTATTAACACTTGGAACATGAGCATCATTGCTTTCCTAATTATCTTGGGAATGACAACGGCGCTATTAACATTGTCTGGTGGTACTCGCGCATTCGCTGAATGGGCTCAGTCTCGCGTTAAAAGCAAACGTGGTTCTAAACTGCTTGCAGCTTTCTTAGGCGTATTCATCTTTGTGGATGATTACTTTAACAGCTTGGCGGTAGGTGCAATCTCTCGTCCTGTAACAGACCGTTTCTACGTATCTCGCGCTAAGCTAGCTTATATTCTTGATTCTACTGCAGCTCCTATGTGTGTGATCATGCCAGCTTCGAGCTGGGGTGCTTACATCATTACTATTATCGGTGGCATCCTAGTAACACACGGTGTGACTGAGTATTCAGCTCTGGGCGCTTACGTTCGTCTAATTCCAATGAACTTCTATGCGGTATTTGCACTTCTTATGGTGTTCGCAGTGGCGTGGTTCGGTCTAGATGTTGGTAAGATGCGTGATCACGAGATCGAAGCGTCTCAAGGTCGTGGCTTTGAAGGTGACAACGACAGCCAACAAGCTCACGATTTAAACGAAGAGCTAGATATCGAAGAGAGCGAGAACGGTTCTGTTTCTGACCTAATCATGCCGATCGTTTCATTGATCGTAGCGACGGTTGCAGCGATGCTTTACACAGGTGGTCAAGCGTTAGCGGCTGATGGTCAAGCGTTTAACCTACTTGGTGCATTCGAAAATACAGATGTTGGTAAGTCTCTTGTTTACGGTGGCATCATCGGCCTACTTGTTGCTCTAGCGACTGTATTTAAGCAGAAGCTATCTATGGCAGACATCGCAAGAACGATGTGGATCGGTGCAAGCTCTATGTTTGGCGCTATCCTAATCCTTGTGTTCGCTTGGACTATCGGTTCAGTAATCGGTGACATGAAAACAGGTACGTACTTGTCTTCTCTAGTAACAGGCAGCATTGATTACCACTGGCTACCAGTTATCCTGTTCCTACTTGCAGGCATCATGGCTTTCTCTACCGGTACTTCATGGGGCACGTTCGGTATCATGCTACCTATCGCGGGTGATATGGCGGCAGCATCTGATATCGCACTGATTCTTCCTATGCTAAGTGCGGTTCTAGCGGGCGCGGTATTTGGTGACCACTGTTCTCCAATCTCTGATACAACGATTCTGTCTTCGACAGGTGCTCGTTGTAACCACATCGACCACGTATCAACACAGCTTCCATACGCGCTATCAGTAGCGTTTGTATCGTGCATTGGCTTCATTACCCTAGGTATGACAGCTTCTATCGGTATCGCATTCAGCGCGGCAGCTCTAACGTTCGTTGCTGTGTGTTTCGCTCTGGCTTATTTCTCTCGCTGCAAAATGGCGACATGCAAAAGCTAAAAACGAAAGTTAATCAGTAAACTATCAGGGAGGCGTTGGCCTCCCTTTTTTGTGCCTGTTAATTTAATTTTAAGTTTCGTGAAAAAAGTTCGAATTAATGGTTGAAAAAGGATCTTACCTTGGTTAGTGTGGAGACAAGACAGCAAACAACCTAAGAGCTGATAAGTATGCGTAAATTAGTAATGAACATTCATCACCATCATCACCCTATTTAGTCTTTCGGGGAGATTTACGTATACCCGGGAGCAAGGTTACTCCCGGAGGTTAAGTCAAAAGAATTTAGATTTAAACCCTCGGGATGACAGAGTCTTCCGAGGGTTTTTTAGTTTTAGCGCTTTTAAATAATCAATAAATTCAAATATTTGCACAGGGATACAGCAATGCAGACACAACGCCTAAGAATCGCAATTCAAAAGAAAGGTCGCCTAAGTAAAGAGTGCCAAGACCTACTAAAAAAATGTGGTGTTAAATTTAACATCATGGGTGAGCGCCTAGTGGTTCATTCACTAAATATGCCAATTGACCTGTTATTAGTTCGTGATGATGACATCCCAGGTCTCATCATGGATGGTGTGGTTGACCTTGGTTTTATCGGTGAGAATGAGCTTGAAGAAGTTCGTCTAGATCGCCTTGCTCTTAAAGAGCCTGCAGAGTTCCAAACACTACGTCGTCTAGATTTCGGTGGCTGCCGTTTATCTATCGCTATCAATAAAGACGAACAGTACAACGGCCCACAAGATCTAGCGGGCAAGCGTATTGCAACAACCTACCCACAACTACTTAAAGCCTACATGGACGAGCAGGGTGTTGATTTCAGCACTTGTATGCTAACAGGCTCGGTTGAAGTAGCTCCTCGCGCTGGTCTAGCTGATGCAATCGCGGACTTAGTTTCTACCGGTGCAACGCTAGAAGCAAACGGTCTAAAAGAAGCGGAAGTGATTTTCCAGTCTAAAGCGACCTTGATTCAACGTACTGGTGAATTCGACGCAGACAAAACAGCATTGATTGAAAAACTACTGACTCGTATGCAGGGTGTTCAACAAGCAAAAGAGTCGAAGTACATCATGCTACACGCGCCAACATCTCAGCTTGAGCAAATCAAAGCACTACTGCCTGGCGCTGAAGATCCAACAGTACTGCCACTTTCAACAGACAAAGATAAAGTTGCCGTTCACCTAGTAAGTACAGAGAACTTGTTCTGGGAAACGATGGAACAGCTGAAAGAGTTAGGCGCAAGCTCGATTCTAGTACTACCAATCGAAAAAATGATGGGGTAATGACGATGAGAACCGTTGTTTGGCAATCTTTAAGTGAATCACAGCAAGACTCGGTATTAGAGCGTCCCGCTATTACTGAAGGTGCAAACATCACAGCGACAGTTTCTGATGTTATTGCAAAAGTACGAAATGAGGGCGATGCAGCGCTTAAAGAACTGACTGAGAAGTTTGACCGCGTTACTCCAAAATCAATTCGAGTGAGCTCGGATGAAATTGAAGAAGCGAGCGCTCGTCTAACTCCAGAAATGAAGCAGGCGTTAGAACAAGCTTACAGCAATATTGCTAAGTTCCACGAAGCTCAGAAACCTCAGCCAATTAAGGTTGAGACGCAACCAGGTGTTGTGTGTGAGCAAGTGACACGTGCGATTAACACGGTTGGTCTATACATCCCGGGTGGCAGTGCGCCACTTCCGTCAACGGTTCTTATGTTAGGTGTTCCTGCTCAAATCGCAGGTTGTCGCAAAGTTGTACTTTGTTCTCCTCCGCCAATCGCTGACGAAATTCTGTATGTCGCTAAGCTTTGTAAGATCGATGAGGTTTACAACGTTGGTGGTGGTCAAGCGGTTGCTGCGATGGCTTACGGTACGGAAAGTGTTGCTAAAGTCGATAAGATTTTCGGCCCAGGTAATGCTTTTGTGACTGAAGCAAAACGCCAAGTAAGCAATGACTTCCGCGGCGCGGCGATTGATATGCCAGCGGGCCCATCAGAAGTGCTAGTCATTGCTGATGAGACAGCAGACGCAGACTTCATTGCTGCTGACTTGTTGAGCCAAGCTGAACACGGTCCTGATTCTCAAGTGGTGTTGGTCACACCTTCTCCATTGATTGCGGATCAAGTGACCGAAGCTGTTCAAAAACAATTGAAAGAGTTGTCTCGTGCGAGTATCGCTCAGCAAGCGCTGGCATCAAGCCTAATCATCATTGCTGAATCCATCACTCAAGCGATTGCGATTTCGAACTTCTACGGTCCTGAACACTTGATCGTTCAAACCAAGAACCCACGTGAATTACTGCCATTGCTAGACAATGCAGGCTCTATCTTCCTTGGCGATTGGTCTCCAGAATCGGCAGGGGACTATGCCTCTGGTACTAACCACGTATTGCCGACTTACGGTTACACCAAGACATACTCTAGCCTTGGTTTAGCTGATTTCTCAAAACGCATGACAGTGCAAGAACTGAGTGCTGATGGCCTAAAAGGCTTAGCACCAACAGTTGTTACTATGGCGGAAGCCGAAGGCTTGGATGCACACAAACGTGCTGTGACTATCCGAGTTGAAAAGTTAAACCAAGCTAAATAAGGGCAGGGCATGGAAAAGTTAGCAAGAAAACAAGTTCAGGCTCTTACACCTTACTTGTCTGCAAGACGCATTGGCGGCACAGGCGATGTATGGCTAAATGCCAACGAATCTCCATTTGATAACGAGTACAACTTAAATCTGTCTCGTCTTAATCGTTATAGCGAGTGTCAGCCTAAAGAGTTGATTGATGCTTACGCGCAATATGCAGGTGTGAAATCAGAGCAAACTCTGACGACACGAGGCGCTGATGAAGGTATCGAACTGCTGATTCGTGCTTTTTGTGAGCCGAACGAAGACGCTATCCTTTACTGCCCACCAACCTACGGTATGTATGCAATCAGTGCAGAAACCATCGGTGTTGAGCGTAAAGTTGTGCCTCTAACCGCAGAGTGGCAACTTGACCTTCCTGCGATTGAAGCTCAGCTAGACAACGTGAAAGTGGTGTTTGTGTGTAGCCCAAATAACCCAACGGGTAATTTGGTTGAACGTAAGGACATCATTAAGCTACTTGAGGTGACTCAAGATAAAGCAATTGTTGTGATGGATGAGGCGTACATCGACTTCTGCCCAGAAGCGTCAACCGTTGATTTGCTTGAGCAATACCCGAACTTAGCGATTCTGCGTACTCTGTCTAAAGCTTTTGCATTGGCTGGACTACGCTGCGGCTTTACGCTAGCGAACAAAGAGCTTATCGATGTATTGTTGAAAGTGATTGCACCATACCCAGTGCCAATCCCTGTTGCTGATATCGCGGTTCAAGCACTTTCAGAGCAAGGTCTTGCAAGAGCGAAGTTTCAGGTTTTGGACTTAAGCGCTAACCGAGCGTACCTACAGGCTGGTCTGATGGGGATGCCTAACGTTACGGTATTCGATGGATGGGGTAACTACCTTTTGGTTAAATTCCCAAACGGTGACGAACTATTTAAAGCGGCATGGGACAGTGGGATTATCTTACGTAATTCGCCAATTGAAGACTGTGTTCGAATTAGTATTGGTAACCGCGAAGAGTGCGAAAAGACACTCGGATTCATTCGTAACTTTTACCAGTAACGAAAGGCTTGCCAGTAATAACATTTGTCTGCCTTTATTCGATAAATAGCAGGCTGATAAATGAAACTTATATTTTGGGTTAGCGTTTAATTTTAGCTAGGCCACCAGATTTAAAATTAAAAGGAAGTTCAAGTGAGTAAACAACAAAAAATACTTTTTATAGACCGCGACGGCACCTTAATTGTTGAGCCGCCAGTCGATTTTCAAGTAGACCGTTTAGACAAACTAAAATTCGAACCGCTAGTGATTCCTAGCCTGCTTGCATTGCAAGACGCTGGCTACCGCTTAGTTATGGTCACTAACCAAGATGGCCTTGGTACAGATAGCTACCCACAAGAAGATTTCGATGCGCCACACAACATGATGATGGATTTCTTTGAATCTCAAGGCGTAAAGTTTGATGACGTGCTTATTTGCCCTCACTTTGACGAAGACAACTGCTCTTGCCGTAAGCCAAAACTGGGCATGGTTAAAGAATATCTGCAAGGCGGTAAAGTAGACTTCCAACACTCTGTTGTGATTGGTGACCGCGTGACTGACCTGCAATTGGCAGAGAACATGGCAATCCGTGGTATTCAATATGGTCCAGATGCTGAAACAGAAGGCACACTTAACTGGCCACAAATTGTTAAAGACTTAACGGTTAACGCTCGTGTTGCTGAAGTGGTTCGAACGACGAAAGAAACGGACATTAAGGTAGCGGTAAACCTTGATGAAACGGGCGGTAACAAGATTGACACTGGCATGGGTTTCTTCGACCACATGCTTGATCAAATTGCGACGCACGGTGGTTTCCAAATGAATCTAACTGTGAAAGGCGATCTGCACATTGACGATCACCACACAGTAGAAGATACAGCACTTGCGTTAGGCCAGGCTCTGAAAGATGCGCTAGGCGACAAACGTGGCATTGGCCGCTTTGGCTTTAGCCTGCCAATGGATGAGTGTTTAGCTCAGTGTGCGCTAGACCTTTCTGGCCGTCCATACCTGAAGTTTGATGCAGAGTTCAGCCGTGAGCAAGTGGGTGACCTTTCAACGGAAATGGTGGTTCACTTCTTCCGTTCTCTAACTGACACACTAGCTTGTACGCTACACCTTTCTTCTGCTGGCAATAATGACCACCACATCATTGAGAGCCTATTCAAAGCATTTGGTCGTACTTTGCGCCAAGCAATTAAAGTTGAAGGTAACGAGTTACCGAGTAGCAAAGGCGTTCTGTAAGGAATCGGTATGAAAGAGCAGAAAGTAGTTATTATTGATACTGGTTGTGCCAACGTCTCATCGGTTAAATTTGCGATTGAACGTCTGGGCTACACCGTTGAAATTTCAAAAGAGCCTGAAGTGGTTCTAGCAGCCGACAAGCTATTTCTACCAGGTGTAGGTACAGCAAGTGAAGCAATGAAAAACTTACAAGAGCGCGATCTTGTCGCTCTTGTAAAGCAAGTAGAGAAGCCTCTGCTTGGTATTTGTTTGGGCATGCAGCTTCTTGGTAAGTTATCTCAAGAAAAAGGCCAAAAGGCCGACGAGCTAGTTGAATGTTTAGGCTTGTGTGAGGGTGAAGTTCGTTTATTGGATACGGGCGATTTACCGCTGCCACACATGGGTTGGAATACCGTCACTGCAACACCGAATCACCCTCTATTTAAAGACATTGAAGAAGGCGAGTATTTTTACTTCGTTCATAGCTTCGCAATGCCAGTAGGTGACTACACTATCGCACAGTGTGATTACGGCAATCCGTTTACCGCAGCAGTGCAAAGCGGTAACTATTATGGTGTTCAGTTCCACCCAGAACGCTCATCAAAAGCTGGTTCTAAGCTGATTCAGAACTTCTTGGAATTGTAATAAGGATTAGGCAGCGGCTAACGTTGCCATATAAGGAATGTAAATGATTATTCCCGCATTAGATTTAATTGAAGGCCAAGTAGTTCGCTTATTCCAAGGGGACTACGGTCAAGTAACAGAATACAAAGTAGACCCAGCAGAGCAGTTCAACCTATATCACCAAGCTGGTGCTGGCTGGTTGCACCTTGTTGATTTAACAGGTGCAAAAGACACGACAGCTCGCCAGTTAGACTTGATCGCTAAGCTACTTGATAGCACGCCAGCTAACATTCAAATTGGCGGCGGTGTGCGTAATGAGCAAGATGTGATTGATCTACTCGAAGCCGGAGCACAACGTGTTGTTGTTGGTTCAACGGCAGTTAAACAGCCAGAGCTTGTTAAAGGTTGGATGGAAAAGTACGGCGCTGAAAAAGTCGTTCTTGCTCTGGATATCAACATTGACGAAAACGGCACTCGCAAAGTGGCGATTTCAGGCTGGCAGGAAGATTCAGGTGTGACTATTGAAGCGCTAATTGAGGACTACCTGACCGTTGGCCTTAAGCACGTTCTGTGTACTGATATCTCTCGTGATGGCACGCTAGAAGGATCAAACGTAGAGCTTTACGTGGATCTTTGTAAGCAGTACCCGCAGGTTCAGTTCCAATCATCGGGCGGCATTGGCAGCCTAGCAGACATCGAAGCTCTAAAAGGTAGCGGTGTGGCTGGTGTGATTGTGGGTCGTGCGCTACTTGATGGTAAGTTCACCGCAGAGGAGGCATTTGCATGCTGGCAAAGCGAATAATCCCTTGTTTGGATGTCCGTGACGGACAAGTGGTTAAGGGCGTTCAGTTCCGCAACCACGAAATCATTGGCGACATCGTTCCGCTAGCACAGCGTTATGCGGAAGAGGGGGCGGATGAATTAGTATTTTACGATATCACGGCATCAAGTGATGGCCGTGTTGTTGATAAGAGTTGGGTAAAGCGTGTTGCAGAGGTGATTGATATTCCTTTCTGTGTCGCTGGTGGTATTAAGTCGGCTGAAGATGCTGCGCGTATTTTAGAATTTGGAGCCGACAAAGTATCCATTAACTCACCAGCACTGGCTAACCCTCAATTGATCACTGACCTGGCTGATAAATTCGGTGTGCAGTGTATCGTTGTTGGTATCGACTCATACTTCGATAAAGAAACCGGTAAGTACCAGGTTTATCAATTCACTGGCGATGAAGCGCGTACTAAAGCAACCAAATGGGAAACCAAAGATTGGGTGCAGGAAGTACAAAAACGTGGCGCTGGTGAAATTGTGTTGAACATGATGAACCAAGATGGCGTTCGTAACGGCTATGACCTTGAGCAACTGAACATGGTGCGTGAAGTATGTAACGTTCCATTGATTGCGTCGGGTGGTGCAGGTGCAATGGAGCACTTCGCAGAAGCTTACAACAAAACTAATGTGGATGGGGCGCTTGCGGCTTCGGTATTCCACAAACAAGTCATCAATATTGGTGAATTAAAGCAGTATCTAAAACAACAAGGTGTAGAGGTGCGTCTATGAGTTTTGCAGCGACAGAAGTAAATACGCTAGCTGAACGTATCAATTGGGATAAAGTCGACGGTCTCGTTCCTGCGATTGTACAAGATTTCCAGTCAAGCCAAGTGCTGATGATGGGTTACATGAACCAAGATGCGTTAGCAAAGACGGGCGAAACAGGTCAAGTGACCTTCTTCTCTCGTACTAAAGAGCGCCTTTGGACTAAAGGTGAGACTTCAGGAAATATTCTGCAACTGGTGAATATGTCACTGGACTGCGACAACGATACCTTGCTAGTCAAAGTGAACCCAATTGGTCCTACGTGTCACTTGGGTACGACAACATGCTGGGATTCTGATCCACAGGAAGAGTCTCAGATGGTGTGGCTTCATCAACTTGAGCAGCTACTGGCTGCCCGCAAGGACGCAGATCCTGACTCTTCTTACACTGCCAGCTTATACGCCCGTGGCACCAAGCGTATATCGCAAAAAGTGGGCGAAGAAGGCGTTGAAGTCGCGCTTGCGGCGACGTCGGGCGATAAGGCGGAGCTAGTCTGTGAATCAGCAGACTTGATCTATCACCTAATGGTTCTATTGCAAGACCAAGGTCTATCGATGAACGATGTGGTGAATAAGCTAAAAGAGCGCCATAAGTAATCTTTAAGATACATCTGGACAAGTAAAAGCCCCGTAAACATAGCGTTTACGGGGCTTTTTTAGTGCTCTATCCGGTGTCTCTTTCACATTTAGGCCTCGTCATTCCGAGGAGCCTAAGCGACATCAGGAATCTCTTCTTCTAATCTGCTTCCTATGCGTACGAGTTAGCCGCAGCACTTCTTGTATTTCTTACCGCTGCCACAAATACACGGGTCATTGCGGCCGATCTTAAAGCTTTCTACGGTTTGGTTTAGTCGAGGGTCAATCTCAGGCTCAGGTTGACTTTGTTCTGGAAACTCACCATCGATATAGAACCAAAGGCCGTTTTCACGAATGAAACGAGAGCGTTCTTGCATGCAGTATTGCGCGCCACCTTCATTAAAATAGGCTTTAAATTCAACATAGCCTTCGTTTTCGTGGGAACCAGCAGCTGTGTCGATAACTTCTAGGCCTGCCCAATCATTGTTGATCGAATCAGCAATACCTTCTCTTTGTGCTTCAGCATTACAGCTAGGGTGGTAGGTCGCAACCACATAATCGACTAACCCTAAAACATGCGCGGAATAACGCGAGCGCATCAACTGCTCTGGCGTTTCAACGGAGCTGTGATCAAGGTGTGCTGATTCACAGCACTGAGGGTAAGTATTGTTGCTACCACATGGGCATAAAGACATAGTCAGATCCTGTAAAAATGGCCTCTAAATAAGAGGCCATAAATGAATGCGTTGGAGTTTAACAAGAAATCAAGGTCCACTAAAGAGGACGTTTCTATCAAGCCAATGGTTGATTAAGCTGGAGCTAACAAATCTTGCGCCCAAGCTGTTGCTTCGTCATAGGCGAGACCGAGTTGAGCCTCACTGAGCTTGAGGAGTTTACGAATGCGAGTCGCTTCTTCCCATCGAGCTTGTTCATAAGCAACAACCATGGCTAAGACCGCACCTAATACACCTTTGCGCAGTATTAGTGCTTGTTTTATCTCTTCGTCAATTGGCACAGAATCCAGTACCTGTTTTAACGGTTGATCGAATAATGAATCTAATAGTGAGAACATACCGGTTAAGAAAGCTTGTCCCGGCTCCACTTTAACGTTCATCTTTTCGACTAACAGTTCACACTGGCGAGCGCGAATGACAGCTAAGCCGTAAAGTGAGTCAGGTTTGTCTTCCTTCGCGGACGCAATCGCAACAAGAGAGACAAATTTACGCAGCTTCTGCTCTCCCAGATAAACTAATGCTTGTCGGAAAGAGCGAATGGTCGTCGCTGAGCCACCTGCCGAGTTTACGTAGGTAAGCAGCTTGTACGAAAGCGTAACATCTAAGGTGATCAGTCGTTCTACTTCACCAAAATCAATAGGATCGTTAGCGATCTCTTTTAACAGTTGCACGATAGTTAAAAAAGCAGGGTTGAGTGCACGAGTCTGAATCATCTCTGGCTTGCTAAAAAAGTAGCCTTGGAAGTAGCTGAAACCCGCTCTATTTGCTTCCTGATATTCCTCATAAGTCTCTACTTTTTCAGCAAGAAACTTAATATCTAACCCTTTCATTGAGCTCATGAACATCGAAGCTTTTTCAATAGAGACCAAGCGAATATCGAATTTGATAATCGATACGTAAGGTAGGAAACGCTTCCAAGCCTTACTTGGCACAAAGTCATCTAATGCAATAGTGTAGCCAGCATCATAGATAGTCTTGATCGCCTCAAGTAACTCGTCAGTTGGTTCGCAGTCTTCTAGAACTTCAACGACTAAGCTTTCTTTGGGGAACAGAGTAGGGACTAAGTTGATTAGGCTTGCATAAGGGAAGTTAACGAAACCAAGCTTATCACCCAATGTATTGTAGTGAGTCGATAAGAAGTGGTCAGATAGCAAACGACTAGTAGCGAGTTCCGGTTCTACTTCAGGGAAAGTGTTTTTAGGACCATCCCTGAATAGCAACTCGTAACCTATGGTTTTCTTGTCTGCATCGAGTATTGGTTGACGCGCTACGTATGAATATTTCAACTTGGTACTGTGTTCGGTTTATTTCAGATAGAGAGATAATAGCTAATTCACTAGAAATTACCATACACAATCTAAGAAAGTCTGACCCACTATAATAATCAAACTGAAAGTTTAAGGCTGTTGTTGAAAGCTATTGCTAAACGCTCGATTCTGTAGTTCAAAACTTTGCGGAGTAAACACCAGTACAGAGCCTTGTGTATACCAATCACCAAGTACGATACGAGTTTTAGTGCAATTATTAGCATCAAAAGTGTGGACGTTTGGACGATGGGTATGGCCGTGGATCATGAGATCAACATTGTTTTTCTCCATCACGTTTTCGACCTCTTGCTGCGTCACATCCATGATGTCTAGCGACTTAGTCTGCTTATCATCTTTAATATCAGACTGAACTTTTGAAACGATTTTCTTTTTAATAAAGAATGGAATTCTGTTGAAGATCCACTGTAGCCAAGGTTGATGTACTTTCTCACGGAAAGCGAGGTACTTTACGTCTTCAGTACATAGAGTATCACCATGCAATACCACGGCTTTTTGCCCGTAGATATCGATAGTCGTTACTTCGTCTAGAAGCTGCACACCAGTCTGCTTGGCAAATCTTTTGCCGACCAAAAAGTCACGGTTACCTTGCGTGAAGTAACAAGGGACACCAGTTTCCACCAAATCGATAAATGCTTGGCGAATAGAATTGGCGAATTCACTCTTATCGTCGTCACCAATCCAGAATTCAAACAGATCACCTAATACATAGAGTGCATCCGCTTCTACCGCTTCATTCTTCATGAAGGTTAGGAAGCAGTCCGTGATGTCTTGGCGTGACGGAGCAAGGTGAAGGTCTGATATAAAATATGTTTTCATAGGTCTAAAAAAAGGGAGCGATTCGCTCCCTGTATCCTGATTTTATCGGCTCATCAATTATTAATACTAACCGAAAGCAAGTAATTAAGCTTCGATTGTAGTACCAGTGATGATCACTTCTTCTAGTGGTACGTCTTGGTGCATACCCATAGAACCAGTGCTAACACCTTTGATCTTGTTTACTACGTCCATGCCTTCTACAACTTCTGCGAATACACAGTAACCCCAACCGTCTAGGCTTTCGCTACGGAAGTTAAGGAAAGAGTTGTCGTTTACGTTGATGAAGAACTGAGAGCTTGCTGAGTGCGGTTCCATAGTACGAGCCATTGCTAGCGTACCAACTTTGTTCGCTAGACCGTTGTTTGCTTCGTTCTTGATAGTTGCGCGAGTCGCTTTTTCTTTAAGGCCAGAAGTCATGCCGCCGCCTTGAATCATGAAACCATCGATAACACGGTGGAATAGTGTGTTGTCGTAGAAACCGTCACGGCAATACTGTAGGAAGTTTGCGCTTGTTTCTGGTGCTTTTTCTTCGTTTAGTTGAACTTTGATGTCACCAAAATTTGTGTGAAGGATGATCATGATTGTTACCTTACTGTCTTTTTAATATGAAAGGCGATTCTAGCCTAGTTTGATTGAGTTTCAAAATACGAAATCGTCAATAGATAACAAGGAGTTTAGCTGATTTGATGGTGAAAGGTATTACCTATTAAGGTATGACTTGTTATACTGCGAGCTTATTTTGATTAATCCATAAAATAGATAGAGATCATGCTAAAGATATATAACACACTCACAAGACAGAAAGAGGAATTCAAACCAATTACAGCTGGCAAAGTCGGCATGTATGTCTGTGGGGTAACCATCTACGATCTCTGTCATATTGGTCATGGCCGTACGTTCGTTTCTTTCGACGTTGTGACTCGCTACCTGCGTTACTTAGGTTATGACCTAACGTTTGTTCGCAACATCACAGACATCGACGACAAAATCATTAAGCGTGCGAACGAAAACGGCGAGTCTTGTGATTCTCTAACTGAGCGCCTAATCGGTGAAATGCACGCTGACTTCGATGCGTTGAACATGAAGCGTCCAGATGTTGAGCCTCGTGCGACGGAATTCATCACAGAAATCATCGAGCTTGTTGAAAAGCTGATTGAACGTGGTTTTGCTTACGTAGCAAGCAACGGCGACGTAATGTTCGAAGTTAAGAAGTTTGACGAGTACGGTAAGCTTTCTAAGCAGGACCTAGAGCAACTTCAAGCTGGTGCGCGTGTTGATGTTGAATCAGCAAAACGTAGCCCATTAGACTTCGTTCTTTGGAAAATGTCTAAGCCAGGTGAACCAACATGGGAATCGCCATGGGGTCCAGGTCGTCCAGGTTGGCACATTGAATGTTCAGCAATGAACTCGTCTATTCTTGGCAACCACTTCGATATCCACGGTGGCGGTTCGGATCTGCAGTTCCCACACCACGAGAACGAGATCGCACAATCTTGCTGTGCACACGGCACTCAGTATGTAAATACTTGGATGCACAGTGGCATGGTGATGGTAGATAAAGAGAAGATGTCTAAGTCTCTAGGTAACTTCTTCACTATTCGTGACGTGCTGGCGCATTACGATGCTGAAACGGTTCGTTACTTCCTAATGTCTGGTCACTACCGTAGCCAACTTAACTACAGCGAAGATAACTTGAACCAAGCTCGTGCATCACTTGAGCGTCTATACACTTCACTTCGTGGTCTAGATCTTACTGCTGCACCAGCTGGTGGTGAAGAGTACGTAACTCGTTTCTCTACTGCGATGAACGATGACTTCAACACGCCAGAAGCATACTCAGTGCTGTTTGAAATGGCTCGTGAAATCAACCGCATCAAGACAGAAAGCATTGAAAAAGCAAGTGGACTTGGCGCATTGATGCGTGAACTAGCGGATATTATCGGTATTCTTCACCAAGACCCAGAAGCTTTCCTACAAGGTGATGCCGCTGGTAATGATGACGAAGTGGCTGAAATCGAAGCTCTGATCAAACTGCGCAACGACTCTCGTGCTTCTAAGGATTGGGCAAATGCTGACCTTGCACGTGATAAGTTAAACGAATTAGGTATCGTTCTGGAAGATGGCCCAGAAGGTACGACTTGGCGTCGTAAGTAAATCTTATAAAAAAGGGCTGATTTTCAGCCCTTTTTTCTAGCAAAAATTCTCTAATTTCATCTTTTCTATATTCAACTTTATTAAACAGGAATATTTCTGTGGCTCAGATGTATTTTTACTACTCAGCAATGAATGCGGGTAAATCGACAACGCTTCTTCAATCTTCATTCAACTACCAAGAGCGCGGCATGACGCCTGTGATCTTTACAGCGGCACTCGATGACCGCTACGGTATTGGTAAAGTGAGCTCTCGAATTGGTCTGCAGTCTGAAGCGCAGCTTTTTAAGAATGACACGAATCTTTTCGAAGCGATTAACGAGCTGAACGAGGAAGAAAAGCGTCACTGTGTACTGATCGATGAGTGTCAATTCTTGTCGAAAGAGCAGGTATATCAGCTAACAGAAGTGGTTGATAAACTGCATATTCCTGTACTGTGCTACGGTTTACGTACCGATTTCCTAGGTGAGTTATTTGAAGGCAGCCGTTACTTGCTGTCTTGGGCAGATAAACTGGTTGAGCTTAAAACTATCTGTCACTGTGGCCGCAAAGCGAATATGGTAATTCGTACTGATGAGCACGGTGTCGCGATTGCAGAGGGTGATCAAGTGGCAATAGGTGGCAACGACAAATACGTGTCTGTGTGTCGTCTTCACTACAAAGAAGCGCTAGGTAAGTAAACGCGTCTCAAGTGCTGTGGCAATAGCTGAAAGGCAAAGTGATAAAAAAGAAACGGTGGCTTAGTGCCACCGTTTTTGTTTTCTCATTGGTTATCGCTATCTATTCAAAGCCGAGCTTCTTGATCGCTTGATAGGCGTGATCCACTTCCTCAGGGATTGGCATTTCAATCTGGAAACCTTTAGCGGGGTACGATTTGATGCGTTCAAAATCGGCCACCAACGCGCCTAGCACCATATCTAATGGCAACTCCTCATTAAAGTAATCGACCCAGTCCTGCCATTTGGAAGTGACTGTTATTTCCGCTGTGTCTTCAGGCCATTGCTTGCTGAAGGTCGCGTAGGTTCGCTTCTCCATAAAGGGCTTCTGCACTAAGGTCAGCCTTTTAGGAGATAATCCTAGCTCAGTAAGTAACTCGTGTGTGAAACGGACATTCTCTCCCGTATTTGTCGCGTGCTTTTCGATGACGATGTTAGAATCAGGCACGCCACAGTCTCTAGCAATGGCTGCAAAAGTTTCAGCTTCTGAGCGTTCAAAACTGCCTTCAGTAAATCTTCCGACGCCTCCAGAAAACACGATATAAGGCGCGACCTTTTGCTGATAAAGCTCAGCAGCATATTCAGCAACGCGAGTGTCGTTACTGCACAATACAAAAATGCAATCTGAAGGCTCAACCTTGTGTCCCATAGACATGAAATTCCAAAGGGTATCGATTGAGCGGTGTAGGTTCTTTGAGGATGGCTTAGTCATGAAGAGCGTCCAATGTGGATTCAAATTTAAATGAATAACCTAAATCGAGGATCTTTTTCGAAGAAATCAGTTTATCTGGTTCATTAACAACAGGCGGAAGTGGCTCACTACTGTTGGCACTTTTTAAAGCGGCAGCGTAGAACTCAGCTTTGCTTACCGTGTTTGGTGTCGTTACATTTGCGATTTCGTTATGCAGGTGGCTAATCGCAAAGTCAACCGCGCCAATAGCATCATCAAGGTGCAGCATATTCGCAGGGGCTTGGTTACTCACTTGTTTGAGTTTACTGGCAAAGCGCGACGGGTGGCGATTTGGGCCAATTAATCCACTAAAGCGAAGAATGGTGTAATCAATACTAGAATCTATCACTGACTGCTCAGCTTGAAGCATGATTCGCGCGTTATCGGAAAATGTGCAAGCATCATCGCTGTCACCGTTTGCAAGCGCGAGTGATGCGTCATGCTCGTACAAGATACCCGGTTTAGTTGGGTACACCGTTGTTGAACTGACCATAATTAGCTTCTTAACATTGGCTTGCTGACAAGCTTTAGTCAGTAGCTGCCAATAGTCGGCATACTCTTTACCAGCGCCTTTTCTAAAACCAGGAGGGAAGCTCCCAATCACGATCTCGGTATTGTGTTCGAGCAGTAAAGAATAGAGTTGTCCGACGGTTTGGTCTGAGTTTGACGAATCAAAGCTGAATACTTCGCAGGGAATACGTTCACTGCCGATCGTATCTGCACCTGCTTGGGTCGTTTTAGTGACGACGACGCGGTTACCATGTCTCTCTAGGTGTTCAGATAAAGGCGCGCCTACCCATCCAGCACCAACAATAAATATAGAAGCCATCTGTTCCTCACAACTGAAATTGATGGATTTACAATAAGCCTAACAAACCTTTGGCCAAAAATGAAAAAACTCCACGGCCGAAGCAAGTGGAGTTTTTACAATAACAGTCGCGCTTTATTTAAGTACGCGAAGCAGCTTGTCTGCACGCTCTGCCATCTCAATACCTTCATCGGTTAGGTAACCGCCGTCTGGTTGAGTACAAAGGTTCTTTTCGAATAGGCGCTTAACAGCGTCTTGAGTTTCTTGGCTAGCCTCTTGATGAACTTTAATACCCGTAGCTGCGCTACTTACATCAAATTGAAGAAGGAGGTTTAAATCAGCAATATGTTCAGCGGTGTACTTCATAATTAACCTATATATTCATAACGTTCTCTACCTTCACCTTAGTGCGCATTCTCGGCTCAGGCAACAGCAAATAAATAGATTTGATAACTGATACCAAATTGAATGATTAATCGTCGTATGGTGAACTTATTTTGGTTGTATTGAGTGATTTGTGCCCACTTAAATGGCGAATGATGTTTATTGCTAAGTGGTTGTAATATATTGTGTGACTAGAAATATATTGCATTCGGCTAATATTGTACAAAAAAGGAAATGCATCAGTGAGAGCGAACAAATTAGCATTGGTAATTAGTATGCTATTTGCAATCTCAGGTTGTCAAAGCACACCCTCAGAGCAGACAGACGCAAGTCAAACCACAAACAACAATGAATCTGCAGTAGAGGTCCGTTCGTTTCATTCTGTACAAGTTGTCTATACAGAGTGGCAGTCAAAGCTGGAAAACCACGCTCAATTGTCTCTTTATGCTCCAGAGAATTACAATGAACTTCTCGACGCATGGGAAGACGCGGAAAGTATTTATGCCGATTTACTCAAAGACGAGACGCGTCTTACTAAGAGTTATTCAATCTTCTCGAGCTTAACTTACGCTGAAGCCTTCGATGAGAAGATTGCGTTAATCAAATCAAACTATGATGCGATTCTCGTGCTTAAGGAAAAGGCGGATAGGGTGCTTGCCGATTCGATCGTGCAAATGGATTACCTCAAATATCTTGGTGCTGACACTATGTTCGCTTCGAGTTACAAACGATTGTATTCAGAATACAGCGAGCTATTTGAGTATGTGTTAGTCGATGAACTAGAGGATGCTCAAGAAGCTCAAGTTGAGTTCCTTAATAATGCACGCTTGTTGGAAGTGAAAGTTGCACACAAGAAATACATCGAACCGCTTAAAGACGAATTAGAGTACTTAGAAGATGAAGACTTTGACGATGTCGTACCGTTGACTTTTGCTAAGGCCGCTGCACAAATCACACTAGCTGAGAATCAGGTCAAAGCGAGCCCTCGTGAAAAGTCGATTATCGAAGACGCAGTAAAAGCCGCAGAGTTTGAGTTGGACCACGTACGAAGCGTTGCTCATGAAGTAAAAGTACTTGCGAGTGTTAAAGGGGACAAGTTCGAACAATCGGTGCTGAATGCTGAGAATCAGTTACTGAGCATCTCACAGGCGATCAATGAAGAAGATTATCGTGACGTAGTACTGCGTCTTCAGTCTCAGAAGATTGTTTCAAGTATAAATGAGCTTAAAAGTTCAGATATGACAGCCATGCTAAAATCTGAGATTGAATCTTTAACTGGCCAGCTCGCGCAGTTAGAAAGAGAAAACCAGCTACAGGCTCAACAATTGTCTGAGGCAACAAAACGTAGTGAACTGCTAGACGAACAAGTAGCCAAGAGTGATGCACATATTAAGAGCTTGGAAGAGCTGGTGGATAGTTTGAAGACTCTAGGCGGGAAGGTCGCTAATGAAAGTGATTCTGAACTGACGCCCACTAACACTGAATCAGATCTTGAAGATACAAGATTAGAATCGGTATCAGATGAAGTGGTTGACCCGTCGGTTTAGGACAACAAATCTCTTAATCTGTGACTGAGTTAAAAGCGCCTGAGGGCGCTTTTTTACGTTCTGTTGATCTATGTCAAAATCTGGATGCAAAAGCCCTAAAAATACGTTTTTAGTGTACGTCATTTTTATTGTTTTAACGTAACTTGTTGATATTTAAAGATGTGTTGTTTTTATTGGTAACAGGTTTTCATTCATCACAGTTTTGCTTTTACTACTAAAGTCGTATGAAATTTCAATATCATTGTGAGTTTTGCATATTCTTGGTTGTTGAGCGGAATTTGAGTCAAAAATAGCTCTTGAATTCAGAAATGAAAGAGAGGATTATCGCGCTCCCGACGACATGTTTCAAAATGTAAATCATCATGAATCTAAACCAATTTGACTCATTATTACCGCCACAAATGGCTGAGCGCGCTGCAGATATTGGCGTAGGTAAAGCAACTAAAGATCCAATCAAATCTTTTCTACTAGCGATTTCAGCTGGTATCCATATCGGTATTGCGTTTGTGTTTTACACCATCGTTACTACTGGTGCTGGCGATTTGCCATGGGGTATCACTCGCCTGTTGGGCGGTCTAGCATTTAGCTTGGGCTTAATTCTTGTTGTTGTCACTGGTGGTGAACTGTTTACAAGTTCTGTACTTACTTTGGTGGCTCGTGCAAGTGGTAAAATCACTTGGAAAACACTAATTAAGAACTGGGCGACGGTTTATATTGGTAACCTGATTGGGGCACTATTGCTCGTAACTTGTATGCTATTGACTAAGCAATACATGTTTGATCATGGGCAAGTTGGTTTAAACGCGATGGCGATTTCTCAACATAAGATGCATCACGATTTTATCCAAGCTGTCGCGCTAGGCATCATGTGTAACGTGTTGGTTTGTATTGCGGTGTGGATGACTTTCAGTGGACGCACGCTGACTGACAAAATCGCGGTAATGATCTTGCCAGTTGCGATGTTTGTATCATCAGGCTTTGAGCACTGTATTGCGAATATGTTCCAAGTACCGCTTGCTATCGGCATTAAGACATTCGCTCCTACTGAGTTCTGGACGATGACTGGCGCAAACCCTGCAGACTATGTTGACCTTAATATGATGGATTTTTTGACCAATAACCTGCTGCCTGTGACTTTAGGTAATATCATCGGTGGTGGTATCTTTGTTGGCATGTGGTATTGGATGATTTATCTACGCGACTAATTCAAGCTCGGTGATTGCACCGAACTGACTGTGACACTAAAAAGACGGCCTGCATTGCAGGCCGTTTTTTATTTGTGGAAAACCATGTCATGGGATTCTCTCGTGAAGAAGAGAAGGCCTAGCCACTACGATCTACATATGTGTATATGTCGTTGAAATTAACGAAGGATCAAAGGAAATGATCTTTTGGGTGGGGGAGTTGGATAAAAAAGGATCTATATTGATTTGGTTATCCACAGTTTCTGTGGATAACCTGTCTCAAATTCAGTGAGTAACCAGATCTCATGGTAGGGGAGCGGCTATTTAGAAGCCTGAATTTGTGCAAGAACTCGACCTTCTTTGGTCAGTGATGTCTTCAAAGATAGGTGTAACGCAAGCGCCAAAGAGCAACTCATCATGACAAAAATAGCCAGCATGATCATCAGTTGATATTTAATAGCGATCATTGGTGAAGCTCCACCTAGAATTTGTCCTGTCATCATTCCTGGTAGCGTTACTAAGCCGGTAATGGCCATTGACGCCATAATTGGTGACATCGCCTTCTGTATTGCATTGCGTACAAATGGCGCGGCTGCGTAACTCGGTGCGGCTCCTAGGGCTATAGCTGCTTCATATTCTGATTTCTGTGTTTCGAAAGCGCCAAACAAGTTCTGTAATGCCACTATATTACTGCTCAAGCTATTACCTAAAAGCATCCCTGCAATGGGGATAAGGTATTGTGCACTAAACAATGGTGTCGGCTTGATGATAAAGAAGCAGATAAACAAAACAATGGGTACGCACGTTACAGCAAGACCAACAGCAACTGGGCCAAGTAGCAGCTTTCTAGGCAGCTTAGATTTTTCGACAATGGAACTTGCTCCGACGACTATCATGGCAAACAACCACAGTAAATTGACCCATAAGCTATTTAGAGTAAATAGGTACTCTAGATAAAGCCCTACCAGAAAGAGCTGTACAGCCATGCGCACAATACTTATAGAAGCCTCTTTACCTAGACCTAATTTCAGCTTGTGATTAATGGTGATCGGTAAGATGAGAAGTGAGCTAAATAGCAGTAACTGCCACCAAGATATGTCGATAACGTCTTGCATAGTGCTTCCTTTTTATTGGACACACATCATATCTGAAAGTGCCAAATGATGCATTTCAGCCTACGGGTTTTTGATTCAATTGTTACGCAAGAATTTAACAATTGCAGTACAAAACCTTGGTTGTTTGATGCATTTTTAGCTACTACTTAGTAGGTAAAACGTTAAAATTAGTTACAATAGAGTTTCATAAGTGTTGGCTTTTAACATTTGTGAAATATACTTAATTCTTCACATTTGTTAATACTTTTTAATATGTTTCTTTAACTGAAAACAACTCTGGATGAGCTCAAAAAAGTATTGATTAGCAAGGGTTATAACGGGAGATTTCATTGAACCCTACTTTGAGTATGGTCTAAAATTTGTTGTTAGAAACTGATGAACTTTAGCCCCTTAGAATGGGCTTATCGAAATTACTAAATACAAAATAGGCAAAATGTATGAGTGATGTTAATAAAATTGAAACTGGCGAAAAACGCTCGCTGGAGTGGAAGTCATTCCTCTTCATCGCAGTGGTTCTCTTTCCTGTGTTGAGTGTTGCTTTTGTAGGTGGCTACGGCTTCTTAGTTTGGGCGCTTCAAGTGTTCGTATTCGGACCTCCAGGTGCTCACGGCGGCATGTAATGCCCTCACGTAACAACATTTTTTAGACCAAATATTTAAGAGAGCTAATCATGAAGTCATTTTTAGTTAAACTGTGGCGCACTATGACTCGCCCTGCAGTACACATCAGCCTTGGTGTACTAACCATGGGTGGTTTTATCGCGGGTGTAATCTTCTGGGGTGGTTTCAACACCGCTTTAGAACACACTAACACAGAAGAATTCTGTATCAGCTGTCACACTATGCGTGACAACGTATACGTAGAGCTACAAGAAACCGTTCACTGGAAAAATACATCTGGTGTTCGTGCTACTTGTCCTGATTGTCACGTTCCTCACGAATGGACAGCAAAAATCGCTCGTAAGATGCAAGCATCTAAAGAAGTATTCGCACAAGTTTTCGGTGACCTAGATACACCTGAAAAATTCGAAGCACGTCGTATCGAGTTGGCAAAACACGAATGGGATCGTTTCTCTGCAAACAAATCTCTAGAGTGTAAAAACTGTCACAACTACGATTCAATGGATTTTGAAAACATGCGTCCTACTGCGCGTATTCAAATGAAGAATGCAGCAGAGCGTGACCAAAGCTGTGTTGACTGTCACAAGGGTATTGCACACAACCTTCCATTAGATATGGAATCGGCAAGTGGTATCGTTGGTGAGCTTGAGCAAGTTGCTAACAGCACTTCTTACTCGAACGGTGCAGAAGTGATTTCAATTCGTCACCTTCCAATGTACACGGATGAGACTGCAACAGTTGAAGCAGGTCTACTAAGCCCTGCAAGTAAAGTTGCTGTTATCGACGAGAAAGGCGACATGATCAAGATTCAAATCGACGGTTGGCGTAAAGCGAAAGGCTTCGGACGTGTAATCCAAGAAGACTTCGGTATGAACATTTCAACGGCGATCTTGACGAAAGAAGTATCTCAAAGTGACGTAATCACTGTTGGTGAGAAGAAAGAAGATGAGCTAACTGGCCTTCCATGGGAAGAAGTTAACCTAGCACTTTGGATGAAGAAAGAGTCTATGGTTGATAACTTCGATCCAATCTGGAACGCAGCTGGTCAAGCGTACCAATCTAACTGTTCAACTTGTCACTCACAACCAGATGAAGCGCACTTCAGTGCTAACGGTTGGGTAGGCATGCTAGATGGTATGATTGCATTCGTTAACTTCGACACAGATACAGAAGCATTGGTTCTTAAGTATCTACAGAAGCACTCATCAGATTTTTCTGAAGGCCATCACTAATAAGACGTCAATTGGAGTAACACAATGGCAATTACAAGAAGAAGTTTTCTGAAAGGTGTCGCAACGACTAGTGCGGCATCGGTTATCGGTCCAAGCTTATTGGCGTCGGCTTCAGCATCTGCTGCAGAAACAGACGGCACATGGAAAGTCTCTGGTTCTCACTGGGGTGCATTCCGAGCTCGCGTTTACGCGGGTAAAGTACAAGAAATTAAACCTCTAGAAATCGATCAGCACCCAACTGAAATGCTGAAAGGTATCAAGGGTATTATCTACAGCCCATCTCGTGTGCGTTACCCAATGGTTCGCCTAGATTGGTTTAAGAAGCATAAATACAGCGCAGACACGCGTGGTAACAACCGCTTTATTCGTGTGACTTGGGATGAGGCACTAGACCTTGTTTACCGCGAACTAGAGCGCGTACAGAAAGATTACGGTCCATGGGCACTTCACACAGGTCAAACTGGTTGGAGACAAACTGGTCAGTTCCACAGCTGTACTAACCACATGCAACGTGCAATGGCGCTTCACGGATACTCTGTGAAGAAAATCGGTGACTACTCGACAGGTGCTGGTCAAACGATCATGCCTTACGTACTAGGTTCTACTGAAGTTTATGCACAAGGTACATCTTGGGAACTTATCCTAGAAAACAGTGACAACATTGTTCTTTGGGGTAACGATCCAGTTAAAAACCTTCAAGTAGGTTGGACATGTGAGACTCACGAGTCGTTCGCATACCTAGAACAGCTGAAAGAAAAAGTTGCTAAGAAAGAAATCAACGTTGTTTCGGTTGACCCTGTTAAGAACAAAACAGGTCGTTACCTAGAAAACGAGCAGTTCTACATCAACCCACAAACTGATGTGGCGTTCATGCTTGGTGTTGCTCACGTACTTTACAATGAAGGTCTATACGACAAGAAGTTCATCGAAACTTACTGTCTAGGTTTTGAAGACTTCATCAAGTACGTTCAAGGTGAAACGAAAGATAAAGTTGAGAAGACTCCTGAGTGGGCTGCTGCTATCTGTGGCGCTAGCGCGGATTCTATCCGTGACTTCGCTAAGATGCTGGTTAACGGTCGTACACAGATTCTTGTTGGTTGGAGTATCCAGCGTCAACAACACGGTGAACAGCCTTACTGGATGTGTGCAGTTATCGCGGCAATGGTTGGCCAAATCGGTCTACCTGGCGGTGGTATCTCTTACGGTCACCACTACTCAGGTATCGGTGTATCTTCAACTGGTTTCGCTGCTCCGGGTTCTTTCCCGCTGAACATCGACCAAGGTCAGAAGCCTAAGTACACAAACACAGATTACAACGGTTACAGCCGCGTAATCCCAGTTGCTCGTTGGGTTGATAGCTTGCTAGAGCCTGGTAAGAAGATCAAAGCGAATGGCGCAACGGTAACATTACCTGATATCAAGATGATGGTATTCAGTGGTAACAACCCGTGGCACCACCACCAAGATCGCAACAAGATGCGTAAAGCATTCAAGAGCCTACAAACTGTAGTGGCTGTTGATTTCGCTTGGACTGCAACTTGTCGTCACTCTGACATCGTGCTTCCTGCATGTACTCAGTGGGAACGTAACGATATCGATGGTTACGGCGCATACTCTGGTCGTGGTTTGATCGCTATGCACAAACTAGTGGATCCTCTGTTCCAGTCTAAGACTGACTTCGAGATCATGTCTAGCCTAACTAAGCGTTGGGGTCGTTACGACGATTACACGCGTGGTATGGACGAAATGCAGTGGGTTAAATCTCTGTACGACGAATGTCGCGCAGCAAACGAAGGCAGCTTCGAAATGCCTGAGTTCGCTGAGTTCTGGGAAAAAGGTTTCCTAGACTTCGGTAAAGGTAAGCCATGGACTCGTCACGCTTCATTCCGTGAAGATCCAGAGATCAACGCACTAGGTACACCTTCTGGTTTCATCGAAATCACAAGCCGTACTGTTGGCAACATGGGCTACGAGCACTGTCAAGAACACCCAATGTGGTTCGAGAAATCTGAACGTTCACACGGTGGTCCAGGCTCTGATAAACACCCGTACTGGCTACAATCTTGTCACCCAGACAAGCGTCTTCACTCTCAGATGTGTGAATCTGAAGAGTGGCGTGCGACTTACGCGGTACAAGGCCGTGAGCCAATCTACATCAACCCAGTTGATGCTAAGAAGAAAGGCATCAAAGACGGTGACGTAGTACGTGTGTTTAACGACCGTGGTCAACTACTAGCAGGTGCTGTTCTAATGGATAGCTACGCTCCTGGTGTTGTACGTATCGAAGAAGGTGCTTGGTACGGTCCGATCAACGAGAAAGTGGGCGCGCTAGATACATACGGCGATCCAAACACACTGACTCAAGACATCGGTACTTCTGAGCTAGCTCAAGCGACGTCAGCAAACACATGTTTGGTAGACTTCGAGAAGTTCCAAGGCAAACTGCCTCCAGTAACTTCATTCGGCGGTCCAATCGAAGTATCTTAAGTTTCGACTTAAGTTCTGAGATAAACGTTTAAATTAAAGCCCCTGTAAGCACTCTTACAGGGGCTTTTTGTTTTTTAGCTATCTAAGTTGTATTTACAGAAAAGTATCGGTGTGGCGTGTTTAGAAGCGTATTGAGAGGTGAGGAATGAGAAGCTTACTGGTTAGAGTCTGTCCTTAGATAAGAGCGGCTGTAAGTGGTGGTTAGGATGACAAAGTACGAGAAAGCAAAAAGGTCGATACCAAGTACCGACCTAATAGAGACCTATCGAGCTGTAAGATTTAAATCTCGAAAATGAACCAATAACCGTACGCACAGATTAGAGCGGGTACACTGGAGTACAAGGTCGCGACCAGTGCGGCTTTAGGTGCCATCGCAATGGCAGGGAACAGGGCATCACCATCATTTGAAATTGCATTGCCTACCTGAGCTGAAAGAGGAAGTGCGCCTGAAAGGTAAAGACTAGTCACCAATAATTGTGGTCCACAGCCCGGTAGCAAACCCATCAGGACCCCAGCCAGGGGGAGCATCATTCCCCAGCTTGAGAATAGCGTCGCAAAATCAACATTTGCTATCACAGAACCGAACTCAAAAAACAGAAAAGCAACCACGACCCAGGCTGTAACAAAGTTCGTATCCTGTGCTGTTTTTTGTAGCGGGTGAGATCCTAGACATTTTTCGTCTTCACTTACCGCTGATTTGTAGTCTTTGATCTCACGTGTGAGTCCCCACAAAAACATCGAGCTAATCAACAAGATAGCGCCAAGCCATTCCATCGACATCTCTGGTAAAGCGAGCAGTTGATTGACATCGACTTGAAATGAGCCGAGTAGGGCAACCGCAGCGCCTGGGATAATCAATACTGACCACAAGTAACCTTGCAAATTGATCGCTTTTTTAGAAACGGCTTCTTTGTCTTGTGATTGCGATGAACAGCTTCTAACAGGTTCATTATTCTCAACTTGTTTAGGGCGTAAAAAGTCATCGGCGTGGAATAGGTTGATGATTCGGCCTGAAGCCGTACCGACGATGACACCCATTGCCATCATAGCGAGGCCTGTTTTCGGTTCGCTGGCGATGAGTAGAAAGGCTGCATCGCCCATAGTGGACACCAACACAGCGACAACAGCACCGAAACCGAGCTTACCTGAGATAAATTGTGTGGTTACCACGATAGCACCACCACAACCGGGCAGCGCACCCATCAGAGCGGCAAATACAACTTGGTTGGAGCGAGATTGATGGACCAACTTACTGAATACGTTGTCTTTGTTGATGTAGAGAGCTAGCCAGTGATAGACCGCCAGGGTTAGAGCAACATAACAAGACACGGCCCAGAACGCGTCAGATAAGGTGGTTACCGTAAGCTCTCGCGTAGCCGGTGCTGCAACTAGAGCGGCAAGTGAAATAGGCAAAAGCAGTCGCTTGAAAGAGAGTGAAAACTGAGTGGTTTTCGCAGTGCTACTACTTGGTAAAAATGAGATTAGTCGATCCATAGGTGTTACTCAAAAATAGGTGTCTAAAGATTAATATATACGAATGATAATAATTATCAATTGCATTCTTGGGTTTTTTCTCTATTCTTGAAGTGGGGAAAATCGACGAAACATGACCAAACTAAAAAAATAAGGTAAAGTGTGCCTAATAAAGAGAGGCTCTATAGGTAGAGTCGTAATTGTTAGTGTAATAGGAAGAAACATGATTTTAGTTGTTGGTCACAAAAACCCTGATAGTGACAGTATTTGTAGTGCGTTAGTTGCAACAGAGCTTCTTAAAGCTCGTGGCGAGGAAGCGACACCAATTCGCCAAGGCGAGATCAACCGCGAAACTCAACACATTCTTGAAGTTGCTGGTGCAGAAATGCCAGAACTTCGTACTTCTGTTGCTGGTGAGAAAATCTGGCTAGTAGACTACTCAGATCTAGCACAAGCACCAGACGATGTTGCTGACGCAGAGATCCTAGGTATTGTCGATCACCACCGTCTAGGCGACGTGATGACAGTTAACCCAATGGAAGCTTGGATCTGGCCTGTTGGTTGTACTAACACAGTACTTTTCAACATGTTCAAGATTGAAGGTCACGCTATCTCTCAACAAATCGCTAAGCTAATGATGTCTGCAATCCTTTCAGACACTGTTGGTTTCGCATCTCCAACTTGTACTCAAAAAGACAAAGACGCGGTTGCTGAACTTGCTGAAATCGCTGGCGTAGACGACGTTGATGCATTCATCAAAGCACTTCTAATTGCTAAAACAAACATTGAAGGCCTATCTGCTGCACAGCTAGTAGAAAAAGACCTTAAAGGCTACCCATTCAACGGTCGCGATGTTGTTGTTGGTCAAGTTGAGCTTGCGACTCTTGAGCAAGTAGATGGCATGATCGAAGCACTTGAAGCGGATCTTGAAGAGCGTTGTGAGAAAGACGGTCTAGCATTCGCTGCTGTAATGCTTACTGACATCACTACAGCTCAAACTCGTCTACTTTACAAAGGTGAGTGGGCTGAGAAATTGGTTAAGCACGAAAAAGACGGCATGCTAATGATGGAAAATACATTAAGCCGTAAGAAGCAAGGCTGGCCTTGGCTACAAGGTGAGCTTGTTTAATCAAGTCACTTAATAACAAACGCCTGCTAACTTAGCAGGCGTTTTTCTTTGAAGTAAGCACTTTTCTTCATCGATAATATTTGCAGTTAAAATCACTCTGCATAAAATAACTTTAAGCGTAAAGTTACTGACTAAAGTAGGAAATTAAGATGACTACACAGCTAGACGATAAAAGAATCGCTGAAATCAATAAGTACACGGGTGAGCAACGCCTAAAGTACTGTGTGAAAGAAATCGTAGCAAACCGTGAAGTATGGATCTTAACCGATGAGCACGGTTGTGTAATGCTAAACACAGAAGACGAAGACTGCGTTCCTGTATGGCCAAACCAAGAGTTTGCTGAGTCATGGGCGACAGGTGACTGGGCTGAGTGTAAGGCTGAGTCTATCTCATTAAACAAATGGCACAGCCGCTGGACGAATGGTCTAGAAGACGATGAACTTGCTGTGGTTGTATTCCCTAATGAGCAAGAAGAAGGCGTTATCCTGTTCCCTGATGAATTCGACTTTGAGCTGAAGAAACAGGCTGCTAAGCGTTAATCTTCTCGTCACATCATAAGTCAGCGTTGCCTTCTGTTAGGCAACGCTTTAATCCTGTTTGCTGTTGCAGCGTTCCCCAAGTAACACAACTACTATCTCGCGTACTAATATCCAATCAACTGATACAAAGGTGCTTGCTGTGCAGTGTTTGGTGCCCGTTTAAGTACACCCGTCTCTTGATACCTCTTCAAAATTTTTCGCACAATGGGTTTTACTTGTGCTTTGGTCATCCCAGGTTTTAACTCTGGTTCGTAGAGTAACTGAAGTAGCACCACATCTAACGGTGAAAGTAGATCCTCTGGCGTATGATCGTTGAAGATGGAAGGGTAGGCTGTATCTGAATCATTTGGAAGCCCAAGAACTTGTGTGATTTCTTCTACGATACAGGCGACAAGTTTTCCTCGTGACCTAGCCTGATCAACAGGAATAATGATTCCTGCATAGACAATTTCACCTTTTGCGTTAGTTCGATAGCCTGCTGTGCAAATCGCACTGTTTAGGTGTTTGGTCGATTTGAGATTGAGTATTCGTTTGGATTCCGAAATCCACTTGCTTTGTCTGGTGTATATCCACTTAACGTTCGCTTCAGATTCTTTATTGACGAGTGAAATGGGGTGTTGAGTCACTTGAGCTAAGTGCTGGATATGCAGTTCGGCGAGTTCTTGATGAAGCTCTTTATCGCCGACACGATGGTTAATCCAAATTTTGATCGGTTGCTGCCATTTGGCTAGTGGTTTTGTTCCTGAGGAGTATTCGTGTTGCAGTGCCACGTTATAAAACGCGGTTTCTATGAAGGCTCTATCTAACCAAGTCAGTGGTGTGCTTGCCGCTTTAAACGAGAGGCTAACAAGCAAGAGGGGAAGTATTGAAGCGGTTCGTAACATACTTTCCCTCCTACTCAACATAGCTTGGTTCTAGCTTAGTAGTTTCAGACTAGTGGTTTGGCGCTTTCGAGAAATGGCTCTCAACCAGCCTTTGAGTGATTTGGTGACTTGGGTTGGTCAGCACTTCATCGGTGTCCCCACTCTCAACCACATCACCTTCATGCATCACGATGATCTTATCGGTGATGTGCTTAACAATGCCAAGGTGTTGAGATACGTAGACGAAGGATACGCCCATCTCTTCTTGCAGTTCTAAGAACAGGTTGATGATCTGAGAACGCATTGCCATATCTAGACCGTTCAAAGCTTCGTCAGCGACAATGATTGATGGCTGAAGTATCAAGGCACGAGCTAGACAAACCCTTTGTTTCTGGCCAGCAGCAAGCATCTGAGGGTAGAAGTAAGCATGCTCTGGTAAAAGACCTACACGTAAGAGTGTGTCCTTTACACGGCGCATACGGGCTTCTGGTGGCATGTTGGTGTTTCGCTTCAAAGGACCTTCAAGAATACGACCAATCTGAATGCGTGGGTTAAGCGATGTATTGGGATCTTGGAAGATCATGCGAATCAACTTACAGCGAGTTGAGTAGTCTTTGTGTTCCAGCTTTTCACCGTTTACACGAATCTCACCCGCAGTCGGTTCTACCATACCTGCTAGCATTCTTGCTAATGTCGATTTCCCAGAGCCGTTCTGACCAATAAAACCGATCGTTTGGCCTGCTTCAAGCGTAAAGCTTACCGGCTTCACCGCTTGATGAATCTTTTTACGGAAAAGACCAGAGCGAGTCGTAAAGTCTTTAGATAATTCACTGACTTCTAATAATGCACTCATGATTTCTTTTTCTTCTCCATATTCAGAGGGAAATGACAGTTAAACTTATGGTTTTTGATTCGTTTAGTGTGTGGGATTTCCACACACTGTCTTTGCGCGTAAGGGCAACGTGGACCCAATCGACAACCAATAGGAAGATGCTGTAGTGGAGGAATCGACCCTGGTAGCGACTGAAGCTTCTCTTTGTGTGGGATCCAGTCGTTAAAGTCTGGCATCGCTTTCAACAGAGCCACAGTGTATGGGTGCTTTGGTGCATCCAACAGTTTTTGCGTATCCGCAGATTCAACAGACTGACCACAGTACATAACGGTAATTCGAGTCGCCCATTGAGTGATGGTCGTTAAGTCATGGCCGATCAGGATAATGGTCGTGTTATGGAGCTGATTCATACGGCTCAATAATCGCAAGATCTGAGACTGGGTAATAGGATCCAAGTCGTTGGTCGGTTCATCGGCAATCAAGACCTTCGGCTTGGCCGCGATCGCCATCGCGATCATCACCTTTTGACACTCACCATCAGTGAGCTCGTAAGAGTAGCTGTCCATTAGGCGCGAGTGATCTTTGATGCCGACTTTGTGCAACAGTGCGATAGCTTGCTTCTTGCGCCACTTAAATCGTTGCCACCATCGACCTTCAAAGGCGTGTGAGGGAATGGCTTCGATCAGTTGATTGCCCACTTTTTCTGAAGGATCAAGACACGTTGATGGCTCTTGGAAAATCATCGCAATATCACGAGCAATAACACGTCTGCGCTCTTTCGGTGTTAGTTGAAGCAGGTCAACATTCCCGAGTCGCATACGGTCAGCGGATACCTTCCAGTTTTCTTTACAAACACCAACGATCGCTTTAGCAACCAAGCTTTTACCAGAGCCTGATTCACCTACTAAACCACGAATTTCCCCTTCATTGAGGGTAATACTCATTCGATCTACCGCTTTAACCATCCCTTGAGGGGTCTCAATTTCAATGGTTAGATGTCGAATATCAAGTAACGGCATTATTCGATTCCTGCATTTAGCGCTTGGCGAACACCTTCACCGACGAGGTTAATCACAATCACTGTAAACATAATGGCTAGGCCGGGTAGGGTTACTGTCCATGGTGCGAGATAAATCAGTTCTACAGAATCACCTAGGATAGAGCCCCATTCTGTGCTTGGTGCTTGAGCGCCAAGACCAAGGAAGCCTAAGGCAGTGATATCAAGAATTGCGACCGATAACGCCAGTGTAATTTCTAGTGCCACAACAGTAAGAATATTCGGAAGAATCGAGTTCCACAGCAGGTAGAAGTCGTTCGCACCATCAAGGCGAGAAGCCAGAATATAGTCTTTTTCTACTTCAGCATGTACGGCAATGTAGACCGAGCGAATAAAGCGCGGAATCAATGCCAAACATAAGGCCAGCAAGATATTGAACTCGCCAAAGCCAAGGAATGCTACAAAGATGATTGCTAGTAGCAGAGACGGAATCGACATCACCGTATCAAGCAGGTGGTTTAGAGTACTTGATAGCAAACCACGCGTCATACCCGCAAGCACGCCAATGAGACAGCCAATAACGGCAGCGATAAAGGTAATCACGACCGCCGCACCAAAGGTAAGCTGAGAGCCAATGATCAAGCGAGAGAGAATATCTCGGCCTAGATCGTCTGTACCCAAGAAGTATTCAACAGTACCTGCTGGATCCCAAGATGGTGGTGTTAGTAGATGGCCGGTTTGCTCTTGTGCATCATGGGGCGCCAACCACGGAGAAGTGATCGTCACCAGAATGATAAGTATCAAACACCACAAGCCAAACATCGCAAGGTTGTTAGAGCGGAAGCTACGCCAGAAGCGCTCAAACTGGGTAGGAATTTGTTCTTCCTGGTAGACGTTATTTGTTAGCATACCATTCCTTCCTTACCAGTGGGTTGACCATAGCGCCTAGTAGATCAGACAGAATATTTGCAGTCAAAACCAGAGTTGCCACCACAATTACGCCAGCTTGAATAGAAACGTAATCTTGATTCGATAATGCGTCTAATAGCCAGCGCCCAATCCCCGGCCAGTTAAAGATAGACTCGGTGATGATCGCAAGCGTTAACATGCTCGAAAGCTGAACACCGACCTTAGGAATAATCGGTGGAATCGCATTTCGTAATACGTGCTGAGTCACGATCTCTCTTGTTGATAGACCTTTAATACGTGCCGCACGGATATAGTTCTGCGTCATTACTTCAGCCACAGATGCTCGCATTAAACGGATAACCTGAGTCGTCGGTGCCAATGCTAAAACAAGACACGGCAGCGCCATGTGCTCGATGACACTTTGCAAAGCGTGTGCGCGGTAGCGACCTTCAGCAAAAAAGGCATCGATGATCGCAAAGCCAGTCACGTGTTCAATCTCATAAAGTAGATCGTATCGACCGCCAACAGGGAACATTTCAAAATGCAGAGAGAACACCATGATCATCAATAGTGCAACCCAGAATATTGGTGCAGAGTAACCTGCCATCGAGGTGAAGGAGATAGTGGTGTCGACAAATTTACCTTGTCTCATGCCTGCGATGGTCCCAAAAGGGATGCCAATCAAAAGCGCTAATACGAAGGCAAAGAAACACAGCTCTAATGTGGCTGGGAATACAACCACAAGCTCATCAATGATAGGGGTACCGTGTTTGCTCAAGCCAAAATTCAGCGTCGACAATTCAGTGACGTAGCTTAACCAACCCGGCCAGAAATCTTGAATCGCCCACGGTGAGGTTTGGTCGAGTCGCAGTAACGAAAAGCCGACCATCGTCAGGATAGCAAGCGTGATAACGAACAGGTTAATACGTCTTAATGTATACCAAAACATCAGTGCACCTCTCTTCTGACTTGATCAAAAGGTTGGGCATTGAACGGGCTTTGTTTAAAGCCGGTTAGTGAACGATCATGAACGCGGAACTGCACTCCGTGAGCCAGAGGGATCACAGGAACTTCCTCGTTGAGAATGTTTTGGGCTTGGCGATACAAGTTTACACGGTGCCTTTGTTGGTTGATCTCTAAGGCTAAATCCAGAAGGAAATCAAAGTCTGAATTACACCACATCGATACGTTGAGACCTGCGCGCTCAGAGCTGCACGAGAGTAGGGGACGTAAGAAGTTATCAGGGTCACCAGTATTACCAATCCAGCCAGTTAGTAGCAGATCTGTTGAGGCGATTGAAGACAGCTGTGTACGGTCGAATCGGTCGTCAGTGTAAAGTTTCAATTCGATGCCGATGTCCGCTAAGTTAGCTTGGATAAGCTCAGCAGTCTTACGTGGGCTTGGGTTGTACGCTCTTGGTTCTAGCGGTACCCACATTGAAAGCTCCAACCCTGGCTCTACGCCGGCTTCTTTGAGAAGGGCAATCGCATAGTTTCGGTCATAGCGTACTTGAACATTGTCTTTCTGATGAGCCCAAGATGTCGGCGGCAGCAGTGTATAAGCCTTGGTGCCCGTACCGTAGTATACCGAATCAAGAATATTCTGGCGGTTGATAGCCAAGTTCAGCGCTTTGCGTACGCGAGAATCACGCAGGGCTGGGTGCTCTGTATTAAGGGCGATGAAAGAGACATTAACCGCTGGTGTCGCAGATATCTGCAGCTCTTCGTGTGCTTGAATGATTGGAATCTGGCTAGAGATCGGCGAGTTCAACACGTCACATTCATTGCGCAGCAACTTAGCGAGTGTGCCAGTTCCGCGTTGTGAGGTATCGAAAACCACTTGGTCCATTTGCACATCACCTTTCCAGTAATGCTTGTTCTTTTTAAGACGCACCAAGTCGTTGATTTGATATTCATCCAGATAGAATGGGCCTGTACCAACTGGCTTAGAGTCGATTTCATTCTTCTCATCAGCAGCCACGAGTTGGTTTGCGTATTCTTTAGAGTGGATCACCGCGTAACTGGTCGCGATGTTATTTAGAAAAGAATTATCTGGTCGACTTAATTGGAATTTAACCGTTAAGTCATCCACTGCCGTGATATCGACAATCAAGTTCTTGAAATCGATGCCAGCAAACCATGGATATAGACCGCCGCCCACATAGTGGAATGGGTTTGAGCTATCAATGATACGTTCGAAACTAAAAACCACATCTTGCGCGTTCATAGAACGGGTTGGCGTAAACCAGTCTGTGGTCTGGAACGCGACGTTCGGGCGCAGTTTGAAAGTGTATTCAGTACCTGATTTATCGACAGACCAGCTTGTTGCTAGGTTCTGTTGTGGTCGATAGGTCATAGGATCGAGTGTGAGCAGCGTGTCGAAGATTTGAGGGCTCAGCGATTCTGCTGTAATTCCACTATCAACCAATTGAGGGTTGAAGGTACTAGGATTACCTTGGCCGCAATAAATGAAGCCTTTTTCACGAATTTGGTCGTGATTCACACTCTCACCACATCCAGCTAAAAAGCTCAGCGTGCAGATGCTCAGTGATAGTCTTATTAGTGCTTTCATAAAAAGAAATACTTTTCGAAACGAGGCGTTAGAGGAGCCTCAAGATCCGGATAATTTAACATTTTATTTATTCGGCTCCAAATAATAATCCTATGAGTGTGGCTATTTCTCACTGCCTTGTCCGACAATCGCGTACTTCCTCACCATTCCCCTTAATTGGTTGTAGGTGAGCCCGAGTAATTCGGCGGCTTGTTTTTGGTTGTACTTGCTCTGTTTTAAAGCTTGATTGAGCAGTTTGATATCTTGTTGTTCTTGCCATGCTTTGTAGTCAAGAGGCAAAGAAAACGAGCTCTCAGTAGAAGTATGGCTGTTGGATGGATCATTGCCAATTACTTGAGAGGATTCTTGATTTGTGTCCCATGCTGGCTTGAACGGGTTAAATACCAAAGATTCAATAGGATATGGGTTATTGCCATGTTGGTAGATGGCACGCTCGATGACGTTCTTGAGCTCCCTGACATTACCTGGCCAAGAGTATGCCAATAAGGATTCAATAGCAGATGGTGCAAAGCCAACAAATAGCTCAAGCTCTAATTCACGGCACATCTTAATAGCGTAGTATTCGGCCAGTAATGTGATGTCTTCTTTACGTTCACGGAGCGGAGGAATTGTTATCACATCAAAGGCGAGTCTATCTAATAAGTCGGCTCTGAATTCGCCCTTAGATGCCATCTCTGGTAGGTCTGCATTAGTCGCACACACCAGCCTTACATTTGCACTTAGTGCTTTTTGTCCACCAACACGTTCATATTGTCCGTATTCAATAACCCGCAATAGTTTCTCTTGAACTGCAAGGGGCGTTGTCGCGAGTTCATCAAGAAATAGTGTGCCGCCCTCTGCTCTTTCAAATCGGCCATGGTGACGACCTTTTGAGCCGGTAAAGGAGCCTGACTCATGACCAAACAGCTCTGAATCAATCAAGCCTTCACTCAGTGTTGAACAGTTTAGCGAAATCAAGGGTTGGTCCCAACGCTTTGAGAGGTAATGGAGCCTTTGTGCAATCAACTCCTTACCTGTACCACGCTCGCCAATGATCAGAATAGGTCTCTCTATTGGAGCCAGTTGAGAAACTTTGTCCAAAACAGAGAGAAAGCTAGGTGATTCACCAATGAGATTCTGCTGCATAGCGGGTCCTTGTAGTAGCTGAGCGCTGGTGGAGGTCATATAAGGGCTGTAATGGTGAAAAATACCAATACTTGGTTAAATTCATCATAGCATGGTTCAGGTTAATCGCCATTACATTGTAAGTGGCTGATAATTAATGCCTTAAAAGTTGGCACGCTACTTGGATTACTTATGGTAGGTTTAACAACAAATGTAAATTAGCGAGCAAGTGGTGATGAGTCGCACAACGATTTAAAACGCATTTGCCTTCAATTGTAATTAAGGAGTTCCTCATGGGTATTTTTTCTCGCTTTGCAGACATCGTAAACTCAAACATCAGCGCACTATTAGACAAGGCTGAAGATCCTGAAAAAATGATTCGTCTGATCATCCAAGAAATGGAAGATACATTGGTAGAGGTTCGCACTAACTCAGCAAAAGCTATTGCGGACAAGAAAGAACTTGCTCGTAAAGTTGAAGCTATCGAAACTCAGATTCTTGATTGGCAGAATAAAGCGACACTGGCACTGACCAAGCAACGTGAAGATCTAGCGAGAGCGGCGTTGATCGAAAAACAAAAGCTGGAAGACATCATCAAGAGTCTACACACAGAGCAAACGTTAGTGCATGAAACAATTGAGAAACTAACGAATGAGATTGGTAAGCTTGAAACTAAGATCGCAGAAACACGTGCCAAGCAACAAGCATTGATGATCCGCAACAACGCAGCAAGCAATCGTCGTGATGTGCAAAAACACCTGCACTCAAGCAAAACCAGTGAAGCAATGGCGAAGTTTGAGCAATTCTCGCGTAAAGTGGATGAATTAGAAGCTGAAGCGGATGTTTACGCGAAGACAGGCAATGCAAAATCGTTAGACCAAGAATTTGCAGAACTACAAGCTCAAGATGAAATTGAAAAAGAGTTAGCGAAGCTGAAGCAACAAGTTGAAAACCGCGATAAATAATTCAGGAGTTGTCTATGTCCACATTTCTAATTGCAGGTCCACTGATTGTCTTTTTGATCTTCGTGGCACCGCTATGGTTATTCTTACATTACCGCAGCAAGAAGAAATCCAGTAATGGGCTATCGGAAACGGATCTTCAACGCCTGCATAAGCTTTCAGCGCAGGCAGAGTCGATGCAAGATCGCGTAACAACGCTAGAGAAAATACTGGATGCGGAGTCACCTAGCTGGAGACGAAACTATGAGTAGAGATCTGTATCGCGATCCAATTAACGGTAAGTTGTCTGGTGTGTGTGCAGGGTTGGCGAACTATTTCGGCCTTGAAGTTTGGCTCGTTCGTATCATGGTTATCTCTGCTGCACTGCTCGGTGGTAGTTTTTTGGTGTTATTGGCGTATATTGCTTTGACATTTATGCTTGAAAAACAACCACCTCAGTATGTCGACCAAATGAAGGCTAAACAAGAGCATACGCTCAAGCAAAAGCCTTGGGAAAAAGGGCAAACTGCAGAGTCACTATTGAACACTTTAGAGGGTGATTTCCAGAAGTTAGAGACCAGTGTCCGCAACATGGAAGCTTATGTCACATCCGATACGTTTAAAGTGAACCGCGAATTTAAGAACATGTAGCGGTAAAACCTAAAAAATATAAGATGACGGTTTAGGAAAATTTATTCCAAGCCGTTATTTTTTTTAATAATTTTCTCTAAATAAATCTTACGCCGACTGGTAAGTTACATGCGATTAATCTATGTTATAAAAATATTTATAGATATGGATGATCACCAATGTATAGAGCCTCCCTTGTCCTATTGACGGCCTTAGCTGGGTTGTCTGGGTGTGGTAAGGAGCTTCCTCCCGTACCTGAACCTGAATCTAGACCCGCCAAACTCTTCACAGTCTCCGTCGGTAACAATGCTTTTGAGCGTAACTTCCCTGCTACAACTGAAGCTGGTGATAGAGCGGTACTCGCATTCCGCGTTCCCGGATTATTACAGAGCATCGACGTGACCGCAGGTCAGCATGTGTCGAAAGGCGACAAACTCGCCATGCTAAACCCTGATGAATATCAACTTCTAGAGAAGCAAGCAAAAGCGAACTTTCAGCTTGCCGATGTTCAGTACCAACGTGCGATCAAACTGCGTAAAGACCGCGTAGTGTCAGAGCAAGATTTCGACCAAGCGAAAGCAAACCACAATTCAGCTCGCGCGATGCTTAATCAAGCGAATGCGAATCTTCGCTACACCACTTTAGTTGCCCCTTATGATGGCACCATTTCCATTATTCCAGCTGAAAATCATGAGTACATTGCCGCTAAAGAAGGCGTCATGAATATTCAAACCAATCAGATTCTTAAAGTCGTTTTCTTATTGCCCGACCAACTTATTACGCGCTTTTCTTCTGGGTTTGAAACCGATGCGACCATGGTATTTGATGCGTTTCCTGAAAATTCCTACGTACTGACGTTTCAAGAGGTAGATACAGAAGCTGACCCTAAAACGGGTTCATATAAAGTGACCATGGTGATGGAAAGACCAACCGATATCGGCATCTTGCCAGGCATGTCTGGTACCGTGAATCTTGTGTCAGCTCAAGCTGCTGCAACCAAAATCCCGACTTCTGCCATGATGACTGATGGCGATGATGTCTCAGTTTGGCGAGTGAACAGTGATGGTATCGTTGAAAAAGTCGCGATCGTGATTGATGAAAAACGTCACATTGTCTCTGGCCTAAACGATGGCGACCGCATCGTAACTTCTGGTGTGAATGGCCTTGAATCCGGCATTAAGGTTCGAGAGTGGATCAAGGAAAGGGGGCTATAACATGAGTGCATTTAAATTAGCGACAGGCCTGTCATGTTTAGCTTTGCTGACCGCTTGTGGAGAAAAGCCTCAAGTAGAGGCCGAGAACATTCCATTAGTTAAAGCAATTGAGATTTCAGTATTAGATTTCAATGACAAACTCTATTTCCCAGCCGTTGCCAATGCGGCGGAAAAAGCACATCTGAGCTTTCGTGTGGCGGGCGAGATATACAGGCTCGATGTTAAAGAAGGCGAACGAGTTGAAGCTGGGGATGTGATTGCTGAGCTTGACCCTACGGACTATCAATTGGACGTTGATAATGCTCAAGCTCGATATACCGTGGTGAACAGCCAGTTCAGGCGTTCAAAACCTCTAGTGAAAAAGGGCTTACTCGCGAAGTCTCAGTTTGATGAGATTGCCGCTCAACGTCAGATTGCCTACGCCGAGTTAGAACTGGCGAAGCTTCGCTTGTCTTTCACTAAGCTCAAAGCTCCCGTTGATGGCATCATTTCCCGTGTCAGTGTCGACCAATTTGAGAACATTCAAGTGGGTCAGCAAATCGTGAATATTCACAGCGTTGAGGATGTTGAGGTCGTGATTCAGCTACCTGATCAAATCTACGTTAATCAACCTAGTGAAACTATCCTTGAAAATGTGACTGCCTTGGTCCGAGTCCCAAGCGGTAATGAGTACCCTGCAGGCATTAAAGAGTTCACAACAGAGCCCGATCCAAGCACCGGAACCTTTACCGTGACCTTGGCACTACCGATGCCTGAAGACGACCTGATTTTGGACGGTATGGCGGTCGACGTTACCTCACATGGTCGAGATATTGGCTTAGAACTGAAAGCCGGTGTTTTAGTGCCTATTGAGGCGGTATTCAATGCTGACGGCGATGAACTGACTCGTAAGAACTCATTCGTTTGGGTCATTAATGACGACAACACAGTTTCAAAGCAGAAAGTGGTATTAGGCAAAGCCAACCAGAAAACGTTGCAAATAATCAAAGGATTAGAGATGGGGCAACATATAGTTGTAGCGGGCGTATCGCGATTGCGAGATGGGATGACAGTGGAAGTATTATCTCAGGAGGCGAACAATGAGTGAAGCAAATAACAAGCCCCAGAATGACGCTCAACAGGGTGATGACCAGGTCACGGGTGTAGCGGCTTACTTTATTCGCAATAAAGTTATCAGTTGGATGCTGTCGTTGATCTTCCTGATTGGTGGTGTGTCTGCCTTCTTTGGTTTGGGTCGTTTAGAAGACCCGGCCTTTACCATCAAAGATGCGATGGTTGTCACCTCTTACCCAGGTGCGACACCGCAGCAAGTGGAAGAGGAAGTCACTTATCCACTAGAGAAAGCGATTCAGCAACTTACTTACGTCGACGAGGTTAACTCTATCTCTAGCCGTGGCCTGTCTCAGGTAACGGTAACTATGAAGAATAACTATGGGCCAGACGATCTGCCGCAGATTTGGGATGAACTTCGTCGAAAAGTGAATGACTTGAAAGTGTCACTGCCGCCTGGTGTGAACGACCCGCAAGTTATTGATGATTTTGGTGATGTTTACGGTATTTTGCTCGCAGTAACCGGTGATGGCTACAGCTATAAAGAACTGTTGGACTATATCGATTATTTAAGGCGTGAGCTGGAACTGGTTGATGGGGTCAGTAAAGTTTCTGTTTCTGGTCAGCAGCAAGAGCAAGTATTCATCGAAATCTCGATGAAACGGATCAGCTCTTTGGGCATCTCGCCAAACACGGTATTTAATCTTTTATCAACTCAAAACATTGTTTCCAGTGCAGGTGCGGTGAGAATTGGTGACGAATACATTCGTATCCATCCTACCGGCGAGTTTCAGAACGTAGAACAGCTGGGTGATTTGATCCTGACTGAAGGTGGTGCTCAAGGCCTTATCTATCTAAAAGATGTGGCAGAAGTAACCCGCGGTTATGTTGAAGTACCGACTAACATCATCGGTTACAACGGCAAACTAGCACTTAACCTGGGTGTGTCCTTTGCTCAAGGCGTAAACGTGGTCGCGGTGGGTGAAGCGTTTGACCGCAGGCTTGCTGAATTGAAATACCAACAGCCAGTAGGCATCGACATTTCAGAGGTTTATAACCAACCTAAAGAAGTAGATAAATCCGTAAGCGGCTTTGTGGTGAGCTTGGGGCAGGCGGTTGCGATCGTAATCGTGGTGCTGCTTTTCTTCATGGGTCTGCGTTCCGGTCTATTGATTGGCTTGATACTGCTACTGACCGTGTTTGGTACCTTCATTTTCATGCAGTACTTCAAAATCGATTTACAACGTATCTCACTGGGGGCATTGGTTATCGCACTGGGGATGCTGGTGGATAACGCCATAGTGGTGGTCGAAGGGATATTGATCGGCACGCAGAAGGGGCGAACCCGGATGCAGGCCGCTACTGATATCGTAACTCAGACTAAATGGCCATTACTGGGTGCAACGGTTATCGCGGTAACGGCATTTGCGCCAATCGGCTTGTCTGAAGACTCGACGGGTGAGTACTGTGGCACCTTGTTCACGGTTCTACTTATCTCGCTAATGTTGAGCTGGTTTACGGCTATCTCAATTACGCCATTCTTTGCCGATATCTTCTTTAAAGGCCAGAAGGTTGATGCTGACAATGAAGGCAAAGATCCGTACAACGGGATGGTTTTTGTTGTCTACAAAAACTTCCTAGAATTCTGTATGAAGCGTGCGTGGCTAACCATGATTGTTCTGGTTATTGGTCTAGGTGCGAGTGTTTATGGTTTTGGTTTCGTAAAACAAGCTTTCTTCCCGTCATCGACTACACCTATGTTCCAAGTTGATGTTTGGATGCCGGAAGGGACCGATATTCGAGCAACCAACACCAAGCTTAAAGTGCTTGAAAGCTGGTTAGCTGAACAGGACGAAGTAGAACACATCACGACGACCGCAGGTAAAGGCTTACAACGTTTCATGCTGACTTACGCACCTGAGAAAAGTTATAGCGCTTACGGTGAGATAACGGTTCGTGTTAAGAGCTACGAAGTGCTCGAAGGGCTAATGAAGCGCTTCCGTGACCATGTTAATGGTCAGTTCCCTGAGATCGACTACAAGCTAAAACAGATTGAGTTAGGTCCTGGTGGCGGTGCGAAGATAGAAGCTCGTATTGTAGGTTCTGATCCTACGGTATTACGTTCAATCGCAGCACAAGTGATGGATGTAATGCGTGCTGATAGCGGTGCATTTAACGTTCGCCACGACTGGCGTGAAAGAACTAAGGTGCTAGAGCCTCAGTTTAATGAAAGCCAAGCTCGTCGTTACGGTATCACCAAGTCTGATGTTGATGATTTCCTCGCGATGTCTTTCTCTGGTAAGTCGATTGGTGTTTACCGTGATGGTACAACGCTTATGCCGATTGTGGCTCGTTTACCGGAAGATGAGCGTGTGGATATTCGTAACATCGAAGGTATGAAGATTTGGAGCCCTGCGTTAAGTGAATACATCCCACTGCAACAAGTGACTTTAGGTTACGAGTTGGAATGGGAAGATCCACTGATCATCCGTAAAAACCGTAAGCGTATGCTGACAGTCATGGCGGATCCAGACTTACTGGGCGAAGAAACTGCTTCTACGCTACAGAAGCGCCTACAGCCACAAATTGAAGCGATTGAGATGCCACCGGGTTATTCTCTTGAGTGGGGTGGTGAGTATGAGTCTTCTGCAGATGCGCAGGCATCACTCTTCACAACCATGCCTCTTGGCTACCTGTTCATGTTCTTGATTACTGTGTTCCTATTTAACTCAGTAAAAGAGCCGTTGATAGTATGGTTAACGGTGCCGTTGGCTTTAATCGGTGTGACGACTGGCTTGCTGGCCTTAAACACCCCATTTGGTTTTATGGCTCTGTTAGGCTTCTTGAGTCTATCCGGGATGCTTTTGAAGAACGGTATCGTACTGCTTGACCAAATCGAGATTGAGATGAAGTCAGGTAAGGATCCTTATGTTGCTGTCGTTGATGCTGCACTAAGCCGTGTTCGCCCGGTATGTATGGCAGCGATTACGACGATTCTAGGTATGATTCCACTATTGCCTGATATCTTCTTCAAGCCAATGGCGGTAACCATTATGTTTGGTTTGGGTTTTGCGACGGTACTGACGCTGATCGTTGTACCGGTACTGTACCGCCTGTTCCATAAGATTGACGTAGCATAACGCCAATTTACCTTTGAAATAATGCCCCTAACTGGGGCATTATTTTTATGTATTTTACTTAAATGAGATTATCGAAATGGAAGCGAATGCTGCGGAGAGAACTTGTGCATGGGCACTTAAACATGAACTTGAAAGGGTGTACCACGATACGGAATGGGGCGTTCCTGTCTATGATGATCAAGTGTTGTTTGAATTCATCACTCTAGAGGGAGCTCAAGCGGGTCTGAGTTGGATTACTATACTGAAAAAACGAGAAGGCTATCGCGCGGCATTTGAGAACTACGACTTACACAAATTAGCCGAACTCGATGAAGACAATGTACCCAATATCATTGAAAATTTTGATGTGGTTAAACATAAGGGCAAGATTGCTTCTGTGTACAATAATGCTCGTGCAGCGCTGGAGCTTCAAAAAGAATTCGGCTCTTTATCGAATGCTTTGTGGCAATTTGTCGATAATAAAGTTATCGATAATCAGTGGACAGAGATGTCACAAGTCCCTGCTTCTACTGAGCAATCTAAAGCTATGAGTAAGTTTTTAAAAAAGAGAGGCTTTAAGTTTGTAGGTGAAACAATCTGTTACGCGTTCATGCAAGCGACCGGTATGGTTAATGACCATATGGTGTGTTGTCCTTACAAATAAAAGTGTTATTTAGCGTCGCGAAATAATTGCTTAAAAATTGGAAAATTCACTAGCCATTTATAAACTATTCAATATTATATGCGACCGAGTTTAAAGATAGAAATCGATAGTGAAACAACAAAACTACCAAATATGTGATGCTAGTTATGATCCCTTGCTTAGGCAGTTTGTGCGTGAAGATGGACACGTAGAAACTATCGCGCCACTTGAAGGTAAGGTCTTCCTATTCTTGCTTGAAAACGTTGGCGAGTGCATCGAACGAGGTCTGATATTTGATAGATGCTGGGGCAATGTGATTGTCTCGGAGCAAGCGCTTACCAATGTAATCTCAAAGATCAGAAAGACACTATCTAGGGTAACCTGTGGCTGCGCAACGATCCGCACTGTCAGTAAAACCGGCTATTCCCTTGAAATCGACGAGTCTAAAAAGACAAGTTCAAATACCCAAACTGCGCCTCAAGTAGACCTTGGTGAAGCCCAGTCTGCATCTGTAGCGGCTATAGTAGCGAAGCCTGCAATTCAAGAAGAGTCGATTGCACCAGCAGATAGAGCATCAACGACAAGCCAAGAGCCTGAAGAGAACTCGTCGACTATCACTTCGGACTCTGAGGCTTCAAATCAAGTGCACGGTTCGGTTGCACCTGGCTTATCAAGCATTACTAGCAATAAACACGCGGTAAAAGTGGGCTATATAATCGCATTTATTTGTGTTCTCGTTACCGCGTTCAACCTATTCCAAACTTACTATAAGCCAACGCCTTACTTTATAGATAAGTCGGAATATCGTGATAGTTATACAGACAATACTAACCACTACTTTTTCCATATTGTTCATGGAGATTCTTATTCGCTACCAGCGATAACAGAAAAGCTGACCAGTGTGATTCCTAGTCACTGCAATGTGGATGTGTTTGTTCGTATTTATCCATCTGTCGATCAACCAGAGAGCGATGCTTTGTACATGTTAGTTCAAAGGAAGGATGGCGAGGCTCTCAATTACGGGGCGACGATTTTCAATGTAGAGACGTCTTTTGACTCATTTGCAGCTCATATGGAAAAGAGGAGCTACTTTTGCGATTAATTGGCTTACTCATTTTATTGGTAATTGCTTCGGCGAGCTTTTTTCTAGACCAGAATGCACTGGCGGGCACTCGATGGCATTGTAAAACGCTAAAAACGGATTTCTTATCTCAGGCATTTCAACCTTATCAATCGCTTTATGAGCGTATGAGCATTACTTTTCAGTCTGACCAAACTTTTAGCATGAGAGAGTTTGTGATGATCACTGAGAAAGACGGTACCGAAGGCACAATGGAAAATCTTTATTCTGGTTACTATGGTTTGGACGGGGATCATTTGTCGATGAGCATTATTGACGTGAGAACCGCAACTCCATTTCATGATCCGATCATTAATCAGGAATACAGTGAGTATAAAGGAGTGACCATTGATTACTCGATTTTGGAGAGGGAGCAGTCCCTGTATCTGTTTAATGAGCACCGCTCTGAAATCTTTAATTGGACATGCTATCAAGTTCAATAATGAACTACGAGGCACTGTGCGTTAGTTGTGGAGCTATAGGCTGCTGATGCGCAGAACTGAAAAAGGCAGGAATACCCTGCCTTTTTTGTATGTTGAATATGCCGTTTCTAGCTAAACTAGAGCGCTGTAGCGATCTAATCCTGCCTCTAGGTCTGCAATCAAATCATCAACATCTTCTAAGCCGATATGTACACGAATTAAAGTACCGTCGAAGTTTGGATTTGCTACCGTTCTTAGGCTGTTAAAGCTGCTCGGCTCGTTCGCGAGAATTAAGCTCTCAAATCCACCCCACGAGTAACCCATGCTGAAGTGTTTCATACCATCAAGCAGCGCTGTGGTTGCTTGTGTATTCGAGTTCTTTAGCACAAACGAGAACAGGCCATTACCACCGGTAAAATCTCGTTTAAAGAATTCATGACCAGGGCATGATTCAAGAGCAGGGTGACGAACGTGGTCTACTTCAGGTCGAGTTTCTAACCACTTCGCGACTTTTAAACTGCTTTCTGCATGTTGGCGTAGTCGTACATCTAAGGTACGAATGCCGCGTAGGCCAAGGTAAGCGTCATCTGGTGAAACACATTGGCCCATTAAGTAGCTTTGCTCTCTTAGTTGGTCCCAGCACTTCTCGTTGGCAACGGTAGTACCTAACATCACATCAGAGTGGCCGACGATGTATTTAGTCGCCGCTTGAATCGAGATATCAACACCAAAATCAAATGGAGAGAAATTAACACCAGCAGCCCATGTGTTGTCTAACATCACTATGATGTCATGGTCGTGAGCAATGCGTGCGAGTGTTGGGACATCCTGAACTTCCATGGTGATTGAACCCGGAGACTCGGTAAATAACACCTTGGTATTTGGCTTGATAAGCTCTTTGATACCTTCGCCAATTGTTGGCTCGTAGTAGGTGGTTTCTACACCCATCTTTTTCATGATGGTGTCACAGAAATCGCGAGTTGGTTCGTAGCAAGTGTCAACCATCAGAATATGGTCGCCTGTTTCCACAAAAGAAAGGATCGCATTAGAGATAGCTGCCGTTCCACAAGGGTAGAGTGCACAGCCTGCGCCACCTTCCACCTCAACCATCGCATCTTGGAAAGCAAAATGAGTGTTGGTTCCACGACGTCCATAAAAAAGGGTCTTGTTGGCGCGGTTAATCGTAGCTTTACGCTTCTCTTCCACTGAGTTAAATACGACAGTTGAAGCGCGCTGTACTGGTGGGTTAACAACACCATTGGTCCACTTCTTATCACGACCGGCAGTGATCAGTTTAGTGGTTTTGTTCTCGGACATGCTGTGAATTCCTTATCAATCGGTTATGTCCTATTTAAAACATGCCAAGAGTGTTCAAAGCAAGAGCGGAGCGGGGATTTTTACGCTTTTCTTACGATTTTTAATCTTTCACTCAGTAAAGAGTGAAAGATCAAAAATGAGCGACGGGGAAACAGTGAGCTATTACAGCTCACCGCTTAAATTACAGAAGAGGATTAAACAGGTAGAACAGCCTTTCAAAGAAGCGGTTGCGTAAACTTCTTTGCTCCCATTGTTCTAATTCAACAGAGTGGGATGAATCGATGTAAGATTTCTGCAGCTCAGAGAGGTTCTGAGTGAAATGCACATCATCCACCGCTAGCGTCACTTCAAAGTTGAGCCATAAACTTCGCATGTCGATATTGACCGTTCCAATCAAGCAAAACTCTTCATCGATGACTACCGACTTGGTATGAAGAAGGCCACCATAGAACTCGTAGATTTTAACTCCGGCTTCGAGCAATTCGGTATAGAAAGCGCGAGAGGCCCATTTCACCATCAATGAATCATTGTTATGGGGAATGATGAGTTCGACGTTGACACCACGTTGAGCAGTCATTTTAAGTGTTTCTAATAAGTCCGCACTCGGCACAAAGTAAGGGGTCGTAATACGCACGGTATGGTTAGCTTGATTGATCGCAATAGTCAGAACCTGCAGGATTAAATACTCCGGCATGCCTGGACCCGATGGCACAACTTGTACGGGATGATGCGTCACCGCTTCTTCTACAGAACATTCAGGCAGTTCAGGCAGAATGCGGTCTCCGGTTTCTACTTCCCAGTCCCAACCATGGATTGCAGAGAGTACGTTAACGGTTGGACCTGTCACACGTACCATGACATCAATCCACTGACCGACTCCTGAGCTTTGTTTGAAACGAGCAGGGTCGACCATGTTCATCGAGCCAGTGTAGGCAATAGTCTCATCTATCACGATGATCTTACGGTGCTGCCTTAGATCAAGGCGTCGCAAGAAAATACGCCAAGGGCTTACTTCCAGTGCTTGTACAACCTGCACACCGGCATCTTCCATCATTGGTAGCCAATGGCTTTTGAAAAAGCGCGGGCTACCCGCTGAATCGAGCAAAACTTTAACATCTACACCACGTTTTGCTGCGCGAATCAGAGCAGAGGCCACTGAATCTGTTAGGCCACCTGGGTGCCAAATATAGAAAACCATCTTAATACTGGTTTGGGCATTTTCTATATCTTCAATAATTGCGTGTAGGATCTCGTTTGGTGACGATTGTAGGGATAGAGTGTTTCCACTGAGCGCAGGAATGCCCATTCGATTGTTACAAAGCTCATCAATCTTATGGATAGGGGAGCCGACTTTCCCTGGTTGGTGAAGTTGGCAATCGTTCAATTGACGGAACCAATCTCCAAAGGGAGTAAACATGCGATGTGCGCGTTCAGCCCTTTTTCTACCGAGGTTCAACTCGCCAAAAAGGAAGTAACAAGCCACACCTACAATTGGGATAATGTAGATAACCATAAGCCAGGCGAGAGAAACGCTGACAGAGCGTCGTTTTAGTACAACACGCAGTGTTACACCGGCTACAAGGACCCAGTACAAAGCGACAGAGGCTAAAGTTAAAAAATGGTAGAGCTTTTCCACATTGAATACTCGAAAAAAGAGACACTTAGATAGTAATGCTATTTTGTGGATATGGGAATTTAAGGAATCAACTATTTACAAATTAGAGCAAAAGCTGTAAACAGGTTATAGTTGTTAAGTTTTGGTTAACTTAAGACGAAAACGATTGTTTTGTATGAAAAGGCGGCATTTAACCATAAAAATTTACATTGGTAACGAAATATGTACGGTTCGGACTTCCAATTTTATTCTTAAACTGGTTTACTTGCTATACAAAGAGCGTCAATCAAATCTTCTAAGTGTGTAAAGTCGTTTTTACACCTTATCTTTTAAAGACGCCACCCAAAGCAAAACACAACATCACACAACACAAATTTTGGAGTAAACGTGGCTACTAGTAATACAACCACAACACCCCGTGATACCTGGGGTTCGAAGTTAGGATTCGTAATGGCTGCAGCAGGTTCTGCTGTTGGCTTAGGTAACATTTGGAAATTCCCATACACAGCAGGCGAGAGTGGCGGTGGTGCATTCGTTGCAATTTACCTGTTTTTTGTAATTTTCATCGGTTTCAGTGTAATGCTGACTGAATTTGCTATTGGCCGTCATACGCAAAAATCAGCAGTAGGTGCATTTAAATCAACTGACCGTCGTTGGACGTTCGCTGGTGTTATTGGCGTAGTAAGTGGTCTACTTATCATGGGTTTCTACCCTGTAGTAGGTGGCTGGTCTATCGCATACATCGGTAAGATTGCTGGTGGTCTTCTAGACGCACCTGAAGCAATCGGTGACAGCTTCGGTGGTTTCATCTCTAACCCAGTTCAACCACTAATGTGGATGGGTCTATACCTACTTCTTAACGTTGTTATCGTTATGAAAGGTATCTCGGGCGGTATCGAGAAAGCGGGTAAGGTTCTAATGCCACTGCTATTCCTGATCCTTATCGTGGTATCGATCAAAGGTCTGACTCTTCCAGGTTCTATGGCTGGTCTTGAGTTCCTATTCAGCCCTGATTTCTCTAAGGTAGACAGCAACGTAATTCTAGCTGCACTTGGCCAAGCATTCTTCTCACTATCTCTTGGTATGGGTTGTATGTTGACTTACGGTTCTTACCTTAAGAAGAAAGAAAACCTAGTTCAAACTACCGCTATGGTTACAGCAATGGATACAGGTGTTGCTATCCTAGCTGGTGTTGCAATGTTCCCAGCAATGTTCGCATTCGGTATGGAACCAGCAGCAGGCCCTGGTCTAGTATTCGTTGTTGTTCCTCAGCTATTTGCTGAAATGGGCGGCGTAATTGGTCTTCTATTCGCACTTATGTTCTTCATCGGTCTAAGTGTTGCAGCTCTAACATCTTCTGTTTCTCTACTAGAGGTTGTGGTTTCTTACCTAATCGACGAGAAAGGCATGAAGCGTGTAACTGCAGTACTGTCTGCAAGTGTTGTAATGGCTGCGCTATGTATCTTCGCTTCTCTATCTCTAGGTGGCGTTGGTCCAACACTATTCGACACAGGCGCATTTGATATCTTCGACCTACTAACAGATAAGATCTTCCTAGCTGTTGGCGGTATGTTGGTATGTATCTTCGCTGGTTGGAGACTAAACCGTGCAGACCTAGAGAAAGAAATCACCAACGACGGTGAAGTATCTTTCCCACTATTCGGTCTATGGTACGCACTAGTTAAGTACATCATCCCAGTAGCTATCGCAATCGTTGCGTTCATGGGTATCTCTTCTGGCTTCGACAGCGGTAAAGGTGCAATCATGCTACTAGGTATTGGTATTATTGCTGGCTCTGCGCTTATCTCTAAGAAGCTATAATTGCAAGCTGATTAAATAACGAAAAAACGGGAGCAATGGCTCCCGTTTTTTTATGTCTGTAACTTAATAATCGATAAAAAATAATCACTGATATTCACTAAAGTTATCCGTCTGGTAGACGATATATAAGATGTTGAGGCTGTATAAGCCGTCGTTTATTTAGGTAGGTGTTGTGTGAAATTATCTGTAAGAAAAAAGCTTTATGCTGGGTTTGGCTCAATTTTGGCGGTGCTTGTTACCTTAGTTACCATCGTTTGGTTTGAAGTCATTGATGCCCACAAAAGCGCAGATGAAATTAGAATGGACGATGTTCCAGGGACCGTTACCTACTTGGTACTGATTGATGAAGCGGGTGATGTATACCGAGATGCGCTGGGTGCAATTACTCAGGTTGATAACGCTCTGAATGACTACCGCACTAATAAGAGCGAGTTCGCTCAGGCTATTGAACAAGCAAAACGCTTGGAAAGTAGAGGCTCTGAAGATCATCGCCGTATTTTGCGTATTGAAGAGTTAATGGGACGCTTCACCCAAGAGTTTGAATCTGAGCTTGTGCCTAAGATCAATGATCAGTCTGAGCTATTATCCAACATTCAACAGCTGCGTTCTCTATACGAGACCAACTTGATACCCATTGAAAACTTACTGGATCAAGCATCTGCAAGTGAGCGAGCGGATACCGAGCAGTCGCTACTTATACTCACCGATACATTTACTACAATTGAACGCACTATTATGGTGTTGTCTGCGATTGCTATCGTCTTTGGTTGTGTGATTGCGTATATGTTGTCGAGTTCTATCACTAATCGCCTGACTCGCGTTGAACAAGTAGCACGCCGCGTGGCAAATGGTGATTTAACAGCGGGTGATATTACCGATGAGTCTGGTGATGAACTTGCTGATCTTGCTGGCTCGATTAACCAGATGCAGAAGTCGTTAGTGGACTTATTAGGTTCTATCTCTTCTGTGACGCACGAAGTTCAATCTGTTACGGGCGAACTATCTTCTATTAGTCAAGACATCGTCACGGGTGCTTCTGCTCAAGCTGACAAAGCGAACTTGATTGCGACGGCTGCTGAAGAGTTAAGCTTGACCATTTCAGAAGTGGCGCAGCAGGGCACGTCTACTTATGAAGAGGCGCGACGCTCTGAAACGTCTGCAGAAGATGGCCGCAACGTAATTGTCGAAATGGTGGCGAGTATTCAACAGGTGTCGACTCAAATGAGTGATATGTCACTGCAAATGAATACTTTGGGCTCTCACGGTGAACAGATTGGTAGCGTTATCAAAGTTATCGAAGACATTGCTGAGCAAACTAACCTATTGGCACTGAATGCGGCGATTGAGGCGGCACGTGCGGGTGAGTTTGGTCGTGGTTTTGCTGTGGTTGCAGATGAAGTGCGAGCGCTAGCTGAGAGAACAACCAAAGCGACACAAGAAGTGTCTGGTATTATTCAATCGATTCAGTCAGGTACTCAAGAAGCGGTGACTTATACCCAAGATAACTGCCGTTTGGTCGAGATTGGTGTTGAGCAAAGCTCTGGTGCTGTTTCTGCTCTAGAAGCGATTGTAAGCGGCGCAGGCAATGTACAAAGTATGGTTAACTCAATTGCTACTGCTGCAGAAGAGCAGACTGCTGTGACCAAAGAAATTGCTGCAGACATTACGGCGATCAGCGATATCTCTGAGCAATCCTTGCAACTGGCAACGCGTAGCTCAGAAAACACTTCAGGTTTGAACGGTAAAGTTGCGGAGCTAGAAGCCTTGGTCGGTAAGTTCAAGCTCGCTTAGTTTCTATTGATAGGGGTTAAAACCTACCCTTAAATGCAGACAACGAGAAACAAGCCCAACGATTCAATCTTTATTGAGTGAGTTGGGCTTTTTCGTGGCTGGAATCTGTATTCAGACACGGTATACTCCACCTTCTATAACGGAGCTAGCCTTTACATGTTCGATATTCTTCTCAATCACTCTGATTTTTTACTCATCAATAAGCGCCCTGGAGTCAGCGTCCACAAAGACGACGGTGATACCATGCTGCTTCAAGAAGTCGCGAAGGCAATCAATGAGCCTAAGCTGTATCTCGTTCATCGTCTCGATAAAATGACTTCAGGCATTCTGTTGTTAGCCAAGAGTTCATCGGCTGCGAGTGAGCTTTCACAGTTATTTGCTAAGCGCGAAGTGGAGAAGTACTACTTGGCGATTGGCTCTAAGAAACCGAAGAAAAAACAGGGTTTGATTTCTGGGGATATGGAGCGGTCTCGACGCTCTAGCTGGAAACTCTTAACAACCAAAGAAAACCCAGCAATAACTCAATTTTTATCAGCAGCGGCAGAACCCGGTGAGCGACTTCTTTTATGCAAGCCCTATACAGGGCGCACGCACCAAATCCGCGTGGCGATGAAGTCGATAGGTTCAGCCATCGTTGGTGACCCAATTTATAATCCATCGAGTGAGGCCGACAGAGGTTATCTCCACGCCTTCGCGATTCGATTTACTTATCAATCACAAGCCTACCAATTTGTCTGTGACCCAAGGAGACTAGACTCTTTAGGCGAGAAGTGGCACCAAGAAACCGTATCTAATGGTTTGGAAGGTTGGCTTGAACCTTGGTCACTGGCGTGGCCAAAGCTAAACACTAAGTGAGTGAAATAATGGAAGCATCTGCTTTACCGGTATTTTTTGAACATATCGAACAACAGCTAAACGAAGTACCTAACGAGTTACGTCGTATTTTTCATGGTCGTGGTAAGTTTTGGCCTGGCCTAGAACAGATCACGTGTGATTGGGTCGACGGCCAATTATTGGTGAATGTGTTTAAAGAGGTTGATGACGCGTTTTTGTCATCGCTTAAAGACGGTTTACTAGCGCTGACCAACAAAGATATTTGGCAAACCAAGCAAGGTACCAGCATCGTGCTTCAACACCGTTATGCTGACGGCGCACCTTCGGAAGTGCTATGGGGTGAGCTTAACGACTCTCCAGTGGTTGTTGAGCATGGTCTTAAGTATCAGTTAGACATTGGCCGTAACCAGAACTTTGGTCTGTTCCTAGACATGCGTAATGGCCGTCAATGGGTGCAAGACAATGCCAAGGGTAAGAACGTACTTAACCTGTTCGCATACACTTGTGGCTTCTCTGTGGCTGCAATTGCGGGTGGCGCTCGTCAATGTTTGAACGTTGATATGTCGCGTGGCTCACTGAACAAGGGCCGTGATAACCACCGTTTGAACGAGCATGACATGCGCTCGGTGAATTTCCTTGGTTACGATATCTTTAAATCGTGGGGAAAAATCAAGAAGGGCGGTCCTTATGAGTTGGTTATTATCGACCCACCTTCGTTCCAAAAAGGCAGCTTCGCGCTGACTAAAGACTACAAAAAGATCTTACGTCGTTTGCCAGAGCTTCTAACGGAAGGTGGTGAAGTGATCGCGTGTGTGAACTCACCAGCAGTGTCACCTAACTTCCTTATCGAGACGATGGCAGAAGAAGCGCCAAGCGTTGAGTTTATTGAACGCTTAGACAACCCACCTGAGTTTGTGGATGTTGACCTTGATTCAAGCCTCAAAGTACTGAGATTTAGAATAAACACGCCTGCTGACGCTTAATTGAACGTTAGCATTAGAAAAGAAAACGCCACTCATATTGAGTGGCGTTTTTGTATCTTGTTGGTGTCGTTAGACCGCTAACTTTCCTGCTGAGTCTTAAGAGTTTGGAACCCAAAATAGATACGCATAAATGTGGTGAGCCAACACGCAGCACCAAAGGTATAGGCGATAACCGCAAAGTGTTGTGGCCAAATACAAAAGGCAATGAAACAGGCAATGGTCTCTGTCCCTTCGGTTAGACCAGACATGTAGTAGAGAGACTTGTGCTTGTACACTGGATTCTCGATGCCTCGTTTGCCCGCCATTACCGCAAACGCTAAAAAGCTACTGCCCGTGCCGATAAAAGAGAAGATCAAAAATGCACCGGCAATGGCGTTGTGTTCCGGATTGGCAATCACAAATCCAAAAGGGATCAGTGAATAGAAAAGGAAATCTAGACTGATATCGAGGAAGCCACCCGCATCACTGATACCTTGGATTCGAGCCAAGGCGCCATCAAGCCCATCACAAACTCTGTTGAAAATGATGAAACCTAACGCCCATTCATATTGCTCAAACGCTAACGCCGGAAACGCTAAACAGCCGACCAAAAAACCGAATAGGGTGGTTTGATTAGCGGTAATACCGACTCGATTCAGTATTTTTGCAGACTGGTTTAATGGCCACTTGATGACCTTTATTGAGTACTTATCCAGCATGGTTGCTTCTCCATGGCCAAGAGAGTACTTGAGCCCCTTGAGGCACATCTGCTTCGTCGTGCGTCACCATCAGGGTTGGGATATTGGCTTTGGTTAATTGCTCAAAGACCCAGTCTCGAAATTGTGCTCTGAGCTCTTGGTCTAACTTACTGAACGGTTCATCAAGTAGAGCCAGTTTAGGCTTCGCTAATAACATACGAGTTAAACTGATTCTTGCTCGTTGACCACCAGAAATCTGATCAGGAAAAGACTCTGCTAAGTGTGTCAGTTCAATGTCCTTTAACGCTGCCATAGCTTGCTGTTGGCGAGTAGAGCCTTTAACCGAATTAGGTAGGGAGAATGCCAAGTTTTCCCATACTTTTAGGTGAGGGAACAATAGATCATCTTGAAAAAGAATACCGACTTCACGTTGATGTGATGGGAGCTCATCCAGATGAATGTCATTCAAAACGACACTTCCAGAGTACGAAAACTCTTCATTCAAGTGGCCGGCGATGGCATCCAATAAGGTGGATTTACCGCAACCGCTCGGTCCCATCAATGCCAGTATCTGGCCTGATTCTAATGTTACATTTAGCGCTGAAAACAGCGAGTCGCCATCGGTTTTACGGATGGCGAGGTCGTTGAGGTACAGACTCATTACTTAAGAAACCTTTGAAAGTAAGACGGCGATATCTGAGTTGAAGTCGGCTGACTAATATCGCTGAAGAGAAGAAGAACAGAGGCAACAAGGCCTGCCAAATGGCATAAATGGCAGTCACTCTACGGTCGAAACCGCTCGTTAGGGCGACAGCTTCTGTGGTGATGGTGCTAATACGCCCTGCACCTAGCATCAATGTTGGTAAGTACTGAGCCAAACTCACGCTGATACCAACGGCCCACGCAAAGGCAATAGCAGGTAATAAGATAGGGAACTTAATGGAGTACCAGCTTTGAAATGGTGATTTACCCAAGCTGAGTGATGCTTTAATGAGCCCATCGTTGAAGCTTTTCCATGGTCCATCTAAAGATAAATAGACAAATGGGAAGGCGAAGAATACGTGTGCCCAAATCACCCAGAATTCATAGGCGTTACTTCCTACATACAGCGTGGTGACCTGCATACCAAACAATACGGATAGCTGTGGGATCAACATCGGAATCGCGATAACAAAACCAGGCACTTGCCATTTGTATTTAATTCGATACTCATGAGCAATCAGTGCAAGGACCAGCGCAACTGAAGCAGCGATCAGACCAATCCATAAGCTTTGACCAACGGTACTCATGATGCCATCCCATTCAAATTCCCAAAAGCGCATGCTGTAGCGACTCGGAAGTAAGTCAGGGAAGCGCCAACGTTGAGCCACGCTCCAAATCATCATCAAAGGAATGATTGCGAGTGATAGTGCTGCCAAAGCAGTGAATACGGTTTTTCCTGGTAGTTTAATGCCTGTTCGCCCCGAATATTGCCAAGCTCTAAAGAACTTCAGCAAAGACCATTCAATAAAGCGGGCTAAGGCGATGATCAAGGACGCTAATCCGAACAAAACAATCGCGCCAGCCGCAGCTCTTGGTAGTAGGTTCAGATCGGGATCGTTGAACCATTGCCATACCAAAACAGCAAAAGTAGGCGGGTTAGTTGGGCCAATGATTAGCGCAATATCGACAACCGATACACTGTAAGCGAGCACCGCCAATATTGGGAAGCGAAGCTTGGTGAACCATTGTGGAAAAATGCATTTCCACCATATCTGTGAGCGACTATAACCTAATGAAGCACTCACCTTAGCAATACGCTCAACGTCAATTTGCTGAAGTATCGATATACTCATGAGCAATAAGAAAGGCACTTCTTTGAGTGCCAACATAATGATCAAGCCAAATGCATACGGATCTTTTACTAGCAGCGCTAACTCGGAACTGGTCGCGGATTCACCCAGTAAATGATGTACAGCTCTCGCTCCGAGACCTGTCGGGCTAAATAGAAAAGCAAAGCCAATAGCGAAAGCCACATGGGGAATAGCCAACATAGGTGAAAGGGTCAGTTCGATCTTTCTCCAGAATCGGCTTCCCCACGAAGCTTGGAGAATACAAAAGGTAAGAAAGCACGCGATGTAGCTGCTCGCAATCGCAGAACCAAGACTCAAACCAATAGAGTGCCAAGCGCCTTCCCATTGGAATACTTGACTAAAACCGTTGAGAGAGGGCTCCATCAACCCTAGGGGCGGGATATAACTGAGTGACGAAGCCACTACTCCCGCTACCCCAGGAATTGTTGGGATAATGCATACAACTATAACGACAAAATATAGAGCACGTAGCATCGAGCTTAGTTACCGTATCGCTTTAGCCACTCTTTCTCGAGTGCGTTTTGCCAGCTTGGGTGTGGTTCATCAATCGATTTAAATTGCTGAGTATTCTTAGCGCTACCTGTTAGGTACTTGCTGCTCAATACTGAAGGGTCACCCCAAACATTCAGGTCACCTTTGCGCGATTGTGCTTCTGGGCTTAATAAGAAGTTGATGGTCACTTGTGCGCCAGCGGTAGCATTCGCATTCCAAGGGATCGCAAGGAAGTGGATGTTAGATAAAGCACCGTTTTCCATCGCATAGGCTTTGGTTGTTTCTGCTAAACGGCCACTTGATTGGGCTGAATACACAGAGTTTGGGTTGAACGTAATCGCGAGGTCGAGTTGTCCGTCATCCAAAAGCTGAATACTTTCTGATGTGCCTGCTGGGAATTGTTTACCACCGCGCCATGCAACTTTGTGGAATTTATCTAAGTAAGCCCATAATGGTGCAGTGATCGCTTGGAAATTCTCTTCTGAAACCGGCTTAGCGAGTTCTGGGCTATTGTTGGTTAGCTCAATCAGTAAAGACTTAATAAAGCTAGTGCCATGAAATTCTGGTGGGCGAGGGTAGCTCAAACGGTTAGGGAATGCCTGAGCGTAGCTCAACATCTCTGAAAACGATTGTGGTGGGTTGTGCAGTGTTTCTTGGTCGTGAATGAACACCAATTGCCCAACGCCCCAAGGTGCTTCTAACCCTTCCGTTGGTTCAGAAAAGTCGACATCAATGGGTAAAGACTTATCGACGTACTTCCAGTTAGGGAGGGATTCTGTGAATGGGCCAAACAACAGTTTGTTGTCTTTCATCGAACGGAAGTTCTCGCCGTTGATCCAAACGATATCGACACTACCTTCGCTATTCTTACCTGCGGCCTTCTCCGCAAGTAGGCGAGTCGCTGTTTCAGCGATATCTGTGACTTTTACATGTTTTAACGTTACGCCATAGTCACTTTGTAACTTCTTGCCTGCCCATTGTAGGTAACGGTTGATCTCTTGGCTTCCGCCCCAAGCGTGAAAGTAGACAGTTTGTCCTTCTGCCTGCTGTTCTATTTGATTCCAGCTATCGGTGGATGTTGCTTCATCAGCATAAATGGTTGCGCTGTATGCAACGGTAGCCATGATTCCTAACGTACTTACTATCTTGTTCATAAACTTTTCCATTTGGTAGTGAACGGGCAAGAGCATTGTGTTTTCGAACTCCCTAACAGTTATTCTATCTGTTTCTCAAATAAATTCTAATTCAACAGTAAATTCAATCAATTACTTGAGAAGACGCCGGAAGTTCTCGGTTGAGTTTTGTTCAATGTGCTGTTATCTATGCAACTCAACAGACTTTGGGCTTTTGCCATCCTAGCAACAGACCGTTAAAGCTGTGAATTAATTGCATCTAAATGAGGTTTTTTTATGATTTATCGGAGCTTGGCACGAAAAGTTGGTGTGAAGAGTCGTTTTGAGTAGATTGAACTTTGAAGCAGACAATAAAAAAGGAGCCATGAAGGCTCCTTTTCGGTATTTGATGTCGATGACAGATTAGTTTACCCAGTCACGAATTGTGTACGTTAGCGTGTGTACATCGTTTTTAAGTACTAGCGTATCTTTTGTTAGGGTTACGTCGCTCCACTCACTTAGAGTAGCAGAAACTGATTGCTCGATTTCCATCGCTGAGCCGTGACACATTTTCATAGTCATGCCCATTTGCTTAATGCGGAATTGACCGTCTTTCAGCTCGCCTTGGCCAAAGAAGTTGTTACAGCCAGCTACGCCGTTTGCAGTCATCTTTTCACCGATTTCTAGACGAGGTGTCGCTTGGTGTTCGCTTTTCTCAATGTCCTTGCCATCAATTTGCGCAAGTTCCCAATTATGGTGCTGTAGATCGGTTGGTGTTACTTGCATCGCGTTATCACCTGTTGTTGTGCATGCTGCTAGCATCATAGGTAAAGCGGCTACTGCTAGTAATTTTTTTGAACTAAACTTCATATTATATGGCTCCAAAGGAAAAAACGAAGTTACCGAAAATCTGTAACTTGATGGGTTAAAAGTATAGTTTACAAAACACTATATGTGTCAGTATAAGGTCATAGTTTAGTATGGATTTCGTAGGCGTGGCGACAAATTAATCGCTTATTTTTGAGATAGTAAGCGTAATTTTGGATGTGTAAGGAGGCGTAGTGGAGCAGTTAGAGTTTTTCCAAGTTCCAAGCCCTTGCGTTGGGGTTTGCTCTAGCGATGACAAAGGTTATTGCAATGGTTGTATGAGAAAAAGAGATGAACGCTTTAATTGGATGTCGATGACTCCCGCAGAGCAATTACACGTCATCAAGCTGTGTCGTCAGCGTTACAGAAGAAAAATAATGAAGCAAAACAACTTGGTTGGTCAGCCGGTAGAAGAAGAGGGAAGTACAAGTCCCCAAAGAGATCTTTTCGGCTAAAGAGGAAGTATTAAGATTTTATTTAACTCCGCAGTAACTATTACTTTACATAATGGTTGGGGTGTAATATTAAGATAGGTACCTTTGTACCAGAGGAGTGGTGTCGGTATGAATAAAAAGGACGTAAAACTCAACAAGAAACCAGTTAAAGCTTTGGATAGAAAGCGATTAGGGGCGAAAGATGACCCTGAGGAAAGCGCGCGTGACTGGCATACCATGTCAGAAGAAGAGCGCATGGAGATACTGTCTCACCTTTCCGATATGCCTTTTCAATAACATCACTGATTAATTAGAGTCTTTCTTTAACAGAACTTTCTTACACAAACATATGATTCGCTTTCGTCACACCACGATGATACGTGCAAAATGTATCATCGGCAGCGGTGGTCTTGCTGTGAATCTTGATGTTTGTGATGACCTCGACGGCCCCAGCATCGTAACAAGCCTGCTCAGCATTTTTGATGATATCGAGTAATTGATTGAGTTCGCCTTTCATGGTCGTTTCCATCGCACCGACTTGGAAGGGAACACCGGCTTCTTTCACGACTTCAATTGCTTTATCGACCACTTCGAAGTTGTTGCCTTCTTTAACGCGAGGGATCACTTGGAAGGCAACCATCACTTCTTTTTCTCTTTTTAACTCAGACACTTTCTGCTTACTCAATGATTGGAAGTTGTTGCAGATGATAGGTTAATGCGGAGATTAATTCTACAGCAGCAAAGCTGGTGGTTTTATTTACAACCCCAATGATCGCTAACCCAGCCACCAATGTGCTCATCAAAATGGTTTCCACTGAATCTTTGGTTGCGTTCAACTGAAGTATCACAGTCATCTTTGTTGTCGATTAGAGTTTGAATGTAGTTTGCCATCGGGTCATTTGAACGTTGACGATCTCGGCGAGTTGCCACTTCCTTAATCAGTTGTAATCGATATGTAGAGCTAGCACGTTTCATTTCAATGACCTCCTGGTTTTAGACACTAATAGAAAAATCTAGTTGCCAGATATAGGGGCGTCAACGTGATCAGAAAGTATTTTTTTTGAGCAACCAAGAATCAATACCTTGCCTTCGTAATTCACAAAAATGTCATCTAGCAAATCGTATTAGTGTCATATTTAGCATCAGAAAATGGATGGTTGAAGCGAAAAAAAGCCCAGAAAACTCTGGGCTGAATTTAATCAAAATGAATGTCGTTGAGTTTGGGAATTAACAGGGACAAACGCTGAATCCTTGCTCTCGCTCTACTTTGATCTCGTTGGCTTGGAGCTGTTGGATCTAGAGCTATTCGATTTGCTCTTAAACTGTTTTACGCTCTTCTTTTTAGCCGTTCTGCGGTTGGCCATTTTGTCTTTTGGTGGGCGCTTACGAGCGGTTGTTTCTGACGCTGGTTTGTCTGTGACTGGGAAGCCTTCTAAAGACTGCAGCGGCAGTGCTTTGTTGGTTAAAGTGCGAATGGCAGTCAGGTAGTCAGTTTCACTGTGGCTAACCAGCGAGATTGCACAACCAGTACTTCCTGCTCTCGCTGTTCTTCCAACGCGGTGTACATAAGTAGCTGAATGAGGTGGTAACTCAAAGTTAATCACAATGGGTAGCTGATCAATATGGATACCACGAGCCATCACATCAGTCGCGATAAGCACACGGGTATCACCATTTTTAAAGCTGTCTAATGCTTGTGCTCGTTCTTCTTGGCTCTTGTTGCCATGTAATGCACTCACGCTGATTTTGGCTTTGTTTAAACGCTTGGTTAGTGCGTCTGCGTTGTCTTTTGCGCCAATAAACACTAATACTTGTGGCCACGGGTTCTGATTGAGCAAAGCAATCAATGCTTGAGCTTTACTGCCTTTGTTTACCAGATACAGTGTCTCTTCAATAGTTTCTACAACGCTGTTTTCTTTATGAGTTGTAATCTTCTCTGGGTTCGATAAAAGCGTTTCAGCTTGGTTGACTAACTCAGGTGGAAGCGTTGCAGAGAATAACAGTGATTGGCGCTTAGTTGGCAGAGCTGCGGTGATCGCTTGAATATCTGGCCAAAAGCCCATGTCGATCAATCGATCGGCTTCATCTAAAACTAGTGATGTGCATTGAGCTAACCCTAATTCACCACTCTTGATGAGTGCAAGCAGGCGCCCTGGCGTAGCGATGGCGAGCTGAGGTGCGGTTGACAGTTGCTGCTGTTGTTCATCTGCATTTCTACCGCCCGTAAGCGTTACCGTTTTGATACTCAGGGCAGTTGCAATCGGTTTTAAAGACTCAGTCACTTGAGACGCTAGCTCGCGTGTTGGAACGATGACAAGCGCTTGCAGTTTATTCGAACCTTGGTCGATGTTATTGAGCAAAGGTAACCCAAATGCCAATGTTTTCCCGCTACCTGTTTGAGCCAATGCAAGCACATCTTTCCCCGAAACAATCGTAGGAATGACCGCTTGTTGGATCTCAGTCGGCTTATGGAATTGAGACGGGAGAGCAGCAACGGTTTTTGTGTTTAGGGTTAGGTTAGCAAATGACATAAATGAACCAAGTATCAAAAGGGAGGTGGAGTCTAACAGGGCTACAAATGTTAGAGAATCAGTTTTGTTTGCTTCACGATAAACGTATTTATTATATGCGCCAATTTTGTAAGTTAGACATACGAGTTAATTAAGCGTTTATCATATTGTAATGACATCAATTGGACGTACAATGTCTGCCCTAAAAACCTTCACTGTATGAGAACAAAATGAGTTGGGATAGTATCTGGCTGTTCATTGTTATTGTCTTTTTTATTGCCATTATTCCAGGACCCAATGCATTGCTTGTGTTAAGCACAGCGTTGACTCAAAGGAAGCTGTTCGCATTTGTGAATGTGTTAGGCGTGTCATGTGGTTTCTTTTTCCACGCCTTTATTTCTGCGAATGGTATCAGCCTATTACTGTCGAAAACGCCAATGGCATTTGAGGGACTGAAATGGGCGGGTGTTTTGTATCTGCTCTGGTTAGGCTACAACCACTTTCGGGCGGCATTCCGTGCTCAAGAGGGCGTTCTTTCTGTCGTGAGTGCATCCGGGAGCAAACTCTATAGCCAGTTTTTTAAAGGACTACTTACTAATCTACTTAACCCTAAGATCGTCCTGTTTTATCTATCGATCTTCCCCCAATTTGTTACTACAGACGCAATTGTGTCCGACAGTCTGATTCTAGGCGGGATTCAGGCGATGGTCGTTTCAATGTGGTTCTTGGTAGTGATTCTAATGGCAGATACCTTTAAACGCTTATTGGTTCAAAAGCGTACCTCGCAAATGATGAATATTGTATGTGGCGTGCTATTTGTCGGTTTCAGTATTCAGTTAGCTTTGTTTCAGCTGTAGGTTTGATGAGCCGGTATGAGGTATTGAGGCTAAGACGATACGACTCATATCTCACTTTTTAGTGAATCATGTGGAATCCAGCTATCTCTGTATAAATGCTTAAAGCAATAACTAGCAAAGCCGATATAATAACCAGTCATTAATTTGATGAATATCTGAGTTGAATTACAAACTGGGCGGAAGGCTATTCGGTTGTTCGATACTTACGAATGGCTACGAATCGTTGAAATCAACGACCAGTTTACTACTGCGAATAAACAGAGACAGGGAGTCACAGATGAGTGAAAAGTCATTCATTCAGAAGCGCAAATATTACCGTTTGAAGTACCCACACAAGGCACGCCCGGTGATGCGAATCAAGGATGAGCTTTTTCACGTCAGTGAGGTTTCTGAAAAGGGTGTCCGCCTTATGATGCGTAACATCATCCCTGTATATCGTGGCTTCTCAATGGCAGGAACTTTGAGGCTACATGGCAACAATAGTGTTGCTATTAGTGGTGCTGTGTTACGTCAAGAAGGCGATGAAGTGGTTGTTCAGTTATCACAAGGACCAAGCTTTAAGGATATGGTGTCTGAGCAAAGGCACATCAGGAAAAAATACCCAGTCTTTTTCGCGAGCTTGAGAGTCGCATAACGGCCTCTAGAGCTAGGTGGCTCGATAAATCGTAAATCATAGGCAAACATTAAAAAGCCCAGCACTTTCGCAAGTGCTGGGCTTTGTTCTATCTACAGTCCTGGTTTTGATAGCCAAGATACTCGTTGCTTTATAGCTCGTCTACTGTCGCCCAAACCGCCGCTAGCATGTCGTGACCAAACGCAACACTACGTTCTGGCGACCAACCGTAAAGTTCGTCAGCGTGGCTGATGTGATCTTTAAATGGCATCTCAACCGTGTACGCCAAGCACTTGAACTGCTCACCGATCCAGTTGGTACCTACCGTCATGTTCGCTTTGCCTGGCTCATCTTTATCGTAGCCAAACTCGTCTTGGAACTCTGGCGTAATCGTGAGTAGTGCTTGCTTGAAGTGTTTCTCTAGCTTCGCGATGCGCTCATTGTAAGAAGGTGTACCTTCGCTACCTGCCACAAAGTTATATGGAATCGCTTCATCGCCATGAATGTCTAAACACATATCAACGCCAGTTTCTAACATGCGTTCACGCACAAGGAATACTTCAGGGCTGCGTTCCATAGAAGGTGATTGCCATTCGCGGTTCAGGTTCACGCCAATTGCGTTGGTACGGAGGTGACCACGGATACTGCCATCTGGGTTCATGTTCGGAACAACGCGGAATACTACGCTGTCGAGAAGAGAACGACCTACTGTGTCTGTTTCGTCAAGTAGGCGCTGAAGTAGGCCTTCAATCAACCATTCAGCCATTGTCTCGCCAGGGTGTTGACGACCAATAACCCAAATATTTTTCTTCTCTTCACTAGGTTCACCAATGGTTAGCAAAGTTATGTCGTTGTTGTCTAGCGTGTGGCCTAGTGTTTCAAGCTTACACGCAGGGTGAGTTTGTGCACTGTGCAGAAGATCTTGGTGACGATCGTATGAGTATGGCGCAAAGTACGCGAAGTACATTGAGTCGTGCTCAGGAATGATGTCAAAGCTCAGCGTGTCACCATCGAACTGAGATGGGATACGGAACCACTCTTCGCGGTCATACGATGCAACTACATCGTAATCCTTCCAGCCCTCAGGATAAGCAGACGTTGCCAATTGACCGATTTCAAAATGGTGAGTTTGTTGCGCTTCACTTTCTAAACGGAAATGGAACCACTGAGAGATTTCAGTTTGGTTGTCTGCAGGGATAGTCAGTTGAATGTTTTGTGGTGAATCTGCTGAAACGACGTGAATGTTGCCGCTTTCGAAATTGCTGAAAATTTTCATTGTAGTTGTTATCTCGTAGTTGAGTTGTCGTAAGACTAGCACACTTTTTTTCGAGCAAACTACTAACTAAATCGTAATGAGATGTTATTTCAACTATCTATTTCCGAGCTCTCTTTGTTAACAGCATTTTATGTCTATCGACGCTGGCAAGTTGTGCACCCTCGGCAAGCCGAACGCGTATAACGATCTAACTTACTGCGTTGCACCTTGCAGTAGGCATTTTTCAGGGCTCTTCTTCCAGAAAACCAATCGTCAGGTTTCGACAGGATCAGATAGCCATTAAAGCGTTTCACAAGCTCGACTCTATTTTGGTCGATGAACTTACTATCAAACCCAATTTCAAAGTAATCGAGCGCTTGTTCAATAGAGGTAAAGCTCGCCATTTTTTGCTGGAATTCTGTTTGGCTCATATCTCATTCGGTGGCATGAATTTGGGGATAGTGTAAGCGTCCTTGTGATTTTCTATCTTGATTTTAATCTGCTTTCTGCGTGATTTCGGGGTCGATGCTTCTCCCTCCGTTTTATAAATCAACCCATTTTATTTGCATGATGAATGTAATTGAAAATGATTGCGTAGTCATCTATATGGTTCAGTTGTGTTTAGGTCTCATTGTTAGTTTTCTTTATTATCAATAAAGGCAAATTATGACGTGAATCAATAGCGGGTAACCCTAAAGTATTATTCTGTTCGCAATTGTTACTAATTGTTGAAGATGATTTCTAATTATGTCTATTAAAAAACGATACATTGCTCTTATTGCCGCTGTGGGCATTGGTATCGGTTGGTTAACGCTTGGCGGCACTGCAGCCATTATGCATTACACCTCTAGTACCGAGTTCTGTACTTCTTGTCACACTATGCAAATCCCTTACGAAGAGTATGAAGGCTCAATCCACTTCAGTAATGCAAAAGGTATTCGTGCTGAATGCTCTGACTGCCATATTCCTTCTGATCCAGTTGACTACGTAATCACCAAGATTCGTGCCTCAAAAGATATCTACCACGAGTTTGTGACTGGAAAAATTGATACAGAAGAGAAGTATGAAGAGCACCGCATGGCGATGGCTGAAACGGTGTGGGCTCAATTACGTGAGAGTGATTCTGCTACTTGTCGCTCTTGTCATACCTTCGACGCAATGGATAGCTATGAGCAGTCGGAAGATGCGGCAAAAATGCACGAATATGGACAAGAAAATAACCAAACCTGTATCGATTGTCACAAGGGTGTCGCGCACTTTGCACCAGAGCCTGAAATGGACAGCGAGGCATTCGACAACTTGATGGCATTCACCGAGAAAACAGACCCTAAAGCTAAGGTGGTTTACTCAGCTGAAACTATCGATATTGGTGAGCTTGGCACGATTAACCCTACCGCACGTCTAGATGTGAAAAACGTCGAAGGTACCGAGCGTACTGTTGAGCTACATGCTTATCAAATGAAAGGTGCAGAACAAGTGCTGTACTACGGCAATGGTCAGCGAGCGATTGTTGCAATGCTTACCGAGCAAGGACAGGCGAGCCTTAACGTTGGTAATTTTGAGGCTGATGAATACGGCAATGAATGGCGACCAGCTGTTCTAACCGCAACCATTGATGCACCTGTATTGGATTCACTAGAGCCAATCTGGGAATACGCGGAAGAGCTTGACAATGTTTACTGCTCAACATGTCACGCAAAAATTGGTGCAAACCACTTCACCGTTAATGCTTGGGGCCCAGTTGCAAAAGGCATGGGCGAGCGAACTGATATTTCTGACCAAGATCTAGAACTACTGACTAAATACTTCCAGAACCACGCAAAAGATGTGGCTGGCCACTAAGAAACAAAGGGAAATAATTATGACTGATATTACTCGTCGCGGATTCCTTAAAGGAACGGGCATGGCAGCTGGTGCGCTTGCATTTACGTCGCTAACGCCAATGACAGCGTCGGCTGGAAACAAGCGTGGTAATGGTGTACTAACAGCAGGTCGTATGGGGCCTATGCTGTGTGAAGTAAAAGACGGCAAGTTAGTGTCAACAACCAACGCACTCGCTCAAACGGTTCCAAACAGCCTTCAAACGACAGGTCCAGACCAAGTACATACTAAAGCGCGTGTTAAGTACCCAATGGTTCGTAAAGGCTTTTTAGACAACCCATCAGCACCAACGGGCGTTCGTGGTGATGATGAGTATGTTCGAGTTTCTTGGGATGAAGCTTATAAGCTTATTCATGAACAGCACATGCGAATTCGTAAAGAAAATGGTCCTGAGTCAGTATTTGCGGGATCTTACGGTTGGCGTTCAAGTGGTGTGTTACACAAAGCGCAAACACTATTGCAGCGTTACATGAGCTTGGCTGGTGGTTATTCAGGCCACTTAGGTGACTACTCTACTGGTGCTGCACAAGTCATCATGCCGCACGTTATGGGCTCTATTGAAGTATACGAGCAACAAACAACGCACCCAGTGGTACTAGAAAGCTCTGACGTTGTCGTTCTTTGGGGTATGAACCCGCTGAATACGCTTAAAATTGCTTGGAGCTCAACCGATTGCTCAGGCTTAGAGTTCTTCCACCAGCTTAAAAAATCTGGCAAGACGATCATTGCAGTTGACCCAATGCGCTCTGAGACAATCGAGTTCTTTGGCGATGCCGTTCAATGGATTGCGCCTCGTCCAATGACAGACGTTGCGATGATGATGGGTATTGCACACTCTTTGGTTAAAAAGGGTAAGCACGATGTCGAGTTCCTAAATAAATACACGACAGGTTACGATAAATTCGAAGCGTACCTGATGGGTAAAGAGGACGGTGTTGAGAAGACACCAGCTTGGGCTGAAGCGATTACCGGCGTTCCTGCGAAACAGCTTGAACTACTTGCTGATATCTTTAGCCAAAACCGCACTATGCTCATGGCAGGTTGGGGTATTCAACGCCAACAATACGGTGAGCAACGTCACTGGATGGTGGTAACGCTAGCGGCAATGCTAGGTCAAATCGGCTTGCCTGGTGGTGGTTTTGGTCTGTCTTATCACTACTCTAATGGTGGTAACCCAACTCGTGATGCGGGTGTATTACCAGCGATTTCAGCGTCTATTGGCGGTGGTTCTTCTGCCGGTAATGACTGGGCGGTATCTGGTGCAGTGAACAGCTTCCCTGTAGCGCGTATTACAGAAGCATTAGAAAACCCAGGTCAAACATACATGCACAATGGTCATGAGTTAACGTTCCCAGACGTGAAAATGATCTGGTGGGCGGGCGGCGGTAACTTTACGCATCACCAAGACACCAACCGTTTGATCAAAGCATGGCAAAAACCTGAGCTAGTGGTTATTTCTGAGATCTACTGGACAGCCGCTGCGAAGCACGCCGATGTTGTATTGCCAATTACCACGTCATTTGAACGTAACGATATGACAATGACAGGTGACTACAGTAACCAGCACCTAGTGCCGATGAAGCAAGTTGTTGAACCACAAGGCGAAGCACGCAATGACTTTGATGTTTTTGCGGATATGTCTGAATTGATCAAAGCTGGCGGCCGTGATGTGTTTACCGAAGGCAAAGATGAGATGGCGTGGCTGAAAGGCTTCTACGATGAAGCTCAGAAGGCAGGTAAGAAAGCACGTGTTCGTATGCCGAAGTTTGGTAAGTTCTGGGATGACAACCAGCTAATTGAAATGAAGTTCAACAAGAAGGCTGCACAATTTGTTCGTCATGCTGATTTCCGCAAAGATCCAGTGATGAACCCACTAGGCACACCAAGTGGTAAGATCGAGATCTTCTCTAAAACGATCGAAGGCTACAAGCTTGCCGATTGTCCTGCTCACCCAACATGGATTGAGCCAACAGAGTTCTTTGGTAAAGCGAAAGGTGATGAACTTCAATTGATGACTGCGCACGCTGCGCACCGTCTGCATAGCCAGTTCAACTACGCGAAGATTCGTGAAGAATACGCAATTGGAAATCGTGAGCCTATCTCTATTAACGTAGAAGATGCGAAGGCTCGTGGCATTAAAACGGGTGACCTTGTTCGTGCATACAACGAGCGTGGACAAGTCTTGGTGGGTGCATTGGTGACGGATGGCATCAAGCAAGGCGCAGTATGTATCCATGAAGGTGGTTGGCCTGACCTAGACAAAGAAACTGGTCTTTGTAAGAACGGTGGCTGTAACGTCCTGACATTGGATATCCCAACTTCACGCTTGGCAAACGGCTGTGCCGCGAACTCTGCACTTGTGAAGATTGAGAAATACACAGGTCCAGCCCTTGAACTAACCGCATTTGTGCCGCCTAAAAACGGTTAACGACTAGCGCGAAAGCCATAATCAAACCAAAGCCAGCGAGATACGCTGGCTTTTTTTGATCTTTTTTGCGTGCAAGAGACTATTACTCTCTGCTGCTCAAACAACTAAGAATAATCAACGACACTAAAGCGAGAGAGGTGCTCATGAACCGTATCAACCCCAAGAAACTATTTCGTAGTAAGTGGACGGCCGTTAGCCCGGTGAAAAAGGAAAAGCACTTTATGGTTACGGAGGTAGAGTTTGACGAAGGAGAAGTAGTGCGCTGTTTGATCGAAGCGGTGATGACGAAACGAGAAGAAGCGATAAATTGGCGCGACCTCACCGACAATCAAACGTGGATCCCAGGTTGGAAGTAGCAAGGAACCCAGCTTCGATTGAACTGCACAGCTGGAAGCTGCGAGGACATATATTAGCGGTTACGTGAAGCTCGTTGTTGCCAGTATTTAAGGCCTTCTAGCACACCTTCTGCATGGGTCGCCTTACTGGTATATACGTTATCTCTGTCCGATAGATGAGCCACTTCAGGGTAGTGATTTGCCACTAATATGGAGTTCACACCCTCTATCGTCAGCATTGATGTATCGTTCGCTGAGTCACCGGCAACACACACCTGTTCAATGCTCAAGTCATGTTGTTTCAGCAGGTGATGGATTGCCGTTGCTTTATTGACGCCTTTTGGTGTGATATCCAGATACCAGTCGTGTGAATAGGTGAGGTGGACATCTAAGCCATGGGATTCTAATTGTGATTCAATTAATGCATGCTGAGGTTCAGACAGCTTACCCTCAAAGGTCATCTTATGGGGACCTTGGTGGCCTTCTAAGCGTGCACCCATAAAGTCGAGTGGCGCTAGCGCTGACTCTACCTTTGACTTATTCCACGATGCCTCGAGTTTCTCATGCCAAATATGGTCAGGCTTTTGGGTATGGTTGTGGTGAATCCTTGTGCCAACATCACTGATGATACTGTGTGGTTCTGGGTAGTTATCTGATGCTAAGCCAGTTTGAATGGAAGGCAGCGTTCTACCGGTTGCGATGATAAAGCGGATATCGGGTTGCTCTGTAAGGTAATTGAAAAGTTGATTAACCCCATGAGAAGGGCCGCCATCGAGTGTACCGTCAAAGTCACAAACCAACATTTTTATCATTCGAATTCCTTGTCACTCTCACTAATTGTGATGGAAAGGGTCTCCATCGCTTATACAAAGAATGGCTCAGCAATAACAACATCTCAAGTCGTCTTTGGGTATCGATAAGTGAGATTCGATAGTTTGCAGCAAGTATCACACTTGGTGCTATGTATTGGAAACTAAAGATAAATCTATTAATTCTTTGGAGTGGATAATGATTGTGTTGGTTATATAAAAAAGCCAGCAACCTCATGTAGATTACTGGCTTTTGTCTTTGCTATTTTTTTGAGCCGCTCGTTTCTAGCGTTCGCCTTGAACTTCGAAGTCGTCGCTTACTAGGCGAGCACAGCCATCGACTTGTAGCGCCCAGTGTTCACGGTGTACAACGCCGAATGCTTTGTTCATTGTCCAACTAGCGGTAAGGATGTATCCGCCTTCTGGGTGTTCTTCCCATTTTACGTCAGTGTAATCAACGTCTTTGAAACCTTGGTCCATGATGCCTTGCCAGAATGCTTGAATCGCTTCACGACCTTCAAAAGTACCAAATGGACGAGCTTCCATTACGCAGTTATCTGTATATTGATCTGCACAACCTTTCGCATCTTGGCTGTTGAATGCTTTTTGCCATGCGTTAATGCCTTGCTTACACGCTTCTAATACTTGATTGTTTGACATTGTTTTCTCCATAACAGTCTTCTTCTAAACACTGTGTTTTGATTGGTTATCTCGATAAGTTGAATGTAGTTTAGTCTTGGTAATTGATTTGAAAAACAGAGATAATAGAAAATACTGTTTGCAAAAAGAGAACAATAAGATGAGTAAGCTAAAACAGATGTCGATTTTCGCTCATATTGTAGAGCAAGGCTCCGTATCGGCCGCGGCTGAAAAACTAGAGTTGTCTAAATCTGTTGTTAGTCAGCATCTAAAAATTTTGGAGCAAGAGCTTGGTGCTTCGCTTCTTAAACGAACAACGCGAAGACAAACCTTGACCAATATGGGGGAGCGTTTCTATCTAAGTTGTAAGGATATTAACGTGATCGCTGAATCCGCGTGGGATATGGCGAAATCGGAATTGGAAGAGCCTCAGGGGCGGATTCGCATCACAGCTCCCAATGCGTTGATGGATTTGCTTGTTGCGCCTGTTATTGCGGAGTTGATGAAACAGTACCCAAAGCTAAAGCCGGAATTGATCAGTGATGACCAACACTTAGATCTCATGGAGCATGATATTGATCTTGCGGTACGAGTTGGCAGTTCTCGTGACAGTAATCTAAAACAGAAACGGTTAGGCGAGTTTAAAGATGTGTTGTGTGGCGTCGCAAGTATGCGTGAGCGTGAGCTTGAATCAATTCCTTATATTGCAAACTCTTGGCAGGGAAAGCAGGTTACACACCATTTTAGTTCTCAAACTCAAGAGGGCTTTGTCTATCAACAACAAGCTAGCTGCGTTACCAATTCATTTCACAGTTGTCTTGCGCTGATTAAATCGGGTGTTGGCATTGGTGTGATTCCAGATTTCTGCATTCCTCAGTTATCGGGTGAGGTTGTCGATGTGCTGCCAAGCTTTGAATTACCCACCAATACGGTTTACGCATTGAACCCTTTTACTTCAAACACGCCGATTGCCATCCAACTGTGTGTTCAAGCCTTAGAAGAGAAGCTCAAGCAAAGCTTAATTTGATGCCGACCCGTTGCTATCGCTGCAATTGTTAACATAGAAGATGGCCTGTTGGTCATCTGTTTTTCATTCCATCTCCCATTTCTACCAGATTGCGTTCGTTTAATAGTGTACGCATTGGCAAAAAATCCAACCCTTACTTATATTTACCTAAAGTGTCTAGTTGCGTATTAAGATTGAGAGGGAACTTCATTGCCGGAGCGCTTTACCAAGTCATGCCATGAATGCGGACTAGTTAGTCAGTTTGAAGAGTTGTCTGCAGGTAGCGAAGCGTCTTGCCCAAGGTGTGCTCATACTTTATCGAGTGTGGGGCATCATAAACAGCAGGGCGTAATCGCTTATGCGTTGGCGAGCCTGATTACATTAATCATGAGCCTAACTTTCCCGTACATGTCATTTAGTGTTCAAGGTATTAGCCAACAAATCACGCTGTACCAAGCTGTCGACATGATGAATCGCATGGATAACAGTTTGATTGCTTTGCTGTTGTTTTTGGCGGTGATTCTTTTGCCTGCTTACTTTCTGGTGCTTTCATTATGGTTCTGCTTTTTGGTTGAGCGCGACAAGCGAATTAATTACGCCTCCCACCGGGTTACATTTCTTGCTCTCAAATCTTTGAGTTGGGCGAAGCCGTGGCTGATGGTCGATGTTTTCTTGATTGGTGTGTTAGTGAGCTTGATTAAGATAGCCGCCTTGGCGGATGTTTCGATGGGCTTGTCGTTTTGGGCATTTTGTATCTATGCCATGCTGGTGGTTAAGACTATCTCTTTAGTCGATTTTGATTGGTTGTGGGATCGTTTGGTACCAACCAAAGCTCCGCAAGAACCTATGATTGGGAGCATATTTCAAAACAGGCAACATCTTGCGTGTCATATCTGTGGGCAAGTCCACCATTACAGCGATAGCCTCCACCGTTGCACTCGTTGCCACACTCATTTACATCACTTTGAGCCAGTCAAAAACTTACAAATCGCGTGGGCGTTGTTGTTCACTTCGGTCGTGTTTTATATCCCAGCCAATTTGTACCCGATGATGTATACCTCTGCGTTTGGAACCAGTGAAGGCTCAACCATCATGGAAGGGGTCATCTTACTTTGGAATATGGGTTCATACCCTGTGGCACTGATCATTCTTATCGCGAGTGTGTTTATTCCGATGGCGAAGATGGTCGCATTGGCATATCTCTATTGGAACGCCAAAAGGGTGCATGGCCTGACTGAGCAAAAGGCAAACCGTTATCTTAAGGTTTATCGCGTGACTGAATTCATTGGTCGCTGGTCGATGATAGACATTTTCGTCGTTGCAATATTGGTGGCATTGGTTCAATTGGATGGCGTTATGGCGATTTATCCGGGTCCTGCGGCGCTGTCGTTTGCGGCCGTTGTGATATTTACGATGTTGTCAGCGATGATTTTCGATTCTCGAATTATATGGAAGTAATCTCCTCAAAGAGGTGTGAAATACATGGAAAAGCAAAGTACTTCAGATGCGAAGGTATCAAAAAAAAGTGAGTTGTCGCCCGTTTGGATTGTGCCAATCATTGCGGTTTTGGTGGGGTGTTGGATGTTATTTCAATACTTCAATAATCGTGGGCCAGAGATCACTCTGATCTTACCGGATGCGTCTGGTATTGAAGCGGGTAAAACGGCGATAAAATCTAAGAATGTGCATGTAGGTACTATTACCGATGTCGCTCTGAGTGAGGACTATGAATACATCATTGCAAAAGCTCAAATAGACAAGAAAGCTTCACGTATGATCAATGCTGAAACCCAGTTTTGGGTAGTGGAACCGCATATAGGTACTGACGGCATTAGCGGTCTTGAGACTATTTTGTCGGGTTCGTACATTGAGCTCAAACCGGGTAAATCGAGTGAAGCCCAATTGAGGTTTGATGTGTTGGATACACCTCCAGTAGCGGGACCAGACACCAAAGGTATCAGGGTTGTTGTCTCCCACAATAAAGCGAATCAACTCGCAGTTGGTGAACCAGTTTTGCACCATGGCTTTGTGGTAGGGCGAGTAGAAAAAACCAGTTTCGACTATCAAAAGAAAGAGGGCAAATACCAACTGTTCATCTTTGCTCCTTATGATGGGCTTATCTTCGAAAAAACACAGTTTTGGCTCTCTTCAGGCATTGATGTGAGATTTGGTGCCAACGGCTTAGATGTCAACTTTGCTTCGATTGAGAGTATTCTGACAGGGGGCGTAAGTTTTGATGTGGCCGAGAGCATTAAACCGGGCGCTCAAATCAAAGAGAATCTAAAAGAGTACACGCTTTATGATAATTACGACGCGGTATTGCAGGGCAAATACACCAAGTCTTTAGATTACGTATTGCTGTTCGAAGAGTCAGTCCGCGGCTTAAGAAAAGGTGCACCGGTTGAGTATCGAGGGGTGCGAATTGGTACCGTGGATACCGTGCCGTTGCAGATACGTATGGACAAAGATGGCAAGGTTTCGAACCGTATTCCTATTCTTATTAAACTCGAAATTGAGCGAGTTTCTGAAGTCTTCAGAGCCGTGAATGCTAAAACCTTTGCTGAGCGCGTCAAATTGCAGATGGGAGAGGGGTTAAGAGCGACCTTAAAAACGGGTAACCTTCTCACCGGGGCACTGTTTGTCGATATTAATTTTTATGAGGACGAAGAGCCTTACGAACCAAGAGAGTTTGATGGTTACCCTGTGTTCCCTGTTGTCGCTGGTGGTTTAACGGAGATTCAAAAACAGATCACCGATTTCCTTGATAAGATCAATGAGCTTCCACTGGATGCCACCATCGCTAATCTAAATGGTTCACTGGCTTCGTTAGACAGCACCTTGAAGAGTATGGATGAATTACTTGATAGCGAGGGTGCTAAAGCCTTGCCACAAGATATCAGTGAAACCATGAAGCAGCTTGAAGCGACGTTAGATAGCTATGATGAAGACTCAGATGCTTATAAACAGCTCATTAGTGCCTCTGAAGAGTTAGAGCATGTGCTAAAAGAAATTCGCCCGTTGATCAAAGTTTTAAACGACAAACCCAATGCGTTGGTATTTGGTAGCGATGTGGAAGAAGACCCGATTCCAGTTAAGGGAGTTGAACAATGAGAAAACTATTTATATCACTGATTGTAGCGTTCGGGCTTTTAGGGTGCTCTTCTCCCACTGATGGCACTCATGCTTATCTTCTACCAGAAAGTACGCTAGATAAGCCCATATTCAAGGTAAAAACTCGAGTCGACTTACCTGATTATCTCGACACCATCGGCATTGCGTATCGCAAGTCTGAAAATGAACTGGTTTCTGCGCGTAAACATGTTTGGGCCGAGAACCTAGAAGGGTTACTTGAAGAGCGTATTGACTCTTCCGATGCATCAGGGGAGTCGGATAAAGAGTTGATTATTACTTTCGAGCAGTTCAATGGTTCTTACACTGGCAATGCAGAAGTAAAAGGAACTTGGGTACTGAGTGAGCAAGACGTGGAATTAGCTCGAGCGGAATTTGAATCTAATACGCCATTAAAAGAGTCGGGGTATGAATCGCTTGTTGAAGCTCTTGGGAAAGGGCTGGATGAGGTGCTCGCAGATATACAGTCGCAATTAACCCAAAGCGCTCATCAACAAAAACACTAAGTGTTTGTTTTAAAAATCCGTGTTATCGATCATCTGTAGTTGGTCAATAACGCGGACTTTTGTTGTTTGGTTCTACACATATACTTCCTCAGATGTACTAGGCTGTTACGCCGTTTCAATAAGGGATGAATTGGTAACGAAGGTGATAAACCTGTCGACCAGAAGTGGGTTGAACTGTCCTTTCAACCTCTCCTCAAACAAAATGCGTAGTGCCTTTTCGACAGACATGCCTTTTCTATAAGCTCTATCAGAGGTCATGGCATCCCATGTATCAACAAGCGCGAGTACCTGCCCAATCAACGGAATTTCAGAGCCCTTTAGACGCAAAGGATAGCCGTTTCCGTCCCATCGTTCGTGATGTAACGACCCCAAAATAGACGCCACTTCTAATTCACTCACATCTTGTGTCATTGAGTAAGATTCTTGAACGTGTTTGTTCATCACTTGGCGTTCTATGGGGGTAAGTTTTCCGGACTTATGAAGTACCGCGTCAGGTGTTTTGAGCTTACCTAAATCATGGACAAGAGCTGCATCAAAAATGAGCTCCAACTGGTCTTTCCCGAACCCTAGATAGAGGCCGAATGAGTAAGAGAATAACGCAACCCTTAATGTGTGTTGATAGGTCTCCATCGAGTGCTTGCGCATAGGTTGTAATAACCTTAGAGCATCGAGGGAGTATTTGTGTCCAAGCGCGAGTTTATACACGCGTTCAATCTTGATGTTGTTCATGGTATCTGCTGTATCAATGAGAGAGAGACAGGCAGTATGGAGATGGTGGGAGGAGTAGTTAACTTAATGTGATTGAATGTTTATTAAACACTCTGTATTCGCTTTAATCTGCATGTTTAGAAAAATTTAGAAGTTCATGTAGCAATAAATTTTAAATTAATAACTATAATATTCAATGGTTTAATTTTTAATAATGAATCATAGCTATTTAATGGAGTGAAATTGGGGCTGAGTTCACAATACGCCTTAACTTCATTAACCAGAGTGCTTCTAATGTACCTATTCAACGGCGAATTGTTGAAACGGAATTCGACACGAAATGTGTTTATCTCGGTCGGCTTAGCGATGTCGCTAGTCGGTTGTGGTAGTGAGTCAAACTCCAGCGGAGATCAAGATATTATTGTATCTCCAACAGAGTCCGCCTCTATTAGTGCGCAAGATATTCAAGAATACTCGTTGGTCTCTCAAAGCTTGACTATCGATCTTACAGAGCGTGTACATACATCAAATAACCAAGATTTCGTTCTGACTAATGTTCGTTCTCTATCCGGTGAGACATGCCAAGTAAAAGGCGTTAATGAAGACAGTTTCAATGTCTATTCGTCAGATGTGAACGACTGCTTGTATGAGTATCAAGTAACGACAGCAACCGGCACTTCAATGGCAACTTCATACGCTCGTGTTGCGATGGGACAAAATTATGCGTCTACCACACTTCCTCGAATTACAGCATCAACCTTCGAATCACAGATGGTTGTTGTTGATCTAGAGAGTGAGCTAGGTTCATCGTTACCAAGTGATGACTTTGTACTACAAGATAGAGTTATCAGCTTAGGTTCAGGTACAGCTCGCGTCTTTGGTAAGCATCAGATTGAATTTACGCCAACGGCCAAAGGCCAGACTGAGGTGTATTACAGTTACCAAAATGGTGAGTCGATTCAACAAGGCTCGCTGTCAATTGCAACTTCGGAAGATACCTACAATAACGCACCCACAGCAGAAGATTTCGCCTTTAGTGATTTAGCATTATTGGGTGAAAGCGTTGTGGTGGATGTAACCGATTATATTTCAGACGTGGATGGCGATGATATCCAACTTATCGGCGTGCAGGACTTCAATTCAACAACATCACTTTACGAGCCAGCCAATGTATCCAACACCAAGTTTGAGTTCTCTTCTACAGAGCCTGGTCCTCACGATGTGGCATACACAGTAAGTGACCACATGGGAGGCTACACGACTGGAGTGGCTCGAATAGAAGTCGAACCCGATTTCTCCTTGATTCAAGATTGGGAAGACATTGTTACTCACGACCCTGTGATCAGTTCAGATATTCGCTTTTTCGCACCAATGACCAAAGTGTATGCCGATTACATCAATGCCTCTTATACCGGAACGTTTGTAGAAGATGGTACACAAGGTTTGAAAGATGCCGAAATTGTAACTCAAACGCTTGATCAAGCTCGTCAGTACTGCAAAGTACGAGGCGGTCGTTTACCCCTTCAACGTGAACTTGAAACGCTCGTTACCAATGAAACCAGCGCCTTCACCAACCACAATTGGCCAACAAGCAAGAAGTATTGGACTGCGGAAAATGTTAGTGAAACGAATGCTGCCACTGTTCACTTAAATGACGGATCCATTGGTAACCAGTCAAAAACTGTTGGTATGTATACGACTTGTGTTGATTTGAGCAACCCGCGTGTGAGTGACTTTTCTTCGGTCGTAGAATTAATCTCAGCTTCTGGAAATGAGTATAAATACCAGATTGCTGTAACCCATCCGGATGGTGGAATGGGTGTCTTTCAGGACATAGAGTTAGAAGCCATGGATGAAAACGGAGTTTTTGATTCGGGGCTATCTTCCGAGCATCTCACTTTAAATGAAAGTGGTCTGGCACAAGTGAGTTACTTTGATACGGCCTTCAATAAATCTGTGATATCGCTAAAAGTCAGCTCTATTAACGAGTTGTACCCATTCTTACCGGACGAGGGGGCATCCTCTCTTGATACCAAAGAACCGACTAAGTGGAATCATGTTGATATTCGATATGGTCTGTCATTACCTGAAATTGGAGAAAATGGCCTCCCTGTGTTGTTTTCATATAGCTCACCAGATGGTATGGGCAGCAGCTCGGTTTATAAAGAGAGCTTCGATGGCAATGATTTCATTATGTCTCTGCACATCCGAAATCTCGGAAATGTGACTCATGGCGCTACTTCGTTTTTTATACAACAGCAGGGAAACATGCCGAATACGAGTTGGTATGACGTAACTAGATCGCAGCCTGGAGCGCCTTTGACGGACGATACGTTCAATATTGTTACTCACTTTTTTAAGAATGAATTCAATTTTTACTTGGGCTTTAACAATTTTGTTGGGGCTACAAATGCCGATGTTCAATATGTCGATAGGTACTTGTGGTTTCAAAAGAAAGGAGAGCGCCTCTATCACTATTCATCATCTACAGCGGTAAGACCTGCAGAACCTGACTTTGTCGTTCCTTTTGATTGGGGCGTGATAGATCCGAACAAGCCTTATTGGGTTGGCGCTGGAGGTTCAACGAATTATGAAGATGTTGAAGCTTATGTTGTGACAGCTAATTTTGCCGCATATCTATAGGAGCGTTTGTGTTGAAACTATATAGAGAAATGTTATTGACGGTTGGAACTTCAATGCTATTGGGCTGCGGTGGAGGATCTGGTGATTCTGACTCTGATTCACAACCGATGCAGCCAACTTCGCCATCAGTGGTGTCGATTGAAGCCTCTGTCGTTCAATCAAAAGCACTCGTCAATATGGAATCTGATACCACTGTTCATGTTAGTTCAGATATCGATTTTCGCTTAACTTCCGTCGAGCAAGTCGGTAACGGTGTTGATTGTGAGGTAACTTCGATTGATGGTATGACATTCACAACTTTGTCGGATCAGGTTGGCGAATGCCAATTCGAATATATAGCTGAACCTGTCGCGCAAGATACATACGTTGGTCAAGCGTCATCGCTTGCGAGGGTGTCTGTTTCTGAAACGGCAGAAAATAATACGCTACCAAATTTGTCTGAGACGACTAACGTTGAATCAACAATCATAATTGATTTGTCTGAAGAGCTAGAAAGCGAACTAGATACTTCTATTTATACGGTGTCCGACGAAATTACGTTGTTAGGTTCTGGTTCCGTTGAAGTGGACTCATTGGACAATACGATTACTTATACACCAACAGATATTGGTGTTACTCGAATTATGTACTCAATGACTGATGGTACGGCAACCAAGCTAGGAAATATTGATGTGGCGGTTTCTGACATTGGAAATACGCCACCCGTTGCGAATGATTATGTTCGAGAAGGTAAGCTTGCCAAAGGTATGTCGGTTGAAATCGACCTAACAGATTATGTGTCGGATGTAGAAGACAGTGTGTTTTTAGATTCTGTAAGAGCCTATAACGCTGAAACGGAGATCACTTCAACCACAGAACACACATTTACGTTTCAGTCGTCTGAACCAGGACCACATGAGGTTGCTTATACAGTCACGGACGGTCGTGGCGGTTATGCGGTAGGGCAAGTTTATATTGAGGTAGAGCCTGACTTCGACTTAGTTCAAGACTGGGAAGATATTACGGTGTTCGATGATGTGATTAATGGTGATGCTACATTTTTAGCGCCAATGTCAAAAGCCATGGCGGATTACGTCAACGAAGATTATATCAATGTATGTGTTGAAGATGGTTCTCAAGGCCCAAAACATGCGCAGATAGTGCAAATGAGCTGGGAACAAGCCAAATCCTATTGTGAGCACCGTAGTGGGCGTTTGCCGTTAACGCGGGAATTGGAAGCGCTAGCTATTGAACTACCATTTGCGAAGCACAATTGGCCTACATCGACACCTTATTGGACCGTTGATAAAACTTTAAGCAATGAGGCATCTCTAGTTAGTTTGGTGAATGGTGCTTATAGTAATGGCGATACTTCTTCTGGTTCCGGTTATGCAACATGTGTGTACTTGGAGGGTAAGGTTCAAGATTTTACAGTTGCTGATATGACGAGCGATGATAGCGGGGATGGACGCAGCACAACTCGGTTCATCTCTGCGATATTATTAGACCCAGATGGTAATCCAGCGCCTTATCAGGACGTTGTTTTTTGGGGAACTAAAGGTAATGGCGGGTTTGGAGTTCAGAATGATCAATCAGAATCTTCTTCTGAAACTAGTACTGATGGGGTTGCGACTGCGATTTTTGAGTTTACAGGCGGCTATGAAGATAAAGTCATGGCTCAGCACGGTGAAAGTGCTAATTTTGTGCCTGTTACACTAGAAATCGGTGGCTACGATCCAACCGAACCTGATGATTGGAATGTTTCTAAAGTGCTGGGTGCTAAAGAGCTAGACATGTATGAACCGATTATTAGCAGTGAAGGAACAATGATAAGTTTAGGTGAGCATGACCAATATATAACATCTATATCTCGAAATAATTTCATGGGGTCTTCGTTTGACATTGTGTTTACTGTAGACCGAACAAAGGCTACAAAAGCTAATGCTGGTGCCGTTAATGTCGTGCTACAGCAAGTAAGTTCCGTAGCTCCAGATGTCAATTCTTGGTGTGATGAAGAAATATATGGTTCATGCAGTTGGGGGGCTAACAATAGTGTTGGCACTGCTGGAGTACCTGCTGGTGATAATCGTTATTTAAAATTCGCTTTCGGCTATTACTATAACAACATTACAGTCTCAACAAGTGATGGAGTGGTTGCCGAAGGTGATCAGCCTCATCATAGTGAACGTGTCGTTCACTATAGAATCGTAAATGATGAAGGCCGTATCCGAGTTTATTATACATTAGATAGTAATAGAGAAAATTGGGTACGCTCAGTTGATGTGACTTTGGAATCAACACCTATTGATCTGAATAAATTTTATTACTTGGGGTTCTCAGGGGGAGCTTCTTCAACTGATGCCGATGGCGTGATTGCATATATTACCTATCTTTCGATTCAAGATAGGTAAATGTTTATATAAGTTAAAAAAAGCCACCGTTGATAAGGTGGCTTTCTTATAATTTACGCTTATTGAAAATTAACCGTACTTATTAATAAATGCAATAACATGCTTATTGCTAAGTAGCTCTATTTTATCAATCGTTAGAATACAGTATGTGTATGATTTGTTTTTAAACGCAATGTTAGAGGCTTCTTCTGTTGGCTCTGAGAATTTATAGATTTCAAATCCAAGTTTTTTCATTAGATCCAATGCATTTGGATTCTTGATCATCATAGAGAACTTCTTGATCTTCGTATTTCTTGCAAGAAGCTTCATATCGGAAATCAGGTTCGCAATAGATTGTTCGCGTTTCTCAGAGTGACCACTAACCACAATGTAATTTAAGTTATGATTAGAATCTAAAGAGCAGGCTTGCTTGAGATGTAGGCGCTTATTTTTGTATTGCTCGAATACCTCTTCATTGAAGAAAAAACCCAAGCTATGACTAACAATATCGCCATTAACATCGATCAATTTTCTGCCATGCGCCTTTTTTTCACTGTAATAGAGAAACAGATCGATAGTCTCAAGAGGTGAAGGGTCCACCTTTGTATATTGCGAAATCAGCTTTATTCTATCAATTACTGTTTTGTCATTCTGATCTGTCATCAATGGCATGATCTTACAGTTGCAGCCTTCTTCAATATCCCCTTTAGTGATAGATGATATTCGGCTTTGAAATGAAAAAAACCGTTCACTCAGGAAATCTTCAAGTAGTGCAGTGTCTTCGTTATCTTCGGAATCAAAAGACTTCAACGTTGTATACAAGTCTAGACCAAGGCAGTCCAATAGCTTTAGGGCTTTGTAGTTACTTGGCTTTACTTTGCTATTTTCCCATCGATTTATCGTTACGACATCTACAGAGCTGAATTCATCATCTAAGTGATTAATGTATGCTGCAAAATCCTTTTGCGTTAACTTCAATTTCTTGCGCGCTTCGCGAAGTAATTTCGGAAATTTCATCATGGTAGAGTATTCATCTTTGATTAGTGACATTACGTTCCGATTCGTCAGATAGTCTATTTTATCAATCGTTAATATACAGTAGCCATAATGTTTATCTTTGAATGTGATATTACATTTTTTAGCAGAAGGTTCAGAAAATTTAAATACTTCAAATCCTAGGCCCTTCAAGAGTTTCATCATGTTGGGATCTTTTACTAAAACAGAATACTTTTTAATATTTTTGTTCTGAGAAAGTAACTGTATATCTGAAACTATATGCTCAATAACATGATCTTTTGTCTCTGAGTGTGAGCTTATATTAAAATAATTTATGCTTTTGCCTGAATTTAAAGAGCAGGCAAGTCTGAGATCTAGCTCTTGAGTTTTTAATATCTCAAATTGATGGTCTTCAAAGAAAAAGCCTACGTTGTGGCTCACAATGTCACCATCTGTATTGATGAGCTTGTGACCATGTGCTTTTTTCTCACAGTAATAGAGATATAAATCAATTTGGTCCAGTGGCGAAATGTCGACTTTTGTGAATTTAGAAAGTAGTTTGATTCTGTCGATAACGCTAGTGTCACACGGCTCTGACATTAAAGGCAGTGACTTAAAACTGCGTTGGCCTTGTTTTTTATTGAGGCCTGCTAGAGCTGAAATTCGACTTTGAAATGAGCCATGGGATTCGTTAAAAAACGTTTCGATTAGCGTATCTTCTTGTTCGGACTTGAAGCTCTTTATTGTCTCAAACAAATCTCCACCAAGGTACTGTAAGATCTTGAGTGCTTTGTATGTACTTGGCTTTACCTTATTGTTTTCCCAACGATTTATCGTTACGACGTCAACCGCATTAAATTCATCGTCCAGCTGATTTAAGTAGGTTGCAAACTCTGTTTGTGTAAATTGAAGTTCCTTTCTGAAGTTACGTAACAACTGTGAAAACTCACTCATTAAAACATTAACCTTCTGATAATTAACTCAATGTCTCGATTCTAATTTAGACATCAAACTCTCTATTTAACATCCTCAGTAATTTGTTTTTTACGGATGTTAATTGTTTGGGTTGATTGATCTGTATGTTGCGCATGTCCCTAAAAAGGCGAAATGCCAAAATAGTGACGTCAAATCTATGGCATCTAGCCTGGAGACTTGTCAATCTACTGTGAAGTGCGCGTTAATGTTCAGATACAACCTTGCCTTTTTCTTATCTATTTTATTGATCCCATTCTCCGCCCAAGCTGATACTACAGGGCTAAAAATGGATCTGTCCGTAGACAGTGCATCTTATGACAATGGACAAGAGGTGGTTTACACGCTTGTTTTAACGAATGGGTCAGACAAAGCCATTAGTGACTTTGACGTTAAAGATGAGCTACTCAATATTCTGACGACAGATGACCAAGGCAAGAGTGTCAACGCGTTTACTCAGGCTACTATCCAAGCGCATTCGACGGTGCTTTCATCAGCGGGCACGTTTAATCGTTTCGGAAACCTAGAAGCATCTGGCGTGCGTGTTGCCGCAGGTGGTTCGGTGACCTACACAATGTCTGCAATGGTTTCTGATGAGGCTGCAGGAACGATTGACAACTTTGCGACGGCGAGTTCTGGACTGTTGGATTCGGTGGATTCAAATACAGAATCCATTCAACGAGGCCTATATGAACACGACATTACGGTGTCAGTTGATAAGACTCACTACCAACTGAATGATGAGCTTACCTATACCATCAAGGTGTCGAATACCGGTGACACTGTTATTAAAGCGATTGACGTTCAAGATGCTATTGCTGACATCAAGGCGCTGAATATCGAAGGTGCACTTGAACCGGCTTTTACTGCCAACGTGAATTCGGCTTCTGTTGAAGGGGACGAAAGTGACGCCGGGACATTTAGCTCATCAGGGAATTTAGTTGTCAGTGATGCCTCGATAGATATCGGCGGTTCTATTACTTACACCATCGAAGCTACCGTTGCCGACAATTTAGTCGGCGATATTGTTAGTAGCGATGTGACAGCTGAAACTCGTGATGCTTTGGTTTCTGCTGATGTGTTAACCACGCCGCCTACTGCGCCAAACGTCTCTCTTACCCATACCTTAAATCAATCAGACAGTTACTTGGTTGATGACAAGTTTTCTTACACGGTCAAGGTAACCAACCAAGAAAACTCCGGTATTGCTTATCACTATTCTGTTCAGCAGTTTTTGGAAGATCTCAAGACCGACTTAGGTAACGACCTTGGGAGCGACAAGAACGCTGACGACACAACTGGCAACCCGTATGAGTCTTGGACCAACCAAGTTATTACTCTAGGTTCCAACAGCCGCTCTGAATTAGCAGATAGTGGCGTTGAATCTAATAAATCGTTGGATGATGTCGCCTCAATTTATCCAGGTGAGCAAATCCTTTACTCAGTGGAGGTTGATGTAAGCCCAGTTTCCATTGGTGCCATTCCTGAGGTTATCGCACGTGTAGTGGATGCAGATGGCACGGCAGATTCTGGTGACGTGTTAACAAATCCTTTAGACACTAAAGAAGTCATCCACTCTTCATCGAGCCAAATTACTCGTAATAAGAAAACGACTGACACTACGTATGTACCAGGGGTATCTGGTCAGAATGAAGTGGTTTACGACATTGTTGTTTCGAACAAGGATTCTGAGTTCTTCGCGAACGATATTGAAGTTGTCGATAAATTTGCTTGTATCGTGACAAAGCAAACGGATGGCAGCCTGGGTTCAGCATTCTCTGAGTGGAAACTGGAGGTGAGTGATCGTAGTGGTGACGGCACAAATTATGGTTCGTTTAACTATGGTGCGTGGACGACTGACGACATCAATTTAAAACTCGATCTCGCGCCTGAAGGTGTCGTTCATTATAAATTGACCGCAAGAGTGGCTGACACCAGCGTGGGTCAAATTGTTGATGATGGTACGGATGCCGGCTTGTGTTTGGGCGATAACCTAAGCGAGTCGGGTTCTGGTGTCCAAATGCCAAACTCGAAATTAAAAGTCCAAAAGGAAGTGGATTCTCGTTACTACTCAGCTGGTGGCACACTAAATTATGATATCACAGTAGAGAATAACGGTGACGGCTACGCGATTGATGTGCCAGTTTATGATGATTTAGTCTCTATCATGACTCAGTCTATTAACGATACGCCGACTAAAGCGTATTTGAGCTGGGTTATTACGGCGAAATCTTATGCTTCTGATGGCTCTATCTCGACAAACAGTGATCCTGGCTTTACTGGTCAAATTGAAGGCAATCAAAATAATAAAGTGATCTTAGATGAGAAGGCTAAGTTAGCCCCACACGATAAGATTATTTATAGCATTGCGGCGGTCGTAAACCCAATTGCCGATGATGAGATTCGAAATGAAGTGACGGTAGACAGCGTGCTTTACTCCGATAGAGGAGCTTATCCACGTGATTATTACCTCACTCTGGACAAGCGTGTAGATGGGCATAATGAGCAAAATGCCTATACTGACACGACGACCGAAATCACCTATACGATTAAGGTGAGCAACCCGGAAGGGAATGGTTTTGCATCTAATATTAACGTTAAAGATGAAATCAGCACGATAGAGGCTGAGCTTCTTCATGAGCCGGGTGAGACCAAGCCGGTATTTTCATCTTGGACGATCAGCGCTCAAAAAGAGGCGGCCTCTCCTTGGGTGCTAGCCGTAACCGACCCTGGTGACTTTTCGGATAATAATGACCTTAATGCTACGGCACAAATCCCTCCCGGCGCTTCTATCACCTACACCATTGTTGGACAGCTTGACCGAAGTGATGACACTGAAATCCTATGGGGGGCGTTCAGCAATACCGCTAAGGTAACAGGCCCAGATACTAACCTATCGGATACTGTTCGTACTCACCCAAGTGAGCCAAATCTTGTGGTTGATAAAACCGCTCAAAGCGCAGAGTTTGTGGGCGGTGAGCGAACGTCGTTTGATATCTACGTCTACAACAGAGGCGTTGGTTACGCTAATGATGCACAGGTAAAAGATAGTATTTCAGCGCTTAACTTTTTTGATAGCTGGACGATTGTCGGAACAACCAATACAGACAAACCGGGATCGCGCTACGGTGATATCTCTGACAATGCTGATATTGATACTAACGTAGATATCACTCCTGGTGGCTGGGTGCACTATGAGGTAAGTGGTGTGGTTAGGTCTGACTATGAAGAAGACCAAGTATCAAACCGTGTTGATGTTTATGACCCGATCACAGACCGTGAGCACAGCTCTTCTGCACAAATAGATAACTCGAACAGCGCCTATGACATCAACGTTTCACTGGCCAAAACGACGGACGTAGTTCGTTATACTCCGGGTGAAGATCTCACTTATACCATTGTTATTGGCAACAATAGTGATACCGAAGAAACCGATCTTATTTTTATGGATCGTCTGAACGATATCACCACAACACTGGCTAACGATAAAGATGGTGAAGCCGAAGATTCTCTCGCTCAAAATCCGTTTGAGTATTGGTCGGTTGATACTGGTTCGGGATTTGGCTCACCGACGACTAAAGATGTCGAATTACCGATTTCTATTCCTGCAAAAGACTTCGTGACAGTGCGTATCAAAGCGCGAGTTAAAGATAATGCGGTGTCCAGCGGTGTTGCTGATAGAGATGCTGGAATCATCCGAAACGAAGCGGTGCTGATCCACAGCAGTGATGTTGGATGTACCAATGACTGTGAGTATGCGAAACGTGCCGTGGCTGAAAACCACCAAGTTTACAACAATGGTGGTGTGGTTCGCTCAACCAATATTAGTCGATACTCACCGGGTGATGAGCTGACCTATACCATCAAGTACAACTCCCAGGATGGTCATGGCTACCGCAACAATGTTGACGTCAATGAACTGATTAATGGTATCTCAGTTGAGCTTCAAGACGGTACGTTTGGTAATCCGTTCTTCGATGATGCGGCGGGTACGAATAAGTTTACGGTAGCTGTTGCGAAGAGTGACCCTGCAAATGCGGGAACAACCGATGGCACAAACGACGGTGATGTTAAGAACGATACTGATATCGTGACTTCCATTGATATCGACGCAGGGGAAGACGTGACTTACACCGTTACGGGTATCGTTAGACCTGATGCGACGGGTGATATTCATTACCGAGATACCGTAGTGCTGCCCGATGATTACCACTTGGATTTTGATAAAACAACCGATGAAGTGGTTTATGAACCAGGTAAAACGGTGACTTATCATTTAGTGGTTGAGAACGATGGTAAAGGTAACGCTCACGACATTCCAATAGTCGACAACCTAAAAGACATCACCGTTGATCTCGTAGATGGCTCGACAGGGCCTGCGTATTCAAGCTGGACCATTACATCCATCGCTTCAGGCACCGATTCCGATTACGTAGATGCTGGCGCGGGCGCGGGTAATGTCTATACCTCAACGGACAGTAATCTCAATCTTCAAGCGGATATTCCGATGGGAGCGACACTTGAGTATCGAGTGGTTGCGACCATCAACGACAAAGCGAATGGCGGTATCGTGAATGTGTTGACTGTCGATGGCGATACGATTTCTCACAACATCCAACAAGAAGCGCGCAAAGTCGATTTTGAGAAGAACATCATCGCTTACTACGATGCTGATGATAATCCAATGCCAGGGGCGACAAGTTATATGCCTGGGGGATACGTTGAGTATGAAATCTTAATAGAGAACGTTTCTAGCGCTCACGTTGATGACATGAGTTTACGTGACGACATCGACCAAATTAACACACAGTACTTTGATGGTTCTCGTGGCCCAGCCTTTGATAGCTGGACTATTGAAACCTTCTCAGACGGTTCTGGAATTTCAAACCCTGATGTTGATAACTCGATTCGAGATAACCAGCCAATTGATACGCATTTTGATATATCCGCGGACAACTTTGGTCGCTCAGGATCACTCGCATTCGTGCGTTATGTCATTAAAGCCAAGATTAGCCCAAAAGCAGTAGGCTCGTTCACTAACAGAGCTTACATGGGCGAAGACAACGGAAATGAATTTATTGCCGTTTCTCCGCCAGCGTCAATGTCAGACCCCGAAATTGCATTCAGCAAGCAAGTGTACTCCGACTCTGGCCTATCGAGTAAGAAAGAACATTACTCCCAAGCGCCTGGTGAAAGTGAGGTTTACTACCGCGTTCAGATTAAAAATACAGGTAACGGCACTGAGTATGGCTCTCGTCTAGAAGATACCATTTCGGCGATTGAAACGCGTATTGCTGAAGATGCTTCATCAACAGGCAGCGACCCTGTCGGGCAGCCATTTTTGTCTGGCTGGGAAGTGGAGCTAGAGAAAACTGCAGCGGCTGGCTCTATTACGGATGCGGTTGACTTTGTTTCTGGCAACGATGTCGATATTGATAACGACATTGTTATCGCACCTCAAGAAAGCCTGACTTTTATCATTCATGGTGTCATCCGCGAGGATGCATTAGGTGAAATCCTCAACAGAGCGAGTTACGACGGCGGTGTTCGAAGTGCGAATCTACTGCCGCTTGAAAACAAGATTAGTGTTTCTAAACGTGTGGTATCGGTGAATGGTAAACCGTTCTCTGATGGCGACACTTACCTGCCGGGAGACCAAGTCGAGTATGAATTTGTCGTGGCTAACCCAGAAAATGGTTGGGCTAATGATGTGCATATCAAAGATGTGATGAGCAACGTTCAAGTCGAAGTTATTGGCGGGGACGTAGAATCGGCGTTTGTTTCGAGCGAAATATCTCATGAAGTAAGCAATGGTATTGATGCTAACGCTGATACTTATGTTCCGGACTACAACGCAAACCACAATCTAAACATCGAAGCAGATATCGCCGCAGGTGAAGTGCTGACGTTTAAAGCAACCGGCGTGATACGTGATGACGCATTGGGCACCATCAGTGCTAACCGAGTAACGGCAGACGGTGAATCTGCTACATCTGAAAAGATCCCGCCACAAGCGGTTGAGCTCGATTACTTCAAAACCCTAGTTTATACCGATGGTGAATCTGTTGGTTGTACCGTGCCTTCGAGTGACGGAAAGGGATGTAACTACGCGCCGCGTGGAGACGTTGAGTATCAAGTAACGCTTGCTAATACGGGGGACAGTATCGCCAATGATGTGAGTGTTATTGATGCCATTCATGCCATTAAAACGGAAGATGGTGATGATGCGTTCTCTGAGTGGTCTACAGCGATTGCGGAGGAACCAGCGGGTTCATATGACGTACAGGGTGATTACAACGGAAGTGTCCCGTTAGATGCAACGGTCGACCTTCGTCCTGGTCAGCGTATTGTTTTTGATGTGAAAGGTAAGGTCTCAACATCAGCAACTGGCACTATCACCAATACGGCGCAGGTTAATGGCGATGACACTAACGACATCGTCTTGAACCCAGGTCGCTCCAACATTCTCGTTGATAAGTGGACCTATACACCAGAGTACATACCGGGCGGCACGATTAACTACTACATCGACATTACCAATGATGATGTCGACACAGGCTTGTTCTCAATTCGCGACATGATCAGTGGCTTTGAAGTCGAAACTGTCGATGGTTCGATGCAAACGGCACTCACGCAGTGGACGGTTGATTATGAGGTTCTTGCTAACTCTGCTCCTCTAGATCCAAATGCGAATGACTTCTCAGAGCTAGATAAACTAGTAGGGCAAAACAGCCCAGATATTAATCTGCCCGCCGAATCTCTCAAGATCTCAGGGCGTGATGACACAGGCACTGGTGGCGGTGATCAGCATACGCTTGTCCGTATTCATATCGAAGGCAAGGTTCGTGATGACGCAATAGGTCGTTTTACCAATACCGCTTATTTGCGACATGGTTTAGACGACTCAAAGATGATTCGTCTAAGAGAGGGGTACATTACTCCAAAATCGGGCAACTTGGTGCTAACCAAAGAAGCAACTCCGATAGCTGAACCTGATGCTAAGTACCAACCGGGTCAACCTATCTCATACAAGATCACCATCGCGAATACTGGGGAAGGCTATCTTGTGGATCAGATCCTGACGGATCGCATCGATACCATCATGACAGAAGTAGCGAATAGCCCAGATCAAGAGCAAGCGCTGACTGGCAGCTGGCTCATCAGTGATGAACAACTTGATGGAAGTGGCGACCCAGCACTGAACGCTCGTAAAGATGTGTCCAATACTGTTCAAGGTTACCGCGCGACTTACAGCATTCACCCTGGTGACAGCTACTCATTTGTTGTGACAAATACCGTAAACGACAAAGCCAAAGGTGAGATCACCAATGTGGTTACAGTTGAAGGTGATGATGGTGAATACACCGCAGACGCGACTTACATTCCTGAAGATGCGCAAGTCGAAATTACAAAAGAGGTTGATAAGGCGGAGTACCTTCCGGGAGAAATTCTGCAATACACAGTGACCGTGACAAACAACGGATTAGGCTGGGCAGAAGATGTTGCCATTGAGGATGCGCTGCAGTCTGTTGAAACCATAATTGCTGGTGGTGAAACGTCGCACGCCTTTGAGCCTGCTTCAATCCAAATCTCGGCAGCCTCAACAACGGGTGAGACGCCAGTGCCAGCTCCAACGAGTGGCGAAGATCTTAACGAAACGTTAGATATTGCTCCTCAAGATAGCGTTGTTTTCACGATTCAGGTGACAACCAATCCACTTGCAACAGGTGATATCACGAACTTGGCATCAGCCTCCTTCGACGGCACGACGTTTGATGATACTGCGACGAGTACACCTGTACTAGCAACGCTGTCTATCAAAAAAACGGTCGATACGCCTACATATGAAGTGACAAAGTTAAGCCATTACGAAATTACGGTGACCAATAGTTCAGATGCTTTTGCTTCAGGTGTTCAACTGCAAGACATTATCAGCGGTATTGAAGTCGACACGACGACTGAGACAAAAGAGTCTGCATTCCTAATGTGGGAAGTCAGCTTTGAAGCGAGTGATGACCGCACAGTGGTGAACCCAGATAACTTTGAGTTAAGCGAAGACATCGACGCCAATATGGATATTGCGCCACAAAGCACCGTGACGTTCCATGTCGAAGCATTAATTCGTACAACTGCTGTTGGTGATATTAGTAATACAGCGACCATCACCTATAACGGTACTCAACAAGATTCTACAGTAGTAATGACACCGAAAGATTCTGAGTTTGTTGCAACGAAAACCAATGTGCAGACGGAATATGTACCGGGTGAGGAATTAGAGTTCCTGATCACTATTCAGAATACCTCAAACAACAACATCAATGATCTCAGTGTTGTCGACGACATGAGTACGATTGAAGTTGAGTATTACGACGATACAACAGGCCCAGCCTTTGTTTCTGGCACAACTTCTATGGTAGTAGAATCAACCACTGTAGGGACAACCGCCGAACAAATCAGCCCAACAGAATACAGTGTTGATATTGCGCCACACGGTACGGTCGTTTTCCGCTCAAAAGGTACAGTGGTTGATACGGCAACGGGACGTATCGTCAACACCGCACAAGTCGATGGGGGTGATGTGGTCAGTCCTCCAGTTCATACTGTCGCGGCTGTTGTTCAAGCAGAGCTCTTTACCGACGCACCTTATTACGTACCGGGTGAGGAGGTTGAGTATCACTTAGTCGTACAGAACATTGGTCGCGGTATTGCCAAAGATGTAGCGCTTTATACTCAGTTTGCAGAATCGATGGGTGACCACATTGATGGTTCACATAGCAACTCGTTTGATAAAGGAACCCTAAGTGCGACATGGGAAGGAGCAGAGACGCAACCGGGTACCTTTGACGTTGATAGAGATTTGGCCACGGTCGTTGACATCGCACCGGGTGGCAAGATTGATTACACCTTCATCTTGACGGTTAACGAAGACATGCTGACCAACATCGATGTTTTTGGCTATTACCTTGATTTAACAGGTAGTTCAACGGCACGTACTCGTTCGAAAAACACCAAGGAATCTGATGCATCTAAACAGATAACGGGTAATCAAGTCTCAGCTTTGAACCTGCCTCCAGTCGGTGCTGATCTGGTTGTTGAAAAACGTTCTGATAAACCTGAATACACCGAAGATGACGACAGTGTTATTTACTACTTAGCGGTCACTAATAACGGCTTGGGTAATGCTGCGAACGTTCGCCTAACGGATGAAATCAGTGAATTGAAGAACAGCGTTGGCAACGAAGTGTTTACCGACTGGACCATTGAAGGGGTAGAAGTTGATGAAACGGGCGCAGTGATTCAGCGTCATAGCTTCCCATCAAGTACAGACTTAGATACCACGGTTAACCTTAAGTCTCAAAAGCGTAACGCCTTCGCATTTGAAGTGGTGGGTACGCTAGGCAAAGGCTTGGATGATGACATCACCAACACCTTCACCGCGACGGAATTGGACGGTACCGAAACCAGCGACAGCGTCACTAATCACATTAAGAAAATTCCAGATAACTCTGGGGTACTTGAGCTAACGAAATCTGCGTTACAAGACACGGCGCAAGTCGGCGATGCGGTTGAATACGAGATCATCGTTGAAAACAACAATGAATCGTACTTCAAGAACGTGACTGTAGAGGATCGTTACCCAGGTGGCCTGAAATACATCGTGGATACTTCAGAAATAGTGTTGAGTGGTATTGATGGTGAGTTTGGTACACAAGATGACCAAGTGATCACTCAAGAGCCGTCAGACACCGGCAAGCTCATGTTCACCTCGTTGAATTTTGAACCGGGCGAGAAGCTGCGTATTCGTTACTTATTACGAGTATCGGTCGGTGCCACTTTTGGTGATTACATCAACACAGCTGTCGCTAAAGTGGATGGCTCGGCGGTATCCAATGAAGACACTGCTAAAGTGACGGTTGAACCTGACAAGGTATTCGATACTTCTTCGATCATCGGCAAGGTGTTTGAAGATCACAACAAAGATGGATTCCAAGCCGACGCTACAGCCTTTGATGTGGAGTTAACCGCGAACCTAGCAAAACAAGGCTATGTCGCCGACTCAACACATATCATTCGTGATGGACAAGATATTGCTGTTAAAGATGGCGCAATAACCACAGCACTTGAGCAAGGTTTGGAGCTGGGTGACCTTTGGGGTCATTCAGTAAATCGAACGCTTCCAGAAACCAGCAAAGTGGTGATTCAATTCAAGACTCGCACCCAGCAGAGCTTTGATTTCTATGTCACGACCGATGCGGGCTCCCGTATCGAGTTTGATGCACAAGGTCAGATTCAATTTAAGCATGAATCGGACAAGAAAAAGGGACTGAGCGCGGAAAACCTCAACGTAACCAGAAACCTGTATCGCGATGGCGAGGATTACCTGTGGGAAATCGTTATCGAGAACAAAGGTATTTACGAAGATGGTATTCCGGGCGTTAAGTTGATGACGGTTGAGGGAATCGTTATTTACACAGACCAGTACGGTCGTTACCACGTGCCCGACCAGTGGGTACTCAATAAGAAAGGTAAGAACTTCCTCGTGAAGTTGGACACAGATTCGTTACCCACCTCCATGGAGGTGGTGAGCGAAAACCCGAAAGTGTTGCGAATTACCCCGAACAAGCTCACCAAGTTCAACTTTAGCGTGCATCGCAAAGCTCAAGAAAGTGAACAGCAGTAGGCCATTGGAACCGTATCTGGAAATTGTATGAAAGTATTTAGTAAGTCCCGTGTAGCCACGTGTGTGTTGGCTGCGATCCCTGCAATGGCACTGGCCAAAGACACGGGTAAGCTTGAAAAGCTTGGTTCTGAGACAACGGGCATTGAAATTACCAAGTCTAACCAGGCGCAAGACAGCTCACGTATTTACCTTGAACAAGGCGCTATTTGGGCAAGCCGCGACATCACTCGTTTTGACCCCGTATTAGATGTCAGCGTCAGCGACGAGTTAGAAGTGGAACAAGGCACATTGCGTGACAGCGTCGGTTTCACGATCACGACTAACTATGGTTACTACATCAAAAAGTACCAGTTGGAAGTGTACCGTGTCGGCGATTTTGGTTTATCTGAGCCCATCGCGGTACTTGATGGCGATAAATTGGCAAACGACTCAGACATCAATTGGGATGGTCAAACCGATGTCGACTACCAGTTTGAGGTGGGTGAGCAGCTGATGTTCCGTCTAAAAGCGTGGGACAAAGATGGCAACATGGACGTGACCACGGTTGGTGTGACGGATTTGGTGAAGCCTGACTCTGAAGTGGACATCGACCGTAACGATAACGACGATGAAGAGAGCAAAGACAAAAGCTACGGTCAAGCCAAGTTGATGCGCCATAACATCCCGACCAATGCTGGTTTAGCTAAGTTCATTGGTACCGGTTTGAAAGGCGTTGATAAGGTCATCATCGGTGAAGATGAATTTGACGTCGAAGATGGCAACTTATACGCAGAACAGTATCTGCCGACAGACTCTTACATTTTCCCAACCAAGGTTGTATTTGATAACGGCGATGAGCGTCGTTATAAGCTCTACGTTCGTATTCCAGATACGTACTACGCTCAAACGGGTTTGGCTGATCTTTATGTTGGGAAGAACAATGTCTCTGGTAATAACAGTGCGTTGAGCGTTGATGACCAATATCAAGATGATATCTATAACCAAGGACGTTTGGCGTACTTTGGTCAGGGTAAATTTGGCGATAAGCTTCGCGTGACCACTCACTTTGATACTCGAGAAAGTGAGATAAAAGATATGTTCAAACATCCGTTTGCATCAGACGATTCGGATGTGTTCGATATTCTCGAAGACGATGATGAGCTTTATTACGGCAACTATGGTGACAGCTCAAACATTGAAAAAGTAGTCAACACCAAGGGTAAGGTTTACCTCAACGTAGAATACGATAAATCGCAGTATTTATGGGGAAACTACAACACGGGGTTAACCGGTACTGAGAATAACGATTACAACCGTAGCCTATATGGATTCAAAGCCGATTACCGTACTCGAGATACCACACAATACGGTGAAGACCGCTTAAACGTGGTCGGTTTTACGGCAGAAGCTGACTCCTTATATGCGCATGATGAGTTCTTAGGTACAGGCGGCTCTCTGTATTTCCTTCGCCACGGTGAAGCGGTACCGGGAAGTGACAAGGTTTACGTAAAAGTAAAAGATGAATTTGGTCTAGTACAAAGCGAAATCCCACTTGAGCCGGGCGTCGACTATGACTTCGACCCGTACCAAGGCCGAATCATTTTGACTAAACCACTCGACAATATCTTGTCTGACAGTTTTGGTAGCGTGATCGAAAACGGCGATGACTACGAAAATTTTCTGGTTGTCGATTATGAATACGTTCCACAAGGTTCAGACTCACTCGATGCCATGTCGTATGGTGGACGAGCAAAAGGTTGGGTTAACGATCATATCGGTGTCGGTGTCACTTATGCGACGCAAGAAAAAGATAACCAAGATTACGAGTCTTACGGCACCGATTTAACGTTGCGTGCGACTGAAGGCACCTACATTAAAGCCGAGTTTGCCCACAGTGAAGGTACTCAAACTGAATCGAACTTCGTCTCTACAGACGGTGGTTTAACCTTTACACCTATTGGCGATACCTTAGAAGATCGTGAGGGCGACAGTGTTCAAATTACCGCAGTGACGAGCCTTTATGACCTAGCACCAACTATCTTTGGTGCAGTAGGTAATGACTTCAAGCTTTGGTATCGAGACAAAGACGCAGGGTACAGCTACGCGAGCAGCAGCGATGACCTAGAGCAAGAAGCCTATGGCGCTGAACTTCGTTTGCAAGCGACGGATCGTTTAGCGGTACTTTCCCGTTTTTCCACCAACGAAGAGCGCGATGTTGACGGTAATCTAGAAACAGATACTGAAACGATTGAGATCGAAACTCAAGTCAAAATCACTCAGCACATCAAGGTTTCAGCAGCCGGGCAACAAACCGAAGAGCTTAACCAAAACGATGAGCAAAGTGATGCGACTTTAGCGGGTGTGAGATTGGAGTACATGTGGGACAGTGATAACAGCGTCTACATCAAAGGCCAAACCACAGTCGCACAGTCGGATGATTATGACGAGAACGACAGTGCCTCGATTGGTGCGGAATTCCAAGTGCTGGACGATTTGTCATTAGGTGGTGAATATACCGATGGTGACCGCGGGCAAGTTGCTGAAGCGACCGTGACTTACGATGTGTCGGATGATCATTCAACGTACCTTACTTATGTTGATGACAACTACGAAGGCCAAAATAACGTGATTGTCGGGCAACGTGCGGACCTCACCAGCAGTGTCGATTTCTACCAAGAGAACCAATTCGTTGATGAAAACGATGGCCACGGCCGCATCGATTCCTATGGCTTCGGTTATGACGTGACGGAAGATGTTGAAATGGGCATCGGTTATCAACTGGGTGAAATCGAAGACGACCAGAACATCACAACAGAGCGTGAGTCCATCAGTTTCAATGCCTCAATCGATCTAGATGACATCACCCTAAATCACAAATTTGAATACCGAGTGGATAAGAGTGAAGACGACCCAGAGATAGCACAGCGTGAGCTGCAACAAATCGTGACGACCAACCGTTACACGCATCACTTAACAGAAGAGTACACGCTGTTTGGTAAGTACAACTATTCAATCACAGAGAGTGAAACTACTGGCGAAACCATGGCGCAATTCACTGAAGCCACAGGTGGACTAGCGTATCGACCGATCTACAACGATCGACTCAACTTATTGAGTCGCTACACCTATATTTCAGACTTCGACCAGCTAGATCGCGATGTGGATTATCAAGATGAAACCAGCCAGATCATTGAGGTGGAAGCGATCTACTCAATTGATCAGCATTGGGATGTCGGCACTAAGTATGCGCATAAAGATAAAGAGCAAGCTTTTGAGCGTGCTTCTGGCGCGAACGAGATCGTTAAAAGCGACATCGATTTATACGGGCTTAGTGCTTCTTACCGTGTGATGAAAGAGTGGGATGTAACGGGTGAATATCACTGGAAAACTGACACACTCAATGATGAGTTAGAGCACGGCGCCTTAGTCTCTGTGAACAAGCACATTGGTGAGAACCTAAAAATGGGCATTGGTTATAACTTCTCTGCGTTTGATAGCGACTTAACCAACGATGATGATTATGACGCATCAGGCGTGTTCATTAACTTAGTCGGTAAGATTTAAGCGATTCCCAAGTGGACAGAAAGCAGAGAGTTGAAAATTGAGAACAAACAATAAGATGAAAATAACAATTGGCCTAGTCAGCGGCGTAATGAGCGCTTTGATACTTGCTGGCTGTGCAACCGACACCTATGTGAGTCAAGAAAACCGAGACAAGTTTGCAGGTTTAGATGTTTCTAAGTTTCTGATTAGTGAATGTTTAGCACCTGAACGTGAAGTGCACATTGCGATTGCAGAGCACTTTGCTTTTGATAAGTACAAGCTACGTGACCTCGACAAGATCAACCTAGATAGCTTCGTTCAAGAGATCAGAGGCTTAAAAGGGCGTATCACGATTGTCGGGCACACCGATTACAAAGGTTCTCAGGAATATAATGAGCGCCTTTCTCAGCGACGCGCTAAGTCAGTGGCTGACTACCTACAGACGCATTTGGACCCTAAGAATTACGATTGGGAAGTGAAACACCTCGGCGAAACTCAGCCTCTGTTGCTAGGTAAAACAGATAAAGACCGAGCGGAGAACCGCCGTGCGTTTATCGTGTTTGAAGAAGCGCAGAAGTACGAAGAGATGCCTTTCTGTGAGCCACCAAAACCTGAGCGTAAAGTGTATATGGCGATCACACCGCACTTTGATTTTGATAAGTCAGTGCTGAAACCAGAGGACTTAACTCAGTTAGATGACTTTGCATCTCAATTGAGTGGCTTGCAAGGCAACATCATGGTGGCAGGGCATACTGACCAAGCTGGTTCGGTTTCTTACAACGAGAAGTTAGCGGAGCGCCGCGCAGAAAGCGTGGTGAAGTACCTCAAAACCAAACTCGACCCTAAACAGTTTATCTGGGAAGTGAAGTCGTTTGGTAAATTGCAGCCAGCGATAAACGAACGTTCAGAGAAAGCGGATGCACTTAACCGCCGAGCGTTTATCGTGTTTAAAGAATCGGATATTACGGCTGAACAGCAAACACTGTCGGGTAGTGAGCAAGAGTTTCTTCGTCGTGAAAGCGAAAAGAAGCTTGGTAATGATTAAAAGCTAGCTTTTCAAATGACGATAAAAAGCCCCATGCGTTGGGGCTTTTTGATGCGTCTAGTTTATTCAGGAGGATCAATTAATTTTGGGGTAGCTACCTTGAATCTTGGCGATTTGAGTTTGTACCTTTTGAAACTGTAACTCTTCATCAAATGACATCAAAACATTGTGCTCGCCTTGCGCTTTTAATCGAACATCAAAAAGCCGATTGTTGGCATTAATGAAGTCACGTTTGAGTTCTGGAGACAAGTGGTCATCTACGTGTAGGTACTTTGACTCTAAAATCAGAAAATAGAGTGTGTTTTGTGTAAAACCAACCAGGCCCGAACTCTTTCTAGTGGTGCCGTCAGACAAAATATTCACAAAGGTAAACACACCATTGTTGATGTAGACATGCAAAGATCGTTGGGGACTATCTAAACAACTCTCGAGTGTGAACTCATACCCAACGAGTTTGATCCAAGGGCTCATCAACAACAGAACCGCAAGTATTAGCGATACTTTCCATAATGAAATTTTACCAGAAGCCCAAATCGCCTTTAAATTGAATGTTTTCGATTTTTTCATGTTCCAACCGTTTTCGCATATAAATTGTGTTCTTGTCCGAGCTTAGCTGCGCAACATTGATTTTTGATAGGTGCTGAAGAGCATCGAGTTTGAGTACCTCTCTGTCATCAATATTCGGGTTAAGAAATTCGTAGTCTTTGTCTAAAGCGAGCATGAAAACCGTGTCATTCAGCACCGCATAAATGCCATATCCTTTCCTTACTACCTCGTGGGGCAAAAATTGAACCGACGAGTACAGACCGTGAAAGAATTGCATGTGGGTTTCTGCATGTTGCCTAGTCTGGCCGGAATAAACAGAAAACTCTCCACCCGTTGCGTTGATATAGGGGATAGACAATATGGCAATAATAATAAGTAGTGGTCGTTTGAGTCTCATGGGGCCTCAGTTAAAAATTGAGTGATAGAGTGAAATCGCATATAGCCAGATGCAGGCAGTAAGCGCGAGGTCCTCCCATCTAATTTTCTTGTGACGCTCTTTGCTACTGGTTAATCCATACTCAGCATAAACTCGTGTGCTCTTATTTAGCGCCGATGAGCTTAGATTGTTCTCCAGTTGTGTCTCTATGGTTTTTTTTGCGTTAACTTTCAGTCTTATATCGGGAAATTCCTCTTCATTGATTAAGCTAAATGAGGTGGGAACTAGCAACTTATAGCCGTGCGAAGGTACTACTCTTATTTCTGATTCTGGAATGATCGACTTAAGTTTTTTCCGAAGATGCATAATACAAACATTCAACGAGTTTGGGCCTACCACACGGTCTGGCCATCCTGCTTGCTTCAATTCTTGTCGCGTACAAGGCTTATAAACATTCTTATATAGTACTTGGAGAATATTTAGTTCAATGAGGCTAAGAGATACTGAGTTTATAATCCTCAGAGATTGATCGTAGATTTCTAGAGCGTCATTTTGGTTATTTAAATACAACAACATAACTAATTACAGTGCCTATTTGGTACAAGGACGACATCTCCTGCGTAGATCAAATTGATGTTTTTAAGGTCGGTAAAGTTGCCATTCAGCTGTTTCAACACTTCGAAACTGATTTGCTGTTTTTGGGCAATTTTAATCAACCAGTCACCTTGTTTTACGATGTAACGAATTGGCTTACAGATCTGCTGCTCGACCTTGGGCTCATAAATGGTTCTTTCTGATGTTGAGGTAACCTTTATATCATCGTAAACGAAGGGTTCAGGTTCTCTTGTGTGCTGCATAGGGAAGTGATAACGCATGCCTATACTCAGCACTTGAAGGTCTTTTTCTGGGTCATTGTTGAAGACGAACTTATAGCCAAACTTCATCGTTAGCTGTTCATCAAACTCATACTCTACGCCAAACTGTGTAATCGGGGACCAGCTGCTTCCTTCTAGTAAAGCTCCAGCTCCTGCATACAGGTTGTATTGACGAGAGAGTGGGAGAGAGCCCAGTAGCGAAATATCAGTGCCACTGAATCTTTCTTCGATCACTTCAGAGTAAGGGTAGTCGGGTTCTATCATTGTTTTAATGTGCCCGTAATAGCCGGTGCTGGCTTCAAGGGACCAGGTTTCACTTAGGTCATAGCCCAATAGAATCTGCCCACCAAATGCGTTGTCAGATACGTCAGAGTTTGTTTTGCCTGCGTTAGTGACGTCAGCACCGATGTAAAACGGTGAAGTGTCGGCCAAGCATAGGTTAGGCAGAATTAAGGCTCCGGCGATAGCGTATTTCGTCGCCAAAGCGTCACCGAAAGAAAAAGTCGATAGTTTCATTAGTACAACTCCTCAAACATCACGGTGAAGTTTCCTGAATAAGTAGCGGTTTCAACGTCTGTCGAAGGAATATTCTGGTAGTTAACATTAAGATCGAAATTGATCACTGAGCTCGGTGACTGAATCACATAGCTGGTTTGATTATTGTCGAGTTGATTGACGCCATCTTTAACCCAATCTGTATCCTCACAGTTCGCTTCATTGCACTGGATAGAGTAGGGAATCGATGTCTTACCTGATGCTGATGTCAGCTCAAATTCATTGGTGAGTACGGTCATCGATAAGCCAGTACTGAACTGGCCTAGCGCGGTGACGTTGAACGTGGTCTGTGCTGAAACGGTATGGTTCGTTGTGTCATACACTGGGTGTAGTACGCCATCGCCTACCACATCTATGCTCTCTAAGCTGTTCGGTGTGTAGTCGATATTAACGGTAAAAACGTCAGGCAAAATTCGGTAGGTCAGCGCGCCACCCGCAGATCGGTAATAGTATTTAATGTCCGCTGGGATCGTCGCCGTATAGACACCCTTTGTTTGACCTTGAAGTGTGTTCAATAGTGAAGCTGTATCTATGTTGAAGGTCGGACGATAGAAATAAAACGGCGTGATGGATTGCGGATAATCCAATGAGAAATTCGCACTGCAGTTTTGTGTATCGCTGTCATGAAGCGTGACTAGATTTCCCGACAGTTGAGACTGGCTACAAACTGGTGTGACAAACTGATTGTCGCCACGTGTGTACTGGTTCGACGCTGTATTGTATTGCAAGCCATTAACCGCAATTGCCGCTTCCACATTCTGACCAGCATTACTAGTCAATGTCATGGTGTCTGGCTTGTCAGTAACAAATGCACTTGGCAAAAACTGACTCGTTGGCGTGAGGCCATTCGCGATAGACCAATCACTCAAGGTATAGTTATTTCCACCGATTGCGATGGCGTTTTCAAAGCGTACTTGCTGTCCCTCAATATTGATGTTGAGGGTGGCTGCATAGTTTGGCATAGCCGCGAACAGTAGCGACCATAAAACGAATTGTTTCATTATTTGCTCTCACTCAGAGTCACATCTTGGCGGTAACTTTCGTCGTGGTTAACAACAGTGACTTTTAGGTCCGAAAGGTCGATGTTTTCTGGCAGGGGGTAGCTACGCTCACGGCCAGCTAGAGACATGATGGTGACTTCACAATCTTCTGTTACTTCGTCTGTGCATTGATCGACATAGGCACGCACAAAGCTGTTACCTGTGTTGTTAATGTGTAGTTGGCCTTGATCTAAAGAAATCGAATAATCAATATCTTGAGCTTGTGCGGGGATAACAAATAAAGGACGGTAGCCAAAGTTAATCGTCACGGCTGAATCCAATTTTCCTTCAGGGTCGTACGGAGAAGGTTCAAAGCTGACAAGGTAGTACTGGTCTTCAGTAAAATTACACTTGTTCCCACACAAAGAGCGCACGCCAATTTGCTTTTGACGGTGCGGTTCTAGGATAGTTTTGTTATGAGTCAGCGTTACTCGCCAGTCTTCAAAGTTATCCTCAGCGTATGGCACGCGCGTGATCTCGCCATCTTCAACCAGCAATTGAGTAATGTTGGATTGAATGAATTCTGTAATTTTATTGCTGTTTGAAAGAGTGAATACACCATTTCCGTATTCGTCTCCAACCAATAACATGGTGTCTACGTTCATCGCGTTAACAGAGGTTGCAAGAGCAGCAGTCAGTAAGATAGGAAGCTTTTTCATAATCAGTTACCTTCAGGTCGGTTAAGTACAAAGTTGTGCTCTCGTAGCGATTCCGAATTGGCGTAGCGAGCAACATTTTCTATGTGTTGACGTTGTTGATGACTGAGTTGAAGATCCTTATTTACAGTCAGATAAACAAAAGAAGTACGACCTAGACGAGTGGTAATAAACTCCATTCCGTTGTCAGTCAGCGCATGCAATTGTTTGTTCAGTATGTTGATGTCATCGAATTCACCGATGTACATCACGTTTATTTCTTCGTTGTTGCTCACCAACATCATAGATTCCATCGGATTCAAGTTCGGTTGGCAGAAGTTGGTACCAAAGTTCAGTTGCTTTGCATCATCAACCGATGGCAAATAGCATTGCTGACCGTTAGTGGTTAAAGCGAACTGTTGACCTTCTTGTACGTCAACTTTGTGAATGCCAGACGTAATGCTTGATACGTTCAAACAAGCCGGACCTTCACATTCAATGTCGTGTACATCGTTGCCGAAAATATCTTTGAATTTGCTGACAAAACTAATCACACGACTCACGTTTGAATTCAATTCAATGACTGAACCAGGGTGCGTGTATCCAGTTACTGATTGTTGACCAGTGTTGTGCAAAGCGACGCTCTCGACATCAAGCTCGATGGTTGCGGCTTGGTAGTCATCTAAAGTAATGACTGCGCGGTCATCGTAGATGTATTGTTTGTTCATCACTTGGTCATCGGTTCTTACCACTACCAACCCTTTGGTTTTTCGTTCATCGACATCAAAGCGGATGTTGTTTTGAGTATCGACCACCACGTAAGCATCACTTTTTGCTGTAGTGAAACTCACGCTCTCACCACCAATAATTTGGGTGCTACGTAATGTTGCGTTTAACGCTTTTTCGCCGTTGTTCGCGGCGTAGACAAAGCCGTCAGCTTGGTAATGCTCGTCACGTTTAGCGGCGTACGCTGTTACATTCGTTACCGCCGCATTAGGGGAGTTAACGTAGTAACTGTTGCTCGCGGTGAGTCGCAAGTCCGCGTCTTGGTCGTCGACGAGATCCTGCGTTTCTAAGCTATTGGTATATTGGCTAAAGCCATTTTCTGTGACGGTGAAACCCGTATTGCCAGTAAGCTTCGATGAAAGAGGTACCGACCAATTCAGAGAGATAGAGAGCTCACCATCCTCCCAATTGGATGTCAGTTGTTCATTGTTAAAGGTGACGTTAAGGTCGAGAGTTGAATCGACAATAAACGGCGCACTTAAACCAGAAGACAGTGACCAATTGCTTAGTGAGCTGTTGTATAAATTACTTTGTTCTATGTGATTCACTGAGCTATATCCACGCACGGTGTCACCAATGGTGTAGCTGGTGGAAATACCGAGCTGTTCTTTGTCACTGGCACCGTATAAATATTCTGCAAATGGGTTTTGGTCTGGGTTGTTTAGGCGCTCATAGGTAAAGCCCAATGCACCTAGGTTCCAGTAGCCAGATAAATACCAAGCCTCACTGTCGATATTCGAAAGGAACATTTCATAGCGACTGTCGAATGGTAGGTAGCCTTTAGACCCCAATTGCGCCATCGCATGTTCGTTAGTTATAGTGCTACCAATCGCAACCGTTTGTGTATCCGACCATTTATAAGCCAATCCACCTTGAAGGAATGCCACACCTTTGAGTTCTTTGGATGAAGATAAACTTGAAGGTTGGCTGTCATCATTTAGATAGGTGTCGTTATCTTGGAATTGGCCTACAGCGATCGAGTAGTCGAATTCTCCCGTATTTAGCGTGTCGGTATTCGCGTTGTAAATTCTCACCGACTCCGAGGAAAGTATCTGGTTTCCAACCGAGATCTCAACGGTAACGTCATAAACGCCATCGGGTAGTTCTGAGTAGCTGATGCTTCCTTGACCTTCTTTTACCGACTGTTGAACGATGATCTGATCATTGCGTAGAATTTTGAGTACGCCTTGCGTTTGGGCATAGAAGTACAGTGATTGGTCTTCGTTTTTAGCGGTGCGGCTTAGGTTTTTACTCGATGACAAATTTACATTTACATCATGATAATGAGTGCCGTTTAGCAGGAAAGAGGTGCTATTAAGCGCCAAGCGATCTTGGTGATAGCCCGTAGTTAGACGCAGGTTTTGGTACTCAAGATTGTAGTAGCCATAATTAAGCTCTGACGTATCTTCTTGGTTGCTTAAGTAGGTGTCGACATGAACCGAGCCATAAGGCAGTCCCAAGATGAATTGATCACTTAAATTCACATTCAAGTTATTAGTAAAATCGCTTGATGTGTACAAGCTTGCGTTGTTAATTAAGCCTGGATTTGCGTTGTAGGTAGACGCGTAATGCTTCTTGAGTGCTTTCGGTTTACTCTCCTTAAGCAGTTCTTTGTTTACATAGACGTATAGCTTGTTTGAGTGATAGTCATAAAATGTGTCGTAGCTTTTCGGTGTAAGGCTACATAAGTTCAGGTCACCTTGGCAGTCAACTGTATTCGATTGGCCGCGAGCAAAGCCAGCAACTATCTGTTTTGCTGTACGCTCATTTAATCCTGATGACATCAGTTCATTTACAACTGCAGTCGCATCGTCAGGGTTACTGAATTGCACTGAATTGTAAGTTACCAGCATAGGAATCGTCATGTAACGACCATTAATGTTTTTTATCTCGACATCGCGTTCTTGTTGCGAATAAAAATCTTCAAACCCCGCTGGGATTAAAGTGTTTCCATTAGCAAAAACCAGTTGTGACAAGGTCAACGAACCTAAGAACGTTGTTGTAATAAACGTGCTATTTTTCACAGTGAAAGCTCCGCTAAAACAGATAACTGGCCTTGGCACAGGTTTGAGCCTGTTGGTAAAGCCCCAAAGGACAAGATGACGTCGTACTCGCCACTCTTGAGGTCGTCTGATGTGGTATTGAAATCCATCAGAACAGGGTTTGATGGCGTTAAGGGCAGCTCCGCGACAGTGACATTGACAAGATCGGCAGGCGTCGACAGTGCTTGTTTATTAATGTCGAAACACTGCGCAGTATTGCCCGTCATGAATAATTGGAACCGAGTCGATTGATCTGAACTTGGAATATCGGTTTCAACCAATAATTGGGTTGTGGCGTCTCGGAAAGAGTTGCTTTTTGGATCGACCGTTAGCGTCAATGAAGAAGGGGAAAACGCGACCTCAGTAATCTGATAAGAAAAAAAGTGCTTCTTATCGATGTCGCTCGTTAGCTGAAATGTATACGTTTCAGTATCCGCATATAAATTCATAGAGCTAGCAGCAAACAGAGCAAGAAGTGGGCGAGCTAAGTAATTCACAGTTTTCCCCAAAACGACTTAAAGTGCGCCGTCGTAGCTAGCAGCCATTTGAACGATAACTTGTGCAGTACCTGCTACAGGGATATCTTGGATTTCTGCAGTGTTAGCCACTGATAGTTTTACATAAGAGCCTTGGTAGCTGTTGGGTGTCGCCACTGTTAGTTCTGTACCATCATTGAAAACGCTCACTTGTGCATCTTGCGTAAGTTGACCATCAATCAACACTTGTGATGCTACATATGTCCAGTTCGCAAGTGGTTGTCTATCACCTGTTGTAGCGCTTTCTGAGTCAAAATCGCGCGCTTCTAAGACGACGTCTGAAGAGGTAAATTTCCCCTCTGCGTCGATAAATAGCTGACCAGTTTCAATGTCACCACCACCTAGGCCTGTAATGATTAGGTTTGAGCTTGGTACTGAACTGCCGATAATGCCTGACCAAATCGCGTCGGCTGTTGCTACGTCATCTGCTGCGTATACAGAGCCAGAAGTCATTGCGAATGCTGTTGCGCCTATCACGAAAAAGTTATTAAGTTGCATGTTTCTCACCTATTGTTAGTAAATGTATGTATAAAAATAAAAAGTGCATTGGAATCGATATCACAGGCACACTTTCGAGGGAGCTGATTTGACTTCAAGGGGAGAGCAATTGGAAATAAAAGCCCGTTAATAGTGCTTTATATGCAGTTAATAACGTTTAATTTATTAGGGATGACCAAGTTAAGTTTCTGATAAGTATTGTTTTATGTTTTTTTAGGTCACTTTTTCAGGTGGCAGTAATACAGGGAAAAGAATGTTTAAAAAACTTTCTATAGATACAGTAAGAAGAACCATCACTTTGATAGACAGTGACTCAGGACAAGAGAATCAACCCTTAGAGCTGAATCGAAGTGAATACAATCTGCTGTTGGCTTTTTGTGAATCACACGGAGAAGTGATTGATAAACAGGCTTTGATAGAAAAAGGTTGGCCAGGGAGAGTTGTCGGTGAAAACTCTCTTGCTGTCGCTATTATGAAATTACGGAAAAAGTTAGACAGCTTAGAGCTTGGGTTCGAAGTTAATAATTTACCCGGAGAAGGCTATGTGTTCATTAATGCGATGGGCATAGATATTGTTCATGAAGAGCTAGTAAGTAAGAGTGACAGGTCTCCTGAATCACAGCATGTATTGGTTGACGACGTGCAATCTCCAGAGAACCAAATTTCTGCAACAGATGGGGAGGTTGAAGCGCCCGAGTTAATTCAAGAACAGCCATCACAATCAATGTTTGAAGTTTTATCTCGCTGGGGGAGAAAGCCCGTCGTTTGGGAAGTAACCATTGCGCTGTTCATCGGTCTGGTGATGTTTTATTTCGTTTATCGTGAAGCTTTCGAGTGTTTTGAATGCTTTGGAGGGGGTGTGAGTGGTTAGCCTCAAATCTCTGGGCATGCGCGTTGTAGTTTTTATTTTCGTTCTGTTTTTAATACCTTGGTTTTTGTCTCTGGGTACATACTTTTCAGGATACGTACATTTTGAAGATGACGAACACGAAATTATACTGAACGCGAAATCTGGCTTATATAAAACAATTCATAGCTATGAAGGGCATGTTTACCGGGTTCATCGAGGAATCTATGCTTCTCTTGGGGATTCACTGTATTTCTTTTCATTGGATGGAAATTATGAAATGAACTTAGAGCCTAGTTTTGCAGCTAAGGTTGTTGCCAGTGATCTTGAAAACTACTTCAGAGGTCTGACTCACGTGCGTGTTATTGAAAAAAATGGTGCGATGGTTGGGCTATTACAAAAGGACAAAATAGAGAAGAAGTTTGATCAAGTTGTTGTTCAAGGGCGGTTAAAAGCATGGGATTAACACGAAAATCAAAAGTACTAGCCATTTTGGTGGTGCTTATTCTTCCCATATTGTTACCTTGGTTTAGCGCTGCGTTTAGCGACTTCAAAATAGACACGCATTTTGACGACCGTGATGTGACGATTATTGGTTCTCATGGACGTTTTAAAGCGCAAGCAACTTACCAAGACGGTACCCATGCTGTCGGGACCGGGTATTATGCTGTTCTACTTGATACGATTTACATGCTTACGGTACGTGTTGATAAAGTAGTGGAAGGTAATCCGAATAACCTCAACGCATTTTTGCGCTCTCATCAAACTTTAATGGTTTATAAAATCAAGAAAGATGCCCAAGGACAATATATCTTGAGAAGGCTTGAGGAAGACCCTAGGTTGGGAATGCATGAAAACTACATCGACGTTATAGGCTCTTTTGGACCAACTTCTTCAATCCCTTCTTCTTAACCTTAATGATACGAATAGAGGCTAAGCATATAATGCTCAGCCTCCTTATTTTGCGACGGTCTTGCTTAATTAGCGAAAATTGCGCTATTCGGATGGTAAATTCTGCTTCAACTCGAGAAGCATTTGATAAGCACTTTCACCGGACATTTCATATGGGTTGAATTGGTTGGATGTCGAAAACTGTAAGTTCACCAATTCGGTCAAACTTGATTGAGGGATATCTCCCATAGACCAATCTCCAAATTGCCTACAGTCTATTTCCTTGAAATACAGGATCATTACCTTTTTATGGCGCTTATCATTTAGGATGTGGTTGTAAGTATGGTTTACGGCGCTTCTCGATCCTTCGATGCATTGGAGGAAATATTTGTCGTTGTGACTAAGAAGACCTGTCAAATGGCTTTGTTTATTGCGGTCGTGCGAGATCTGGAGAATATCGTTCAAAGCCTCAGCGTCACAACTTTCACAAAGTGTACTGACATAAATTAACCGGGTTAGGAACATAGCTATCACTTGGATTATTTGTTCGAAGGTACTAACAAATATAAGCCAAGCTCGTAGGATTGCTAATTATTGATTGTTTTATCATTTGCTTTGTTTTTTTGGGAGGGTGGCAACAAGCAGGCGAGAGGCGAGTTCAGCTTTGTGCTTTATTGCGGGTAAGACTTGGTTACCATCTTCAATAGTCGAACATCTTTGCCTGCTTGTTATTGAATTACGCGTTTGTTCATATCCCTTGGTTTGACACTGAAATTGACTCGACATTAGAAGATGCATCGAATCTAACATTGACCAAAACGGTTTCGCGTTCAAAGGTCACATCATCAAAATCGGTCGCGGCGATTTTAAACCCATTTTTTGCAAATAAGCTTGTTACGACTGTGCGTTGTTTCTGTTCCATAGCGTGCGTTAATAGTTCGTCCATCGTCATCTCCATTAGGCAACAGTGTGTATAAAGTAACCATACCGCGCTGACATTATGAGATCAATTGCTTAATCGATAGCTTGCACTGATATGAGTCGATGAATGATTGAACCATTCAAATTACTGATACCTGCGTGCTTATATTTGGATGAATTCTATGTAAGTTAGCACTTTATGTGATGGGGCTTCAGCAAACTCTAAGCAGGCGGCTCTCGTGTTCAAAATGAATTGAAATAACTGGTTACAAAGTACAGGTGAAACGTGGTGGTTAATGGGAGCGTTCATTATGAGGAGCGGAAAGAGTCAATTAGTGACTACCTTTTGCACAGTGCAAATTAACAACTCGCTCTCACATAGATTGATTGATACTTTGAATGTTTTGCTGGTGTTGTTATAAGTGTTATTAATCTCATATCATTGCTTTTTATATTCCCTTGATTTATAAAATAAGCATTCACCGATAACTTCATGATTATATTAGTTTTTACTAACCTTTAATAACATGGAGAAAGGCGATGAATAAGAATCCCACACGCAATAGGTTAGCGAATTTATTGAGGCTGCGTAGAGCATACAAGGCATCTGACTTTCTAGTGAGTCCTGATGAACTTCGAGTCAAGAAGGATGTTTACAGCTTACGTAAAATCAAACAGCTAGAAATCCGACAGCTGGGCATCAAAGAAAACGCAATCAATGTCATTTCATTGGCCTTGATGCTATCTGCAGCAACTTGGGCGCTCGTACCTCAGTTTGGGCTACCTATGCTCGCTCTGACCTTTGTTTTGGCTTTTGTTTCGTGGCGAAAATACGAGCTTCGTGCAGAATTTAAAAGGTCAGACGAAACTGGTGATCACTGGGTATCTATAGCTCGAGGTTGTACTCGTGAAGAGTTTAAGATCTTAAAAAGTGTTGAAGTGAATTTGCGAGAACAAGTTGTAAGCTAAATGCGACCTCGCAATTAGCATGGTTCAACCCTAAACAAGGCTCGTCATCATTGGCGAGCTTTTTACTTTCTGAAGAGCTTAAACTCAACTACGATGAACAGCCAAAGTTGATAACTCAGGATTATTTGGACTGAGGAAAATAGGGTAAGGAAAGCGGATGGACATAACGATAAGAGCAGCAATGCCTAGCGAATTGGCTGCCATTTATGCTTTGGTTATCTCAAACGATGAGTGGACTAAGTTTAATGGCCCTTATTTTTCGTATTCTCATCCGTCATTCGAAAGTTTTGAAGCGCATTCGTTTAAACGACTGCTCAAGGGCGATGATCTACAGCTGGTGGTTGTCGACGGTGTACCTGTTGGAGCCGTGAGTTGCTATTGGGAATGCGAAGAGACACGTTGGCTAGAAGCTGGCGTGGTCATTTATAACTCTGATTATTGGGGGAAGGGGATCGCAGCATTAGCACTTCCGCTCTGGATTACTTACTTATTCGAAAACAAAAAGATTGAGCGTGTTGGGCTAACTACTTGGTCAGGTAACCCGCGCATGATGTCTCTCGCTTTGAAGCTAGGTTTCCAGCAAGAGGCTGAGAAAGGTGCGATATTACCAAGGCGAATATTATGATTCGGTGAAGTATGGGGTGCTGCGTAGCGAGTGGCTGGAGAGAGGGTAAAAACAAACTCTGTTCTCTGCTTGACGGTTCCTTATCGATTCGTGGTAAAGCCCTGATCTAAAAAGTGAGAGTGAGCGTACTTCTACTCAGATTTTAAAGGATGAGTAGACAATGAAATTATCTAAAGAGAGTGAATCAAGAATTATTGAAATGGCGTGGGAAGACCGAACGCCATTTGAGGCAATAGAACACCAATTTGGTTTAAATGAATCACAGGTGATTAGTTTTATGCGTAGCCATATGAAGCCAGGTAGCTTCAAATTGTGGCGCGCTCGCGTCGCAGGTCGCGCGACAAAACATGTAAAACTTCGTAGCTCTGAAGTGTCGAGAGGTTATTGTCCAACACAATATAAGCGGCAGTAGGTTTTCTATTGACCATTTACCTCTTCCTACCAGTGGCTATCGTTCTAAATAGGGAGATTGAGATTGAATAGTTTGATTGGATTAGCGCTAGGCTTTTTGTTTGTGATGCCTATCGCCACCTTATTGCATGAATTGGGTCATGCAATCCCTCAGCTTATCGCGGGTCAAAAAGTTGAGGTGACCCTCGGGAATAGCGAAAAGGCCAAGGTTGTTCAAATTGGCAACCTCACACTGTCAATTTCAAGCTTTTCAATGAATGTTGGCTTTGCCTCAATAACTCAAGAGGGCAGTAAATCCTTACAAGCATGGTCTCTAGTTATGGGGCCACTTACCTCATTACTCCTGTGTTTATCGTTGTTTTATATTAATAGCAATCAACTCCCTTACATTGCTTCTTACGTCCTTAATTTTGGTGTTTATTTTTCATTGGCTCAGTTTGTGATGACAGCATTGCCTATCTATTACTCTAGTGCGTTTGGTGCCTATGAAGGGATGCCTAGTGATGGTAGGCAACTACTGGAACTTTATGGCTTAGCAAAGTGTCGAGATTAGTGGACGTTATTAGATTGGTTGAATCTTATGGCTTGGCATTTTTTAGTTCTAAATGTGGACTCTAATACTGAGTTGAAAGACACTCATCACACCACGTTCGAGCGCACTAATTTTGTGAATCAAGCGACGCAAAACCGTTAGTGCGTGCGATATCATTACTAAAGCTTGAGTGAATTGAGTAGAGGCGAATGGAATATTTATTGGTTCTTCTTCACGTTGCGTTGATATGGATGCTGGCGGTCGCAACGCCCGGCGCGAATGTACTGTTGACGATTAACACAGCGCTGCACTATAACCGCAAGCTAGCGAAATATTCTGCTTTTGGTGTCAGTACATCTATATTGCTATGGTCACTGTTTGGATGCACTGGCTTGGTTATTTTGTTCTCCCATTTCCCAGCACTGTTTAGCGTTATGAAGATCGTTGGTGGCAGTTATTTGTTGTATTTGGGTATGCGCCAGATCCTTTTAAGACGAAAAGCCAATCAGCTAGATGAAGGTTTGAATGCTAGCGAAGCGATGCTGCCTTCAAGTAGAAAAGTCTTTATGTCTGCGTTCATCACTAGCATCTTAAACCCTAAGACGGGTTTCTTTGTAGTGAGTTTGTTTAGCGTCTCTATGCCGGAAAATATTACCATCCCGATGGCCATCGCCATTATGCTGACTATGTCTGGTATTACCTTATGTTGGCATATGTTTCTGGCGACAGCCTTTTCACATCGAGCAGCGAAAAGTGTTTATGCACGTATCTCAAATGTCATGGATTATGTAACCGGCGGCTTGTTTACTTTGTTTGGTATTAAAGTTATGGCGTCTTAATAACTTTAGGCTGTGCTTATTTCGTTACATGAGAAGGAGCTCTGATGTTCAAACTAGAAACTGACCGACTAGTTCTTCGAGATATGACGCTTGAGGATCAAAGCGCGTTTGTGGCTATGTCACAGGACGCCAAATATCAGCGTTTCTATGATGAGACTGATTGTGAGCCTAGTAAATACCATCAACTCACCCAATTGTTTGTTGAACAGGCTGCGGAAGATCCTCGTCAGTCTTATCAATTAGCTGTTGAAAGTAAAGAGTTAGGGAAGTTTATCGGAACCGTGTGTTTACGCCTTGAAGATAACCAGCAAGCTTCAATGGGCTGCGCTTTTGCGAGAGAAATCCAGGGGAAAGGGCTACCCATAGAAGCGGCCAAAGCTCTGGCTAGTTTTGGGTTTTCAGAGTTAGGGGCTCATCGAATTTATGCGGAAACCATTGGTGAGAATCTAGCGGCGATAAAATTGTGCAAGTCACTTGGAATGAGACAAGAAGCTTGCTTTAAAGAGCACCGATTCTTCAAAAATAAGTGGTGGGATACCGTTGTATTAGCAATGCTCCGCTCAGAGTGGGAACGAAGTTGAAATGATAATTGGTATGCTGAATCAAACTAGAGGTCTCGACAAAGACGGGTTCATCGAAAACCTATACTCCCCTATGAATATCGCTCCCGAGTTCCAAGAGGTTGTAAGTGCTGTTGTCGATTCGTTGTTAAGCGACCTTCCGAATCAAATTGATGGTATCTACCTATACGGAAGTGTGCCGAGAGGAACTGCGGTTGTTGGTCTATCGGATTTGGATGTTTCTATCGTAATCAATACACCTATTGGCAAAAAAGAGAAGCGAGTATTTCAGCACCTTTCCGACATCATTCCCAAAGCATATCCCCAAGTCAGAAAGCTTGATATTGACCCTGGTTTTCTTTCTGAAGTGCTGCAACCACAAGAGAAATTCCATTGGCAGTTTTGGCTCAAGCACTGTTGCTGTTGTATTTGGGGTAATGATCTATCTATTGATTTTCCACGCTACAAACCTAGTAGTGAAATAGCACAAGCGCTTAATGGTGACCTGTCTACTTTTCTGGAGCAAATGAGTCCAGCCTTTAAAACAATGACCGATACAGATGTAGTTAAGGTTATTGGCAAGAAGTTAGTGCGGGCGGCGTATTACTTTGTCGCTGATAAAGACGGAAGTTGGTACACAAACCTGAGCCAGTGTAGTGCTGTAGCCAAGCGTTATTATCCAGAGCAAAGTGATGATATTGAATTAGCACATCAATACGCTCTCGGGCAATTAACCTCTAAAGTTGAAGCCTTGGATTTGTATGAAAGGCTTAGCAAGAATTTGTCGTGAGCGTCATTTAGCCTGCAAATTGATGAGGGAATCATTGGTATATGCACACCGCTTCGCATTTGCTTTATAAATCATTACCAGTTGAATGTATTAAAAACTGATATGTTGTAGGGTCTGTGCTTTATTGCCAATAGAGACCAAGGAACAAGAATGTACGCCAATAAGTATTCTAATTTTTGGAGACGCTTCTTTGCTATCTGGATAGATTCAATCGTATTTTTGCCTTTGGAATGGATAGACGACTACGTACTTTCTGGTGTGATAAGTTCGAGTGGTGTTTTTGCTTGGGGTGTGGTGAATTCACTAATTGGTATTGTTTACTACGTTGGCATGCATGCTAAATTCGGGCAAACGATCGGTAAAATGGTCACCCGAGTGAAAGTAGTGGATGTCTCTGAAAGTCGAAACCTAACTCTCAAACAGTCTTGCATGAGAGATATTGTCCCAATCATGCTTATACCTTTTAGTCTTTATGCTTACGCGCAACTGTCTTTCTACGGCCAAACTTGGGAAAGCTTAGAGCAAGGACGAGCCTTTATTTTTGTTGGCTACGCAATGATTGGTTGGGTTCTTTTAGAGTTCATCTCGATGCTATTTAATCACAAACGCAGAGCGATTCATGATTTCATCGCAGGCTCAGTTGTCGTAAAGAAAGTTTAACTCTCTAAATTGTAGATGTTCCTCTAAAACAACGATGATAAAAGGCTTTACGACGTTTTTGAGGGCTCAAAAACGGTGAAACCCCGATGTTGGTAGCATCGGGGTTTCGAATTTTTAGATTTCTCGATTGGTAAGGTCGATTATCTTTTCTATGCAGAAGGCTGGATTAATCCAATCTTATTCCTTGGTAGGGAATTAGATGCGGATGAAGTCCATGTGCTCAACTTTTGGCTTGTAAGCGTGACGTTGAACGTCTTGTGGCTTAACCTTAACTTCAGCGCCGTCAACCACTAGAGTGATTACTTCGTAGAACTCAGGCTTGTCCATTTGGTTGATCACTTCGTCGTGATTAAGTTCGATAGATACAGCTGCTGCTTCACCACCGTAGATTACAGCTGGGAATTTACCAGCGTGACGTAGGCGGCGGCTCGCACCTTTACCTAGTTCAGTACGTACTACTGCTTCAAATTTCATAGTTTTACTCTCAAATTAGTAAAAATTAACTTCACATCTCAATGCGACCTTGAGTATGTGGTAATGCTTATGCTGAACGAGTTCATGCTTAAGCGAGCGCGGATACTAACATCACATTTGAATATGAGCAAGTAAGAAGCCTATCACAAAGTGAATTTCCTTCGATATTTGGCTCGTTTGTAGATAAAACGCTCGCTAACCCTAGTTTATCGCTTTCTTTGCTCCTCTGTCTTGTTCTTTTGCCCTGTTTATATCGTCGCGAAATCATCAAGTTAATGAACGGAAAATGAATGTTCGCCTAAGGCTTGGTTAATGCTTGGTTAGGTAACCTTAGTGTTAATTAATCAGCAGAATGAATAGGTGAAAACATGGAACCGGTAAGTATTGTCGTTATTACGTTAAACGAAGAGAAACGCATTAGCCGCTTAATGGAAGAGTTGAGCGTGCAAACCCATCAAGAGTTCGAAGTGATCGTGGTCGACTCAAACAGTGAAGATAACACCAGAGAAGTCGCACAAGCCTATGAAAGTGCGTTGCCGAAATTGACTGTCCACCATATGCAAGAACGTGGTGTTAGCCTTGGTCGAAACACCGGTGCCGCTTTAGCGCAGTACAACAGAATCCTTTTCTTGGATGCCGACGTTAGCCTACCTCGTAACTTCCTTGCAAAAGCATTGTATGAGCTAGAAGAGAATAAGCTTGAAGTCGCTGGCGTATATATGAGTTCAAAAGGGCTGCCACTAGTTCATAAATTCGGTTATGGGCTGTTTAATGCGGGCTTATTTGCGACTCAGTTCTTTTTCCCGACCGCTATTGGCGCGTGTATTTTCTCAACCAAACGAGCGCATGAAGAGATCGGCGGCTTTGATGAAGAGATTGTTCTTTGTGAGGACTGTGATTACGTAAAACGTGCGAGCAAAACATGGCGATTTAGATTCCTAAATATGACCTTTGGCTTTGACCCACGTCGATTAGACCAAGATGGTGTTGTGAAGACGGGTTCAACTTACCTTAAAGCCAATATAAGACGCTTCTTTAAAGGCGAAATGCGTAACAACGAAATGAACTACGAGTTTGGTCATTACAAAGAGCAGTAAGCATTGAGGTTGTTATGTTTGATGGACTAGGGCTGTTTTTGGGAGCATTGGGTGATGCTCTCATTGGCCCAAACCTATTTGTACCGGGAGAGCCCTTTTTTATCGCTGCGGGCTTTCAACTGTATTCAGGTGCATGGATGGCGTTGGTGCTTGTAATGTTAGGTGGTTTCGTTGGGGATCAACTGAGTTACTTCATTGGCTTAAAGTGGGGCAGAACAGCCCAAAAGAAGCTTATTAAATTTCGACCAAAAACCAAAAGAGTGATCGCTCGGTGTCGTTATCTCATTGCGAAGAAGGGCACATATATCATAGTGGCGGCACGCCTTTTGGGGCCTATTGCTTGGGTTGTTCCTGTTATCGCTGGATCTCATCGCGTTAAGTGGCACAGTTTTACTCTGTTGTCTTCGATAGGTTTATTGCTTGGCGGTGGTCAATTTATTGCTTGGGGTATGTTGTTGGCACATGGTGTCGAACAGTTTCCTTTATTGGGCGCGGTTAAGGTTTTCTTAAGCGAGCACCAAAGCTTGCTGATTGGTTTAGTTGCAGTGATCATTTTTGTTGTTGTGGGTAACAAACTTAAATGGCGTAAGTTGACCTTGAAAACCAGCGCATTTTTAGTGGCTTGGCTGTGTTACGCAAATTATGCCCATTTCTTCTGGAAAGCTGATGACTTTCAAAATCAACAAACATCGGCACAGATGAACTCTGTCGACTTACAACAAGTGACTTACAAAGCGTTTCCTGGGCTTTCTCCAATCTATGATGCGCAAGCGATCAATGTTGTTTATGTCGGAGAATCGCCTCGTGAACTCATGAACCAGTTAGGCTGGATAGAAAATCAAACGTTCTCTCGAAATGATATTGAGTGGTCGAGTTACCTAACTCTCTTAAAAGATAAGACACCGCCTGTATCTGACTTGTATTGGCGAAACCAACCACAAGATATGGCCTTTCAATTGCCTGGAAACCTGATGAAGAGAAGCCATATTCGCTGGTGGAATGCGGGGTTAGACAGAAACAGTAATCAAACAAAATGGTTAGGAGCAATCAGCTACGATGATGGTTTAAAAGTGACACCGTATTCTGGCATTGTCACCGTACTCCATAAAATAGATCCGAATGTTGATGAAGAGCGCGATCGGTTGGCGCAACAAATTAAATCGACTTACCCGAATATGGAACTGGTCAATTTACCTCTAGCGAATGCACAAGTAATGAATGATCAACATGACTACTACACAGACGGAAAGATCTTGGTTATTGGCTCAACGACATACAGTGATGATTCACAAACCTTAGATGTTGCAGTGAATGATATATAAAGCACGATCTCAAGACGCTCTCTAACTTAGTTCTCGATAAATACGAACCTTGTTTGAATATCAATCAAACAAGGTTCTGTTATTTCTGCTTGTTAAAGCCAATCCTCTTTTGGGAGTTTCTATCGTTCTAATAGTGTCAACCTTGTCTATCCTAAATAAGGGTGAACAAGGGCGAAAGCTAAGGACAAAGTATGCAAATGAATCCGGTTGGTTGGTTTGAAATCTATGTCGACGATATGGTGAGAGCCAAATCCTTTTATGAGGCCGTCTTTAAAGTGACGCTAGAGAAGTTAGATAACGAAACGGGCATCGATATTGAAATGTGGGTATTTCCTAGCGATATGGACAAATACGGCGCGACAGGGGCTTTGTGCTCGATGCCTGATGTTAAGGCTGGGGGCAATAGCACTATGGTGTACTTCTCTTGTGATGATTGTGCGACAGAAGCAAGCTTGGCGGCAGCGAATGGTGGTGTTCTACAAGTACCTAAAATGGCGATTGGACAACATGGTTTTATCAGCGTGGTCAGCGATACTGAAGGCAATGTCATTGGATTGCATTCGATGACTTAAATTTGCAGAGTAAAAAACGGCAAAGAATCAAAAAGGAGTTTACGCGTGATACGTAAACTCCTTATTTTTATTCAAGGTATAGCAGGTGCTTGAATGTAGTCACTTTAAGAGGCTTGAGATACCTTTAGAACAAGAGAAGCTTTTAAGCCACCCATTGAGCTCTTACTTAGCGTTAAGCTGCCACGGTAACTGTGTGCCATCTCATTGACAATATTCAGCCCTAGACCTGTTCCTGGCGTGGTTTCGTCTAGCCTTACGCCGCGCTTGGTCACTTGTTCGAGCTTCTCTTCGGGTATGCCTTGTCCATCATCCTCAATGATCAACTCGACATTACCGTCGGTAAGCTCGTTAGCGTGCACACGGATAATACTATTAGCCCACTTGTAGCTGTTCTCGAGTAGGTTTCCGACCATCTCATCAAGGTCGGTTTTTTCTACAGCAACCTCTAGTTCAGAATCCAGTTCATTGATCATAGTGACTTCATTGGCGGCATAAACTTTATCAAACGCCATCGAAATCGCTTCAACACGCTCACAAGGTGAGGATTTCACCGAAAGAATGTTCATCGCACCTGCCATACGAGCGCGACCAAGGTGATAATCTATCTGGCTTTGGATCTGTTGAATCGGTTGTTGTAATAGCTTCTTCTCGTTGTCAGGCAGCATCTCAATTTCATTTTTCATCACCGACAACGGTGTCTTTAACGCATGAGATAGGTTACCTGCGTGGTTACGAGCACGCTCCAGTAACTCTTGGTAGTGAAAGAGTAGGGCATTAAGATCAGAGACGAGCGGCGAGACCTCTTTCGGGTAGTTGTCGCTTAGCCCTTGTTGTTCACCTTTTCTCAGCATTACCAGCTCACGTTGCATCTTGCTCAGCGGTAATAGAGACCAGCTAACTTGAATACCAATCAACATGAGTACGCCGACAAATAACAGCATCAGGATAAGCCATACCTGACCCGTTAACTCCGCTAGCGTCGACTCGAGTGGGTCTTCGTCAATACCAATGGTGATGGTAATTGGGTCGCTCAGTGAAGGCAGGTAGATATCTTGCTCAATGTAAATCAGCTTCTCTTTTTCTGGTCCTTTAACGGAAGTGTGAATAGGAGAACGTTTGATGGTGAGGTCTTTGTCCCATAAGGAGCGAGAACGAATGATTTGATCTTGAGTTGAAGCTCGCCAATAAATACCGCTGTAAGGTTGGTTAAACCTCGGGTCAGACAGGCGTTCTGCCATGATTAGGTTGCCATTGTCATTGGTTTCAATATTGGCGGTGAGCTCGTCCATGGTTAGGGCAAGTTGCTGCTTCATGTCGTCAACAAGGTAATCGTTCACCAGTTTTGGTATACCAACACCGGCCGCTAATATCATCGCACCTAGCCAAAAAGCCGCAGCGAGAAGCAAGCGGCTTTTTAGACTGATGTTTTTAAGTGTTCTTTTCTTTAGATTCATGCATTTCCAGCCTGCCTTTGCTCATCGTTATCGACTTGTATTTCGATGATCAGCTATTTCGATGATCAGTACAGGCTGTCCACTTAGTGGGTGAGTGTGCTTGATTTCTCTTAGTTTAATTGATGTTTGTTGTTCTAATTAAATAGAGACTTATTCAGCATTCAGTTGGTAGCCAAGGCCACGCACGGTTTTGATGATCTTTGGTGCGATTTTCTTACGGATACGACCAATAAATACCTCAACCGTGTTTGAATCGCGGTCGAAGTCTTGTTTGTAGATGTGCTCAACCAACTCAGTGCGTGAGATAACTTTGTTTTGGTTATGCATGAAATACGCGACAACCTTATATTCCAGTGCTGTTAGGCTGACTGCTTGGCCCTGCCACAACACTTTTGAACTGCGAGTGTCTAAGCTCAAATCACCAATTTGAAGAACCGGTGCTGCGCTGCCGGACGCACGACGAAGTTGCGCACGAATACGGGCAATAAGCTCGACCATTTCGAATGGCTTAGTGAGGTAATCGTCGGCGCCAGCGTTCAAGCCTTCAACGCGTTGAGTTAATGTGTCTCGTGCACTCAAGATAATCACTGGAGTATTGATGTTTTCGTCTCGGATGCCTTTTAAAACGGTTAGGCCATCAAGCTTAGGTAGACCTAAGTCGAGAACAATCGCATCCCACTCTTCTGATGTCGCGCGATAAAGAGCGTCAATACCATCTTGAGAAAGCTCTGGAACCCAGTCAGCTCCCTCAAGTGTTTCAATAATCTGTTGGCCCAAACGAGGTTCGTCTTCAACGACTAAAATTTTCATAATTGTTCTTCTTAATTTTTGTAATGACTGTTCGTTGTGCTTAGTTATTTGCCGTGTTTAGCTATTAGCCGCGGTAAATTAATCGCCGTGCTTAATAGCGTTTTTAAAGTTGCGGCCTTCAATCTTTAGCATTTCTAATGTTTCGGCGTTGTATTCAACTTTGATGATGTTGTTTTGGTAGTTAATTTTTAACTCATACACCCAAATATCATCATCTTCTTCTAGTTCAACTTTAATGATTCGACCATGAAGGTCGTTTTCTACCGCTGCATACATCTCAGAGAAAGGGCGAATATAACCTTCTCGAACTGCTTCGTAGACCTCGTCTTGGTCTTCTTCAAATTCAATGCGGGTTCCTGCTTTATGAACGTCCTGCACTAATTTATGACCATTATGATGTGAGTCAGCCCATGCGCCAGCAGAAACAAATAAGCCTAAGCTTATAGAAAACAAAGAAATCATAGCTTTACTAAACATAGCGAATCCTAGAGAAGGTTGATAGCGTTCAGTATAAAAAAGTAATTCTGAACAGAAAGTGAACCTGATTAATAATGAGAAATTGATACCTAAAAATTTGACGATGAAGAACGCCAACACATCACGGAGACTAACCATTAAGTGTTAAGACCGTAATCATTAACGTTGTTGAAGCTCGTCTTCGAATATTTTGTCTCTCATTTTCCAAAAGCGACCAACTTTACGTGCAATCACGAATTGTGGCGGGCGGAACCTATGTTGGTGAGCAACTACTTTCGATGGCGATGCTTCCTCAAATGGCCTGTGTCTATCCGCAAGGTGAGGGCGAACAAACTGGTCTTTAAAGTTCTGCTTTTGCTTCTTGGTGGTCAGTGACCAAAACTCATGGACTTGCGCTTGGTTTTCACCACGGTAAGTGACTTTCAGTTGCGACTTGCCTTTGTCGTCCTTCAGCACATTAAGGTCCATCTCTAAACACTCAAACACCAAAGCATCTTTTAGATTGAGTGCCTCTTTGAGCTTTTTGTCTGGGTCTACCAAGGTAGCGTCACATTCGTGACAAATGCGCGCTGCAATGTCGTTGTCGGCACCACACTCACCACAGTATTTGGCGCGGAAGCGATAGTTACAATGCTCACGTTCACCAGTGTCCTCATCTGTGAAGTATCCTTGGCATTTACGGCCAAAGTGTTCAAGCAAGAAACCGTTGCTGTCTAGCTTGCCCCAGAAATTGTTATTGAAGCCGCAAGCCGGGCAGGGAATAGTAATGATTTCACTGTCTGAATCTGGCTTAGGATCGCCGACTTCTGGTTGGTAAAGGTCATAGCTGTTACCTGCGTAATCGAGCACCAAACACTCTTTTTTGCCCGGAGACAAACGTAAGCCACGGCCAACGATTTGTTGGTATAAGCTGATGGATTCTGTCGGACGAAGAATTGCAATTAAATCCACATGAGGGGCGTCAAACCCGGTAGTTAATACCGACACGTTGACCAAGAATTTGATTTTGCGTTCTTTGAAATCATTGATGATTTGGTCACGCTCTAATGTGGGTGTATCACCGATGACAATCGCAGCTTCCCCTTCGGGTAGTAAGCCTAGGATCTCTTGAGCGTGTCTAACGGTTGCCGCAAATACCATGATGCCCAGTTTGTCTTGGGCGAGGTGAATAATTTGATCGACAATCTGTGGTGTGGCTCGTTTTGATTGTTCGATCACCATATCAAGCTCGGCTTCTTTGTATCGACCAGTGCTCGCGGGTTTTAATTGTGAGAAGTCGTAACTCAATACCGGCGCATCTATCATGCGAGCCGGTGTTAAGAAGCCTTCGTCGAGTAGGTAGCGAATCGGTAACTCAAAAATACAATCTCTGAAGAATCTTGGTTCTTCTGAACGTACTTGTCCACGAGTGTGGTATTGGTAAATCCATCCCATACCTAGGCGATAAGGGGTTGCGGTTAAGCCAAGCACCTTGATGCCCGAGTTGTTTTCACGCAAGTGAGTGATCACTTTCTGGTAGCTACTGTTCTTTTCGTCGGGTACTCGGTGGCATTCATCGATAACCAAAAGTGAAAATTGGTTAGAGAATGAATCGAGGTTGCGAACTACAGATTGAACCGATGCGAATACCACTTGTTGGTCGGTCTCTTTTCGGCCTAATCCTGCAGAGAAAATGGAGCCTTTTAACCCATAACCTTCATACTTTTCATGGTTTTGCTCAACTAGCTCTTTCACGTGTGCAAGTACCAATACGCGACCTTTCGCAAGCCTTGCCAACTCAGCAATAACCAAGCTTTTTCCTGCCCCTGTCGGTAGCACGAGAACAGCCGGAGTTTGGTGTTTTCTGAAGTAATGAATGACTGATTTTACTGAGTCTGCTTGGTATGGGCGGAGTGTATACATATCGCGTCTTGTAAAATGGAGAACAAATAGTGTGAAATAGCTCAACTAATCGAGCAAAGGTGACTATAATACCCGACTTAGATTAGTTGAGGTATTCATGCGTTTAGATAAATTTCTGTGCGATGCACTAGGCATTACTCGAAAAGAAGCAACACAATTATTAAAAACAAAGACTGTGACAGTAAATGATGTCATGCAAAAAAGCGGTTCAGTTAAAGTAACTGAAGAGTGTGTTGTGGAATGGCAAGGCAATGAACTTCGTGTTCAAGGCCCACGTTACATTATGTTGTATAAGCCAGAAGGCTTTGTTTGTTCGCATGAAGATGGCTCAAATCGCACCGCATTTGAATTGCTTGATGAAATCAAAATGGACAAGCTGCACTTTGCAGGTCGTCTAGACGTTGATACTACAGGCCTAGTACTGATCACTGATGACGGTAAATGGTCTCACCGTATTACCGCACCAAAACACAAGTGCGAAAAGATGTACCGTGTGTGGTTGGTTGATCCAGTAGAACCAGACTACGTTGAAAAATTCAAAGAGGGCATCCAGCTTAAGAGCGAAGATGGCCTAACACTTCCTGCGCACCTTGAAGTGCGTGCAGAGCGTGAAGTGCTATTAACGATTCACGAAGGCAAATACCACCAAGTAAAACGCATGTTTGCAGCACTTGGCAACAAGGTAGAAGCACTACACCGTGAACGTATTGGTGAAATCGAGATGGACGAATCTCTTGAGCTAGGTGAGTACCGTTACCTAACGCAAGAAGAAGTTGATTCTATCTGGAAGTAACCCTTAGCTATTAATTTATAGCGCTCTCGTTGCAAAGCCGACCAAGGATAGCGTCGGCTGATGATGTTGACTGGTACTAGGAAAGTCTCAGCCAATCTTTTGACTTGCGTGTTCACGCTGGTCCTAGCTTTATCAGTTAAACATTCGGAGAACCATGCAGACATCTACCCCACAGAGCCCAAGCTCTCAACCAGAAACTCCTCAATTAGGCTTAGTACTATTTTTGATTCTCGGTGCGATTGGTGCATTAACGCCGCTCGCGATCGATATGTACTTGCCTGCGATGCCAACCATTGCCAAAGATCTTGGTGTAACGGCGGGCGAAGTACAGATAACGCTAACCGCTTATACCGCAGGTTTTGCGTTGGGTCAGCTGCTGCATGGTCCATTAGCTGATAGCTATGGACGTAAGCCAGTACTCTTGATCGGTGTGTTTTTGTTTGCGATTGCTTCTGTGGTGAGTGCGACAACCCATGGCATTGAAGCGCTGACTTACGTTCGTACTGCACAAGGTTTTGCAGGCGCAGCGGCAGCTGTAATCATCCAAGCGGTTGTACGTGACATGTTTGATCGTGAAGATTTTGCGAGAACCATGTCTTTCGTAACCTTGGTTATGACGGTCGCACCACTTATTGCACCAATGATTGGTGGTTACTTGGCATTGTGGTTTGGTTGGCGCTCAATTTTCTGGGTACTGGCTATCTTTGCGGTGATCGTCATTCTAGCGGTATCGATGAAGATCCCTGAGACGCTACCGGTAGAAAACCGACAGCCATTGCGTTTCAAAACGACGATTCGTAACTACGCTCGTTTGTGTAAAAACCCAACGGCAATGGGCTTGATTTTTTCGGGTGCATTTTCATTCTCGGGAATGTTCGCATTCTTAACCGCTGGTTCGTTTGTTTACATCGATATCTACGGTGTTCGCCCAGACTTATTTGGTTACCTGTTTGGCTTGAACATTGTTGCAATGATCTTGATGACGAGCATTAATGGCCGAATCGTGAAGAAAGTCGGTTCTCACGCGATGCTTCGAGTGGGTTTAACCATTCAGTTGTTTGCAGGTTTAGGTTTGTTGGTCGGCTGGTCATTAGATATAGGCCTGTGGGGCATTGTGCCATTCGTGATGCTGTTTATCGGCACACTGTCTACCATTGGTAGTAACTCAATGGCGCTGCTACTTAGTGGGTACCCGAATATGGCTGGTACGGCATCATCACTCGCGGGCACATTAAGATTTGGTACTGGTTCTGTGGTAGGAGCAATTGTCGCAATGCTACCAAGTGATACTGCAGGGCCAATGGCTATGGTGATGGCAGCATGTGCAATTCTGTCAGCATTACTATATTGGACATTAGGAAAGAAGGCATAATGTCAAAATACTATATTGAAATTCAGAAGCTTGTGAACACCGCACTTGGTGAGCTTTACGCGCTACACAAGTCAGGCAAAGCGATTGACGCACCTATCGCAAACAACCTATACCTTGTTCGCTGGGTAACTAAAGCAATCAAAGCACAAGCGTATGATCGTGTTGTTGTGCCTGATTTGGTTCGCTGGCAAAAGCAGGGCCGCTCAAAGGGCAACAACTCTGATTTAACTTTTACGTTTAAGCGTATTTCAGCGTTTTACGCTCAGTTTTTCCCAGAAGGTGAAGAGCCTAAAGCACTAAAAGACAGTGACGTTGAAGCCTTTATGGACAAAATGTACGAGATGGGTTGGAGCGTATCGAGTGAAGATGAGTTAACCACGGGTGGAAAAATTCAGTTCTTTACAGATGGTGAGCACTCATTCGCGCTATGTGGTAAGCAGTGTGATGACTCTTTCGACGGTGAGTTGATGGTTAAGCCGATGAACTGGTTTGTTCGTGGTAACCACGCCGAGTTTATCCAAGCGGCGATGGAAGCGGGTTTCATGCTTCACAAAGTGACGGACTACAAGTCTGCTGTGAAGTACCACGGTGAATACATCGTGTACCCAGCGAACCAAGGCAACCAATTGGCTGAGATCCCAATTAGCTTTGTTGCTTAGTGGCAGAAACGAGATGTGAGATTAGAGATACGAAGAGCGGAATTATCCGCTCTTTTTTTTGCTTCTCATAGCGAGTGTCGCCACTCGAACCGCACATCTGCTTTTAATCTTTTCACATCCCGTTACTCGCATCTCTCATCTATTCTCTCGCTTGCTTCTCTATCGCTTTTACCATGCCTTTAAAAATAAACAGATGAGCTGGCATCATTGCGAACCAATACAGTAACCCCAGAAAGCCTTTAGGATGCCACCAAGCGGTGATGTTTAATTCGCGCTTGTCTCCGTTATCAGAAACCGTGATTTCCAGTCGCCCTAAGCCCGGGCCTTTCATCCCGAACAGCAGTGATAAGAAGTGGTTCTCTTCACAGCGAATCACTTTCCATGAGTCAATTTTGTCGCCTACTTTTAGTTCTGGCCCTTCAGGCATTTGTCGCACGGGTACTCCGCCACCAAAGAGAAGATCTAACCACTCCCTTGTGCGCCATAAAGCGTTCGCGAAAAAGTAACCCTGTTTAGGGCTTCCAATCTGTTGAGCTACGTGCCAGAGCGATTCTAGTGAGGCAGTAGACGTGATACTTGCACCTGTCTTCTTCGGGTAGTAACCGTATCCCGCTTGCCAGCGTTTAAAGGCGGTTTTATCAAAACCCCACACATTACTTTTTACGAAGTTACCCTCAGCATGAATCGCTTGTTCAACCATGCTTTCGAACGACACGAGCTTTTGCGGATATTTTTCTTGGATGGTAGTCGAGTTAGCTATGAAATCATGCTTTAAACCTGCGAGTAATGCTCTCCCTATGTTGGAAGGGACAGAGGTCACCACGCCAAGCCAATAAGAGGCAATCTTAGGTGTGAGTAGGGAAGTCGCCCACAACCTAAGTGGACGATCGGCAGTTTTGGCAATATGCGCGAATTGATTACGATAAGAGACGATATCTGGACCGCCAACCTCAAAGGTCTGATTATCGCTTGGAGTATCTTGCGCTAGCTTTAACAAGTAGTGATTGAGGTTTTTCAATGCGATAGGGTTAGCTTTTGAGTCGACCCATTTCGGCGCAATCATGATTGGTAGGTTGTAAACGAAGTCTCGCATTATCTCAAAGGCCGCCGAACCAGGGCCGATGATGACGCCAGCTCGAAGCTCTGTAACGGGAACCGAGCCTTTACGCAGCACTTCTCCGGTTTTCTTTCTCGCTTGAAGGTGCTCAGAATCGCCGGTTTGAGGTTGAAGTGAACTTAAGTAGATGACGTGTTGGTTTTTAGGACCAAGTGCGGACACAAAGTTACGGGCCAGGCTTAACTCGTAATCAATGAAATCATGACCTTCCGCCATACCATGGACAAGGAAGAAGATGAGATCAAAATCAGGGACTAAAGCTTGTGTTGCTGCTTGGTCAGCCAGATCGAGATATTCGAGTGATAAATTCTCATGAGGCTCGGTTCGCGCTTTTAAGTAGTCGATGTGCCTTGCTGCAGCGGTTACTTGATAACCTTGTTCAAGCAGCAGAGGAAGCAGCTGTGAACCAACATATCCAGAAGCGCCTAAAACCAGTACTTTCTTCATCGTTACTCCATGTATTGCTTATCAAACCATCCTTTGTTCATACTACGCTAACTTCTCTACAAAACCAATTGAGCCTGACTAACGAAAAAGCCAATAGAAAGAATCTATTGGCTTGAGTTTATCGGTTATATCGAACCACTTCGATTGGCATCAATTAGCTTTGTTGCTGAGCTTTAGGGCTAAGGTTGTTTCCTTTGTATTCGCCAGTCAGCGTCTTGAGGAATGCCTTGATCGCATTGACTTCCTCATCACTCATTTCGACACCAACTTGATATTTACCCATATCAAAGATCGCTTGTTCTAGCGTCTCTGCATGACCATCGTGGAAGTAAGGTGCTGTGAGTTCAATGTTTCTAAGCGTTGGTACTTTGAACTTATGTTTGTCGGATTCGATCGCAGTGACGTTGTACCTTCCCAAGTCTTCTGGGGTGATATCTGTTCCTCTATCTGCAAAGTAATCCGCTTTCATGCCCATGGTTTCAAAAGTTTCACCACCCATGGCTTCACCAGCGTGGCACGTATCGCAGCTGTATTGTTTAAATAGCGTTAGTCCGTATTTTTCATGGTCGTCTATCGCGTCGGAATTTCCCGTAAGGTATTGGTCGAATCGACCGTTCGGTGTCACCAAGGTTTTCTCAAACTCAGCTATCGCATGCGTGATGGTGTCACCGGTGATCTCACCGTCATAAGTCTTATTGAATTTAGCAACTAACTCAGGGTCACTGCTCAGCTTGTCGATGATCTGCTGCCAACCTTCAGAGCCCATTTCGATAGGGTTAAATGGAGGACCGCCAGCTTGGTCTTGTAAGTCATTTGCTCTACCATCCCAAAATTGCAATTTGTTGTAAGCCGAGTTGAATACCGTTGGCGCATTGATTCCACCAACTTGGCCGTGAATACCAACAGAGCCGACTAAGTTGTCGACACCGCCTGTGTCTAATCCATGGCAAGTCGCACATGAAACCGTGTCGTCGCCCGATAGGCGAGTGTCATGGTAGAGTGCTTTACCTAGCTTAACTCTGTCTTCGTTTACCTCAAACTGAGTGTAGATTGGCTGAAGTGTGCCTTCTCTTAGACTGTCATCTACCGGAGAATCTTGGTGAATGTCTGCTCTTGTTTGGCGTATCCATTTTAACAAAGTGTGCTTTTCTTCATTTGAAATGCCAGCAGACCAATGCATCGATTGATAGAGTTTAGGTGGCATCGAACCGTCGTAAAGTACCTTTTCAATACGAGCAAGTGCTACTTCAGATACTGGTTCATTATTCTGAATACCATTGAAGAGTTGAGTAATTTCAAAGTGTTTCATACCTGTTTGTATGTCGGCATTCATGAGTGGTTTTGCAATCGGCCATTCCGAGTAGAAAGGCATTTCGCTTTCGTTGGTGTGGCAGTATGCACATCCTTTATCACTGAGTACTTTCATCGCTTGGTAGTCTAAAGATGACTTATCCAAAGATGAAAATTGCGCGAGGCTTTCAGCGGCAAGACGTTGGTCGTTTTTATCAACCGTATAGACCATGCCCAAATAAGCCAAGATGCCAATACCCGCCAAACTCATTATTAGTTTTTTATTATTCATTTTAACTCCCTATTGAAACTGGGGTGGAAGTTATTGAATTAACGGCAGTTTATGAAATGACAAAAAGGAATGAATATTAATCGAATAACTAGATGGTTAAAAATTTAACGAAATAAAGCCATTTAAATCATGTGGTTAATTTAATTTGTGAAAATTGGTAACAAATTCAATGAAATAAACATCGGGACTAACTTTGATTTCCATCAATTTAGCGGTAATCCAGATTAAGTTGGGCGTTTTATATATGGTGTATGTTTGATATTCACGTTTTATGGTTTATTTGATAAATGATTCGACTTTCAAGTCGGGAGTAGCACGTTTACTGTGCTTAGATTGGATGAGTGAGACAGTCAAAGACGTTATACGGAATTTTATGCATTCAGTATGATTTATGTATGGTTGAATTTCGAACATTGATATACTGAAAGAATATTCCTTTTGCCATCAACACGTTCCGTTCAGGTGTGCCTATGCTGCTCTCTTCAATAATCCATCATACACGCGGCGACTTTGTTCGCAGGCTGATTGCTATTGCTTTGCCAATCACCTTGCAGAGCATCATGTTTTCAAGCCGAGGCTTGGTGGATGTGCTGATGTTAGGCCAGCTTGGAGAAGCTGATATTGCTGCGGTTGGTGTCGCCAGCCGTGCGATGTTTGTGACGACTATTATGCTGGTGGGTGTGACCACTGGTGGTGCTTTGCTTACTGCTCAGTATTGGGGAGCTGGCGATAGGCAAGGGGTAAGGGAAAGTACCGCATTAACCTGGTTGGTTTCGACCTTGTTTGCTCTTCTGACTATTGTCTTCTTTGTCTCTTTCCCTGCTCAAATTATGGGTGTGACAACCGATTCTCAAGAAGTGATCAGCTTAGGTGTTGAATACATCGTCATTACCTCTTTTAGTATGTTGGCGGTGTCGTGCGTTAGTAGTATGGCCGTGGGCTTACGAGCGATGCACAAACCTGGGCTAAGTACCTTCTTCAGTGGTATTGGTATCCTGTCCAACGTGTTTTTAAACTGGGTGCTGATCTTCGGTAACCTAGGTTTTCTAGCTCTCGGTATCAAAGGTGCTGCGATAGCCACGGTATTAAGTGGCGCTATCGAAGTGGCGACTTTGTTTGGTTACCTCTATTTCTCTAAGCACTTACTCGCTTTCAAGCTCTGTGACATAAAAGCTGCTGCAACGGTAGATAAAGTTGTGCGTTTCTTGAAGTTGTCGCTGCCTACTACCTTCAACTTCTTAGCTTGGGCTGGTGGCTTGTTTGCTTATCACGCCATCATGGGACAATCCGGCGTGCAAGGCTTAGCGGCGCTTTCTGTGATGACACCTGTTGAATCTATCTCGTTGAGCTTATTGATAGGGATGTCGAACGCAGCTGCGGTACTGGTGGGGAACCAACTCGGCGCCAAGAACAACGAAGCGGTTTATTACCAAGCGCTCGGTATTACTATCCTGTGCTTTTTAACCAGTATTGTGGTCGCGATTTTCCTCTACTTTGTGCAAACACCAATTTTGAATGCGTTTAGTGCATTAACAGAAGAAACCCGAGCGCTTTCTGAGAAGTTTATTCTGATCCTTAGTGTCGGCATTGTTATTCGTTCAATTCCTATGACGGTGATTGTTGGTGTGTTGAGAGCGGGTGGCGATGTTAAGTTCTGCCTCTACCAAGATCTGATAGCACAGTGGGTGATTGGTATTCCGTTAGCGGCTATCGCGGCTATCTACTTTAAATTTCCACCTGAGTGGGTGTACTTACTTTTCCTCACTGAAGAGGTGATTAAGTGGAGCGGCTCGCTGTATCGCATGAAAACAAGAAAATGGATTAAAAACTTGATAGGAAGTTGAAGTAGGGCGCATCAATCGCATCACTTTATCGTTGGCATGTGATCTATCTTTCAAAATACTTCCTCCTAACAGGGAATTAGTGTAGATTCTCCTTCCAAATTCTAACTAATGCGAGCTGTTGAATGTTAAAGCTGTCAGACCTATGTAAAGGCTATGTTGATGGGGGGGAATTCCACCCTGTTTTGCAAGGTGCTGAACTGACATTGAATCAAGGTGACCAACTCGCATTAATGGGCGAAAGCGGCTCAGGAAAAAGTACTCTGCTCAACCTGATTGCAGGTTTGGATCTCGCTGACTCTGGCGAAATCGTTTTTCCAAATTTCAATATGCACGATTCTACCGAGCGTGAACGTACCGCTTATCGTCGAAACAACATTGGTCATATCTTCCAGCAGTTCAACTTATTACCAACGTTGAATATCGCAGATAACATTCGTTTTTGCCGTCAACTAAAAGGCTTACCTGAAGATAAAGGTTTATGGAGACAGATTCTTTCTGCTTTAGACCTTATGCCTCTGCTTGGTCGTTATCCGGAGGAAGCATCAGGTGGTCAGCAGCAACGTGCCGCGATAGCTCGAGCCTTGTATATGGAACCAAAAATCTTATTGGCCGACGAACCGACAGGTAGCCTAGACGAGCGTAACGCCGAAGCGGTAATGCGCTTGCTGACCTCTTTAGCTCGCCAATTAGAATGTACGCTACTGTTGGTAACGCACAGTGAAAAAGTTGCCCTGCACATGGACGGCCGGATCCGCCTACAAGGAGGACAGCTGCATGTTATGGCCCGTAGTTAAGGCGCTACTCGGTCACTATCGACGTTACCCTCTACAAATTATCTTGGTATGGCTAGGCTTAACACTTGGCGTATCATTATTGGTTGGTGTTACTGCTATCAATCAACACGCCAAGCAAAGTTATGCTCATGGCGAAAAACTCTTTTCGAATCCTCTTCCTTACCGTATTCGACCAAAACACAACGCCAATAAAATTCCGCAAGGTTTTTACATCCAGCTTCGCCGTGAAGGCTTTCAACAGTGCTCTCCTTTTGATCACCATCGTATCACTGATGAAAATGGCGCGAACTTTATGTTGATTGGTATCGACCCTGTTTCGATGCTTCAACTGCAACCGGGCGTGGCGTTAAAAGATCTTAATACGTTGAACCTGATGAAACCGCCGTACCCAATCCTTGTGAGTGACGATCTTGCTGAACACATGGAGTGGAAGAACGGTGACTACATCCACCTTATGGATGGTTCTGAGCTTGGCCCATTAATGGTTGATCAAAACAACATCATTGATGGTACTAGGCTGATTGCTGACATTTCGTTACTTAGAATGCTGAAACGCAGCGCTGGCTTGTCGGTGATTGCGTGTTCAGACATGTCTACCGAAAAGTTTGAACGCCTCAAAAACATGCTACCTAATGGCTTGACGATTTCGCGTAGCTCGAAAGCAGAACTTGAGTCACTCACTAATGCATTCCACTTAAACCTAAAAGCGATGGGCATGCTGTCGTTTGTCGTAGGTTTGTTTATTTTCTACCAAGCGATGTCGTTATCATTTATCCAGCGTCAGCCGTTAGTGGGGATCTTAAGACAAACCGGTGTATCGGGTTGGCAGCTCACTAAAGCACTATGTCTAGAGCTATTGATTCTGGTTTTATTGAGCTGGATCTGCGGCAATGTCTTTGGTGTGATGTTGGCTAACCAACTATTACCAGCTGTGTCTTCTAGCCTTGGCGACTTATATGACGCCAATGTTGGCTTAACGATTGACTGGAATTGGCGCTGGAGTGGTTACAGCTTAATGATGGCATTGATTGGTGCTTTCTTAGCGTGTGCATGGCCATTGGTTCGCTTACTCAAATCTCAGCCGATTCGTTTGTCTTCTCGCTTATCTCTGATGCGTTTTGCGGGCACTGAGTTCACTTGGCAAGCTTTGATTGGTTGTGGTTTCCTTGTTGCTGCTGTTGCGGTTTATCAAGCGCCACAAACTCAAGAGTCTGGTTTTGCCATCATTGCTTTAATGCTGGTAAGTGTGGCTCTGTTTACACCGTTCCTTATGTGGAAGCTGTTCAACAGCCTCTCTTACTCACTGCGTTGGGTTCGTGCTCGCTGGTTCTTTGCTGACGCTGCATCTAGCATGAGTTATCGCGGTGTTGCGACTATGGCCTTTATGTTGGCGTTAACCGCGAACATTGGTGTAGAAACCATGGTCGGTAGTTTCAGAGACACTACAGATAAATGGTTAACACAGCGATTAGCCGCTGACCTCTATATATACCCTACAAACAACGCAGCAGCACGTATGAGTAACTGGTTGTCAGAGCAGCCAGAAGTCGACTCTGTGTGGTGGCGCTGGGAAAAAGATGTCGCTTCTCCAGTTGGCAGTATTCAAGTGGTGAGCACCGGGCCTTCAGAGGGCGAGCTTGAAGCGTTAACGATCAAACTCGGCATCCCGAATTATTGGTATCACTTACATCACTCTAAAGGTGTGTTGATCAGTGAATCCATGTCACTCAAACTAGGGATTCGCCCAGGGGATTACATTGACCTCTACGACAACCTAGGCTCTGGTTGGCAGGTTGTCGGTGTGTATTACGATTATGGCAACCCTTACCATCAAGTGATGATGTCACATCGAAACTGGTTATACGGCTTTGCTGGTCGAGGTAATGTAGGGCTTGGCGTCATACTAAAAGATGATGTGAATGCAATAGGGCTTAGAAGCCGGTTGGAAAGTGTATTTAGACTGGGCTCTGAGCGCATATTCGATAACAACAATATTCATAGTCAAGCGATGCGAGTGTTTGATAGAACCTTCGCCATTGCAGATACCTTGGGTAACATTACCTTGGTAATTGCCGTATTCGGTATTTTCTTTGCGACGGTCGCTGGTGAGGTCTCAAGACAGAGGCATATATCGTTGCAACGATGTTTAGGCGTGTCGGCGAAAGAGTTGATACTTACCGGTAGTTTACAGCTGTTTGTGTTTGGGCTTATCTCTTCGTTAATCGCAGTTCCACTTGGCTTAGCCTTGGCGAACTTGATTGTTGATATCGTTATCAAGCAGTCTTTTGGCTGGTCACTTGAGCTACAAGTGCTCCCTTGGGACTATTTCGAGACATTTGCTTGGGCAATGGCAGCACTGATGTTAGCTGGTGCTTTACCAGTGATGAGAATGATTCGGAACACACCGATGAAATCACTAAGGGATGCGCTTTAATATGTTTCTAAGGAATAGTTCAACCAAGTTAAGACATCGATTTTTATCATCTCTGTTGTTGATCGGCTTCTTCGGCATCTTTTTGAGTATCTGGGGCTACTATTCCTATTTTGTCGACCCTGGCGAGAAAGGAGTCAACGAGGTCAACTCGGTGTTGGTCAGCGAACATTTCAATGTTTTCGAACCTGTCTTGCCTGACCGAGGTGTATCACTTCCACGAGACTTCAAGTTCCACCCAGAATTTCAGCACGAGTGGTGGCATTATTTTGCGTCTTTGAAAGGGGACGATGGTAAAGAATATTCGGTTCAGTGGAGCTTCTTCCGCATTGCAACGGATGAGCGTGAAACACCGGGATGGCAGAGTCCACAAGTTTACATCTCTAATGTGGTGATTTCTTCTAAATCCAAAGTGTGGAAAGAACAGCGAATGGCTCGTGGTGGTATTGGCCAAGCGGGTATGACCAGCCGCCCATTTAGGATTTGGATTGATAATTGGAATTGGCGCTCACTGGGGAATACCCCGTTCCCTGGTCGCCTACAAGTACAAACGGATACGTTTGGGCTGCAATTAGATACAGTGGCAAAAGGACCATATGTCCTTAATGGTGATAACGGCTACCAGAAAAAGCATGATCTGCTACCTGTCGCGTCTTACAACTTTAGCGCGCCGTTTTTATCATTGAGTGGTGTACTGAACCTTGATGGCGTAGCTAAGGAAGTTGAAGGCACTGCTTGGGTCCACAAAGAGTGGGGCAGTGGTTTACTTGGAGTCGGTCAACAAGGCTGGGATTGGTTTGTGTTTAACCTTGATGACGGTACAGCACTGAGTATCAACCGCTATCGCCATAATCAGCAGTTACCTTATGTGTTCGGAACGTTAGCCACTCGTTCTGGCAAGGTTTACCAGTTAACGGAATCTGATATTTCGATTCAGCCTTTGCAGAACACAACGCTAATGAATGGCAGACGAATGCCGCTTCAGTGGATCATTAACGTCCCTGAGCACGATATCAACCTGACTACACGTATCATACGCCGAGATATGTGGCTGCCATTTGTCATACCTTATTGGGAAGGGCCAATAATGGCCAGCGGTAGCCATGAAGCGACCGGCTTTATGCAGCTCACCGGCTACTAAAAAACACCTAAGGCTATCATTTGATAGCCTTTTTTTATGTTTCCTAGTTTTGTTAGCACTCAATGAATTGTGCATACAGGTGTGATGTTCTCATCTATACTTAATTTATGGTGCATAACAACATTATGGAATATACGACGTATTGTTTAGTATTTGTAGGAAAAACCGAAGTTAAACATCCAAAGAAGTGATTATCTATCGATAAAGCTTGGATATAAACTCATGGTTATTCTTTGTTATTCGTTTATTTAAATAATAAATATAAGGGCGAAATCATGACCGACGTCATCCGTGACTTCTTTAAAATGGAATCTGCTGGCGGCATCATCCTAGTTATCGCTGCGGCGATCGCAATGTTTGTAGCAAACTCACCACTGAACGAAATGTACCAGGGCGTCCTGCACAGTTACGTTCTCGGTATGTCTGTCTCTCACTGGATCAACGATGGCTTAATGGCTGTCTTCTTCCTTCTAATTGGCTTAGAAGTTAAACGTGAGCTTTTAGAAGGCGCATTAAAGTCTAAAGAGACTGCTATCTTCCCAGCTATCGCTGCGGTAGGTGGTATGTTGGCTCCTGCACTTATTTACGTGCTATTTAACTCTAGTAACCCTGAAGCGCTTCAAGGTTGGGCTATCCCGGCTGCAACTGATATCGCATTCGCGTTAGGTATCATGGCACTTCTTGGTAACCGCGTACCGGTAAGCTTGAAAGTGTTCCTGTTAGCTCTAGCAATTATCGATGACCTAGGTGTTGTTGTTATCATTGCATTGTTCTACTCAGGTGACTTATCAACACTTGCACTTACAGTTGGTTTCATCGCAACAGGTGTGCTGTTCATGCTAAACAACAAGCATGTGACTAAACTGAGCGCTTACCTGATTGTTGGTGCTATTCTGTGGTTCGCAGTATTGAAGTCTGGTGTTCATGCAACATTAGCGGGTGTAGTAATTGGTTTTGCTATCCCACTGAAAGGCAATAAAGGGGAGCACTCTCCACTGAAACACCTAGAGCACGCACTGCACCCATACGTAGCTTTTGCAATTCTGCCAATCTTCGCATTTGCAAACGCAGGTATCTCACTGGAAGGTATTTCAATTTCAAACCTGACAGGCATGCTACCTCTTGGTATCGCTTTGGGTCTATTGGTTGGTAAGCCGCTGGGTATCTTCCTATTCAGCTGGGGTGCTGTGAAAACAGGTGTAGCTAAGCTTCCTGAAGGTGTGAATTTCATGAACATCTTCGCGGTATCTGTGCTGTGTGGTATTGGCTTTACGATGTCTATCTTTATTTCATCGCTGGCATTTGGCCCTACAAACGCAGATTTCGATACGCTTGCTCGATTAGGCATCCTGATGGGCTCAACGACAGCAGCTATCTTAGGTTACTTCCTGCTAAGCATTTCTTTACCGAAAACCAAGCACCAAGAAGTAAAACTTTAATCGATAACTGGCTCGGCTAACCGTCGAGCCACTTCCTGAGAAATAAGCTAATTCTTGAGTAGCAAAAGCCACTGAGCCATTCCCGAGAGCTATGTGGCTACAAATAACACAAAGCCGCGATGGGCAATCCTATCGCGGCTTTTCTCTTTTTATGCTTGTCTAGCTGTCTCTTTTTACCTTCTGTAATCGGAGAATCTTCGCCTATTTTTTTAGTGTGGTGAAAATAGTCCATTCTTCAACGATTTGTTCGCTTAAGCCAACCACGGTTGCGGTTACTCTGCGGTTCAAAGCGTGTGATGTTGCATCGTCACCGTCACTTTCTAAACGATCCTCACCGTAACCTACGACTCTGACTCGGCTTGGGTCGATGCCGTTGGATAGCAGCTCATCTTCTACGTGGTGAGCGCGTTTCTTTGAGAGCTCTAGGTTATATTCGCTAGAGCCAACTTTACTTGCGTAGCCCTGAATTTCGATGGATGCACTTTGGTAGGTTTCCAAAAACTCAGCCATGGTGGTTATCTGATCTGAGAAAATCGGGTTCACTTCGTAAGAATCGTTGGCAAATAGTATATTGAGCTGTCTAACTTCTTCCGCACGTATGATCTCGCCACAACCTTCGTTGTCGACTAGCGATGCTGGAGGTGTTGCAGGGCAGGCGTCTCTCGCATTGACAACACCATCTTTGTCATCATCTTGTAGATCAGATATTTGCTCGGCTTCAGGTGTCTCAATATATTCCTCTTCTTGTTGGCTAGAACAAGCGAGTAGGGACATTGTTAGTGCAGGAAGCAGTAAGTAGGTTATCTTCATGATCAATACTCCACAGCCGTTGTCCACTCATCTGGAATATCAACCAGCAGAGCGTTCAATAAAGAACCTGTCGCATTCATTACTCGATACTTAGCATATTGCTCAGCGTAATGGGCATCTAAGTAATCTTTTCGCGCTTCAAACAATTCATTCTCAGTGTTTAGCAAGTCAAGAAGAGTACGTTTACCTATTCGGTACTGCTTGCCATAAGCGATAACCGTTTCTGATGCAGAATCCACATGGTCAGATAAGAAGTTCTTTTGTTGTAGTGTTAAGTCTAATGCACTCCAAGATAGACGAAGCCCTTCTTCTACTTGGCGATAAGCTCTGTCTCTCAAGTCTTTTGCTTTATTCAATTGATAGGCGGCGGCTTCCGAGTTCGCGCTGTCTGTGCCACCGTTGTATAGGTTGTAACGCATTCTCAGCATCGCCAATGTTTCTTGGCTAGAACCTTCGTCACCGCCAGCGTCATCTCGCCACGATTGCGATGCCTCGATGGAGAATGTTGGGTAATTCACGCCTTTTGATTGTTTGTATTGGAAGTGTGCTGAATCGACATCCGCGTTGGCGACTTTGATAACTGGGTGTTGGTCAAGCGCATCAACCAGTGCATCCGACAGTGACAGTGGGATCATTGAAATATCGGCTCTTGGATAAACTAAGCCGAGTGGCTCTTGACCCACGATTCTTCTAAATTGGGTGTGCGTATCAATAAGGTTGTTTTGTGCAGCGAGTAGGTTGCCGTGTGCTTTTGCGATCCTCGCTTCCACTTGGGATACGTCTGCTGTTGAACCGATACCAGAGCTTGCTCGCTTTTTGATGTCTTTGTAAATTTTCTTGTGTATAGCAAGGTTACTCTCTGACAAGGCTAATACCTCAGTCGCTTTTACCGCGTCTAAGTAAATCTGTGTAACTTCAAGCGCTTTGTCTTCAGCATCTGCCAATAGCTGTAACCGGACCGATTCGGCTTCTGCAGCAGTACGATCCATATCGTAGAGAGTCGCTGAACCATCCCACAATAATTGGGTGAGGGAAATAGTTGCTTCTTTTCTCGTGAGGTCGGTATCTGGGCCATTGTTTGGCGCAGGGTTTATGCCCTCGTAACCAATCCCAGCATCTAGATCGATACTTGGTCGGTAAGCACCACCAGAGGCATCATTTCGTTTTCTCACGCTCTCAAACTCGTTAAAGATACTTTTTATCTCTGGATTGGTTGCCAAAGTGATAGCGACAGCCTGTTCCAAGGTTTGAGCGGCGAGCGGTGTGGTGACGACTAAGCAACACATCATTGATAATTTAAACAATCTCAAAGTAGCTCTCCTTCTACTCTAATTGTCTCCTCTTTTTCTCAACCAATGTACCCCGTTGAATTGAGAGAAGTGTACTAATCGAAGCTTAGGACATCTGTAAAAAAATGCGAAGTTTGAAGGCTTATTTTTGCCTGTAAGTGGCTATTGCTGTTGAACAATTTGATATTAGCTCCAACTGCTAGCTCTTAGTGAGTTGATTATCAATAGTGGCACTACTAAATTTATGGAGTGAAGCAACCACATCTCTGGGTGGGTTTTAGTGCGTGTGTGGTTGGTTTTGGGCTGAAGTAGGAACTGAGTTATGGGTAGTGTGAACCTTAATATTCTAGGCCTTGCTAGCGGCAGTATTGTGCTTGACGCTCAGGGTAGATTGCGTCAATTAGCACCGGGCGAACAACCAGCCTCGAGTGATGTCGTGATTAGTGTTGCCGAGAACGAAGAGAATGTGCCAAGTGTTTCGGCACGATTCGTTGATAGCCAAGGACAACAGAGTGAATTGGAGATTGATGACGCAATCGCACAAGTCGAACGTGCAATAGAGGATGGTTTTGATCCAACTGAGTTAGGTGATGAGTTTGATACTGCCGCAGGCGACCAAGGATCAAGCCTGACCAACAGTGGTCGGATTGAACGAACAGGTACAGAAAGCCAGGCAGAAACTGATTTTGAAACGTCAGGCTTCGAATCTCAAGGATTATCCGTGACTCAGTCGCTGACGCTATTTAACATCATCGCGTTAGCACTTGTGTCTGGTGAAACTAATGCTGTTGAGTTAGAGCAAGATCAACCCATAGAAGCGGGTGGCTCACTAACACTAGATAAGCAAGGTGTTTTTTTTATTGAGCAAGAGGTTGTTGGTGAAAATGGCTTAGGTACTTTTACTGTGAATGCTGACGGTACTTGGACCTTTTTGGCAAACAACTCTTTTAATGAGCTAGGTATTGGCCAACAGACACAAGATTCCACGATAGTTCGAACTTCCGACGGTGTTGAACAAAGAATAACAGTGACCATAGTGGGCACTGATGACCGATCTATCGCGACCAACGGGTCAGGAATCGTGACCGAAGATATCGGTATTAATGAAGAGATTAGCAAGTTACAGACATCTGGTGAGGTCACCATTAGCGATGTCGATAGCACAACGCCTATCTTTTTACCCAATAGCGCATTCGACGCGGGCAAGTCTACCAATACGACTCAGCTCGGTGAGCTCTCGATTGATCCAAGTGGTAGCTGGATTTACAACGTCAATAATGATGACGTTCAATACTTAGGGGAAGGTGAGTCAGTGACTGAAACTTATGTGGTTACTGCCTCGGACGGAACGACAAGTGAGATTACGATTGTTATTAATGGAGCTGACGACTCATCTGAGATTTCGGTCGGAGAAGGTGACAGTGATACAGGCAGTGTTATTGAAGATGTGGATGTCGATGAAGAGTCTAATCATCTTGAAGTGACAGGCACTTTGACTATTACCGACAATGATCTAAACGATGTTCCGCGATTTAACCCAACAGGTGTGTTCACTTCCTTAGGCTCAACTGGCGTAAGTGCGCTCGGTACATTAGCTATCACAGAGACAGGCCTGTGGACCTATATGGTGAATAATGACCTAGTTCAGCATCTAAACACGGGTGAAGTGATTACGGAGCGATACAGCGTCACTTCGACTGATGGAGCTGAACATATCATCGAAATTGCGATTAATGGTACTAATGACGTGCCTGTGGCGACAGGTTTCAGTATTGATGCGTCTGGAGAGCCTCATCAAAGCGGTGGCGACGGTGAGGGCGTCATTCAATACGGTGATATAGAAACGGCCATCACGTTCAATTCCGCAATAGCAGCGCAAGATCGGATATCAGACATAGAAGATGATCACAACGAGGTCGATCTACATATCGTGATTAAAGCACTGCCAACATCAGGTACCTTACTCTATACAAACAGCGATGGCGTTACATGTGAGGTTGTGGAAAGTGACGTATCTGGAGAAACGCAATTTGACCATTCCGGCTTAAGTTATGTTGCCGGTGCAGGTGAAGCATTCCTACTTGGTATCACAGATGTCCCTAATGATGACACGCCAGTGTCTGAAGACGGTTTTTATAACTGGGGTAGCGCGGTTGAGGGTTCTGGCGGAATGAGGCGTGAAGTCGAATTAGCCAATGGCAGCGCGATTTATGTCGAGATAGATAACCCTAATAATAAGCCACTCAAGCAATACAATGCTGAGCAAAGTCATGTGGGTTATGGGATTGGTGATAGTGACGGGCGTGGTATCAACCGAGATGAAACTCTAACCATAGACTTTACGCAGAACCCAATATCAGAGGTTCGATTTGGCTTAGATGGTTTAGGTCCAGTGTTTGAAGAAGATAACCCTAATGTTGTGAGAGCCGTTTTTTACTTTGTTGGTGGCGGCAGCGAAACGGTTGAATACGAGAAAGAACCCGGGGAGACAGGTGTTGAGCGATTATTCTATGAATTCACGTACTCTTCACCTGGCCAGGTCATTGAACAAGTCGAGTTCTCAAATCCGAAAGGGAGCTGGGAGCTTAGATATATTGGCGGTGACCTAGAAGTCAATCAAGACAGCTTTGATTACCAAGTTGTCGACTCTACCGGGGAAGTAAGTAGCGTTGAGACGGTTACGCTTAATGTGGAAGGGGCAACGGCTTCTCAAGTTCTGAGTGATCCCGAATCGTCTGACTTTGTTGCGGAATTAGGTAACGAGATCTTGATTGGTAACGATGCGGATAACATTTTCGAATGGGTAGACTCAGCGCTCGATAACAGCGTCGATGTTGTTAAAGAGTTCACTGTAGGTGAAGACTTACTTGAGTTCAGTGACATTTTAGACGCGACAGGTAGCGACTCAGTCGATGATCTCATTCCCGAAATTGACGCTGAGTTGCAAGGTGACAACTTGGTGATGAGCATTGAACACGATGGAGGTCAACAGACCATTGTTTTGGAGGATGTGAAAGATCAGTTAATCGATCATGTTGTCGATAGTAGCTTTGACAGTATTTCAGCGCTCGGCGAGCTAATCAAAAATGATGCCGCTTAATCGGAAAATTGAAGCTTCATCTATTCGAATAAATGAAAGCCTTAACAATCGAAAAATTGTTGTAGGGATTTAGTGTCGGAGGCTCGCCAATCACAGGCAAAAAAAAGCCCAAACCAACGTGGTTTGGGCGGATACAAGTATAGGAGTTAATAAGGAAAATGCAGTAATTAAGAAAGCAGGGAGAACAACAAGTTTGACGGCCTGTTAAACTTCTAAATACTCTGTTTTCTACGTAGTTTATGACTCTCCATTTCTGAATCAGTTCCCAGAAAATTCATTAAATTTTACTTTTTTCTTAAATCTCCCGCGATTCAATCGGTTAGTGGCGATATTTTTTAACTGGTACGACCAATTTGTGAAAATGTGATGTTGCTTGCTTGTTAAATAAATGTTCTCGTCGTATATTTCAAACAGTTGTTTAATACGAGTGATTGAAATGGCACCAAGAAGTACAACCAAAGACAAAATCTTAGACGTAGCTGAAGGCTTGTTTGCTGAGCATGGTTTTAATGACACCTCTTTACGCACTATTACGGGTAAAGCGAATGTTAATCTAGCGTCAGTGAACTACCACTTTGGTGACAAGAAAACTCTGGTTCGTGCAGTACTCAATCGCTACTTGGAAGCATTTATGCCTGCACTGCAAGATGCACTAGTGAACTTAAACTTGAACGAAACGTATTCTATGAATGACGTGTTTGAGTCTTTAAGACAGCCACTACGAGCACTGAATGATGTAAGGCCAAATGGTACCAGCCGATTCATGTTACTTATCGGCAGAGGCTACACGGACGTACAGGGGCATTTGCGTTGGTTCATTACGACTCGTTATAGCGAAGTGCTGACTTTGTTTACCAGCTCAGTAATGAAAGCTAACCCGAACCTCACTAAAGAACAGTTATTTTGGCGTTTGCACTTCACCCTCGGGACTTGTGTATTCACCATGGCTTCGAGTCAAGCTCTCGTAGAAATTGCAGAGAATGATTACGGAAAGAAAATGGATGCCAAAGCAGTGGTCGATATTTTAATTCCATACTTGGCCGCTGGCATGTCAGCAGAAGAATAAAACAATAAAAAGCGAATAAATTCACAACCAATATAGTGAACAAAAGGATCTGAACTATGAGCTCTCTAAGACAAAAATGGGTAAGTGACCCAGCTTTTAAACTCTTTAAAAAAGTACTACCACCACTATCTAGCACTGAGAAAGAAGCGATGGAAGCGGGTAGCGTGTGGTGGGACGGAGAGCTGTTCTCTGGTAAACCAGATTTCACTAAGCTGCACCAATATCCAAAGCCTCAACTTTCGTCAGAAGAGCAGTCTTTTATGGACAATGAGCTAGAAACCTTGCTTTCTATGCTTGATGACCATCAGATTGTGAAAGAAGACCGAGATCTTCCGAAGGAAGTATGGAACTTCTTACGAAAAGAACGCTTCTTCTCGTTGATTATTTCTAAAGAGTACGGCGGTCGCGAATTTTCAGCACACGCAAACTCAACAATCGTTACTAAGATTGCAACTCGCAGTATCAGTGCCGCAGTTTCTGTAATGGTTCCTAACTCATTGGGTCCAGGTGAGCTTCTATCTCACTATGGTACACAAGAACAGAAAGATTACTGGCTGCCACGTCTTGCTGACGGTACAGATATCCCATGTTTCGCACTAACTGGCCCTGAAGCGGGTTCTGATGCAGGCGGTATTCCTGATGTTGGTACCGTATGTATGGGAATGCACGAAGGTAAAGAGACACTAGGTATCAAGCTTAACTGGAACAAGCGTTACATCACGCTAGCACCAGTAGCAACAGTGCTTGGCCTTGCATTCAAACTGCACGATCCAGAAAAACTGTTGGGTGATAAAGAAGATATCGGTATCACGTGTGCGCTTATTCCAGCAGACCATGAAGGCGTTGTGATTGGTGAGCGTCATGACCCACTAGGTCTTGCTTTCATGAACGGCCCAACACGTGGTCATGATGTATTCATTCCAATGGAGTGGTTAATCGGTGGCGCGGATTACGCAGGTAAAGGCTGGCGTATGCTAGTGGAATGTCTATCTGCGGGTCGTGGTATCTCATTACCAGCACTAGGCACGGCAATGGGCCACCTAACGGCAAGAACAACAGGTGCATACGCATACGTTCGTAAGCAGTTTGGTATGTCGATTGGTAAGTTTGAGGGCGTTGCAGAGAGCTTAGGTCGTATCGGTGGTTTAACGTATCTACTAGAAGCGACAAGAACACTAACAACGACATCGCTTGATATGAAAGAGAAGCCGGGCATCGTAACGGCTATCGCGAAATACCACATGACAGAGATGGCTCGTACTATTCTGAATGATTCAATGGATATTCACTCTGGTCGCGCAATTCAAGATGGTCCAATGAACTACTTGGCTGCACCTTACCTAGGTATTCCAGTTGCAATCACAGTAGAAGGGGCAAACATCCTGACTCGTAACCTGATGATTTTTGGTCAAGGTGCGACACGTTGTCACCCATACGTATTGAGCGAGATGGAAGCGGCAGCTAACCCGGATGAGAAGCAAGGTGCGAAAGACTTCGATGACTTGTTGTTCAAGCATATTGGTCACGCAACTAAGAACACGTTTGGTGCGTTCGGTGCAGCATTGACTGGCTCTAAGTTCATTAAAGCGGACATGAGTGGTCCAACTAAGCCTTACTACCAAGACTTGACTCGTCTGAGCCGTGCATTAGCGGTGAGTGCAGACTTCGCGATGCTAACTCTAGGTGGTGAACTGAAACGTAAAGAGCTTATCTCTGCACGTTTAGGTGATGGTCTAAGTTACCTATACATGGCTTCAGCTGCGCTTAAGAAGTATGAAGACGAAGGTCGTCAACAAGCAGACCTAGACTATGTACACTACGCGGTTCAACACTGTTTCCACCACGCTGCGAAGTCACTACAAGAAGCGTACCGCAACTTCCCGAATAAGGTCGTTGGTAAGGTACTTAAGGGGCTAATATTCCCTGTAGGTAACCACTTCGAAAAACCAAGTGATGATCTGACAGTTCAATTGGCTGAAAGCTTGATGACTCCTGGTGCACACCGTGAACGTCTGACTCACCTTTGCTACATCGGTCAGGAAGAGGACGATAGTGTTGGCTTGATGGAAAACGCGTTTAATGCGATGTACAGCATCAAACCACTTGAGCGTAAGATCTTCAAAGCGGTTAAAGAGGGCAAAGTGGCTCGTAAAGGTCTACTGCAAGACAAACTTGCTCAAGCACTTGCGGCTGATGTGCTGACTCAAGATGAAGTTGACCAAATCGTTGCAGCAGACAAACTACGCTACGCTGCAATCCAAGTTGACCACTTCAGTCATGATTACAGTGAAACTTTGACGCGAAAAGAGTTAAAACCTAAGCTAAATAGCGTTGCTTAGATTAAGAAATGATAAAAGGCACCTTAAAAGGTGCCTTTTTTTGTTTTTGTCGTAGAAGTCGCAATAGACGCGTTAACAAATGGTGACTTAGTCAGCAAATATTCACTGAGTGCTCCAACCACTTGCATTTTCACCACATTTTTACAGAAATTAGATGCCATTTGCGTACGAAACTTTTATCCTTAACCTGATTTTTTAAGGAAGTTGAATATGATCATCAAACCTCGAATTCGCGGATTCATCTGTACTACAACACATCCAGTCGGTTGTGAAGCTAATGTAAAAGAACAAATTGCTTACACAAAAGCTCAAGGCCCAATCGCAAACGCACCTAAACGTGTACTAGTTGTTGGCTCTTCAAGTGGCTACGGCTTGTCTTCACGTATTGCGGCTGCATTTGGTGGCGGCGCTTCAACTATCGGTGTTTTCTTTGAGAAAGCCGGTACTGAGAAAAAGCCAGGCACAGCTGGTTTCTACAACTCAGCAGCGTTCGACAAGTTTGCTAAAGAAGAAGGCCTATATTCAAAAAGCCTGAATGGCGATGCTTTCTCTAACGAAGCTAAACAGAAAACTATTGACCTGATCAAAGAAGATCTAGGCCAAATCGATATGGTTGTATACTCACTGGCGTCTCCAGTGCGTAAAATGCCAGAGACTGGCGAAGTCATTCGTTCATCTCTAAAGCCTATCGGTGAAACGTACACGTCAACTGCGGTTGATACGAATAAAGACACAATCATCGAAGCAAGCGTAGAGCCTGCAACTGAAGAAGAGATCAAAGACACTGTTACTGTAATGGGCGGTGAAGATTGGGAACTTTGGATCAATGCTCTTTCTGAAGCTGGTGTTCTAGCTGACGGTTGTAAGACGGTTGCTTACAGCTACATCGGTACTGAACTAACGTGGCCAATCTACTGGGATGGCGCGCTAGGTAAAGCTAAGATGGATCTAGACCGTGCTGCGGCAGCGCTAAACGAGAAACTAGGCCAAACTGGCGGTACTGCTAACGTTGCTGTTCTTAAGTCTGTTGTGACTCAAGCGAGCTCTGCAATCCCTGTTATGCCTCTTTACATCGCTATGGTGTTCAAGAAGATGCGTGAAGAAGGTATTCACGAAGGTTGTATGGAACAGATCTTCCGTATGTTCAGCCAGCGTCTATACAAAGAAGACGGCAGTGCTCCAGAAGTTGATGATGTAAATCGTCTACGTCTGGATGACCTAGAACTGCGTGACGACATCCAAGAGCATTGTCGTAACCTATGGCCTCAAATCACAACTGAAAACCTAAAAGAGCTAACTGACTACGTTGAGTACAAAGAAGAGTTCTTGAAGCTATTCGGTTTCGGTGTTGAAGGTGTTGATTACGAAGCTGACGTTAACCCAGCTGTTGAATTTGATGTAGCTGACATCTAATTCAAATTATCGAATCTAAACGAATAGGCGCTCATTGAGCGCCTATTTTTTTTGTCTCAAAAGCAGATATGGGATGCGAAGAGATTTAAAGAGTAGATTCGGGATACGAGTAGCGGGATGCGAAAAGAATAAGAGCAGTTGCGAGTGACGAGATTCGAGATGCGAAAAGATTAAGAGCAGTTGCGAGTGACGAGATTCGAGATACGAAAAGATTTAAGAGCAGATACGAGTGACGAGATTCGAGATACCAAGTGAGTTTAGAACAGGAGTGGGGAAGCAGGCAGAACGGCTTACAACAAGCTATAAAAAATGCACTAACCCAAACATGAATTAGTGCATTAGAAATGAATCGCTTGGCGATGTGTGGCTAGCTGATAATGATGATAAAGGTACCGGCTAAGGTCATCAAAATGTTTGCTATCGCGTAGGTGCCCGCATAACCCAGTGCTGGGATTGTTGAGCGAGCGTGGTCATTTACGATGTCCATTGCTGGAGCACAGGTTCGTGCACCGATGATCGCACCAAACAGCAGTGCACGGTTCATCTTAAGTACGTAAGCTCCCACTAAGTAAGCGAAGAATACAGGGATTACACTGACTATCAGAGCAATACCAATAACCTGGGGACCAACTTGAGTTAAGTGCTCAAATATCTTACCACCGGCGCTTAAACCGATACCCACCATAAAGAACATCAAACCAAGGTCTTTGACCATGTTCAGTGCCCCTTGAGGTACATAGCCAAAAGTAGGGTGGTTTGCACGCAAGAAACCTAGCATGATACCTGATAGCAGTAGGCCAACCGCGTTACCTAAGCCAAATGAAACCTGACCAAATGTCATGGTGATCAAACCAAATAGAATACCCAAGATGAAGAAGCTGCAGAAAGCCATCAGATCCGCCATTTGGCTGTGGATCGAGATGAAACCAATTTTCTCTGCTAGGCCGTGAACACGACTCTTCTCACCACTTACCTGCAGAACATCACCTTTAGCAAGCACGATGTTTAAGTCCATCGGCATTTCAATCTGAGCTCGTACCACGCGGTTAAGGAAACAGCCATATTCAGATAGGTTTAGATCTGAAAGACGTTTACCTGCGATGCTATCGCTTTTAACGACGATTTCTTCTTCGACAATACGTAAGTCCAAAAGGTTACGGTCGAAAACCTCTTTACCATTACGGAAGCTTGGATCCAGACGTGCGTGACTATCTGGGAAGCCAACCAATGCGATCTCGTCGCCTTCTTGGAGAATGGCATCACCATCTGGGTGGGCAAGAATGCCATTACGGCGAATACGTTCGATATAACAACCCGTTTGGCGGTAGATACCTAGCTCACGTAAGTTTTTGCCGTCTGTCCAAGAGATCAGCTCTTGACCAACACGATAAGCACGAATGATTGGCAGATAAACCTTGCGCTGTCCTGACGCACCTAAGCCACGTTCCTGAGCAATTTGTTCAGCTGAGTCGTGTAGGTTCACTTTCTGAAGCTTTGGAATCAGACGGGCAAACATAATCATACTGATAAGGCCAACTAAATAAGCCATCGCGTAACCGACCGATAGGTTTTCGATAATCAGACTTAAATCCATGTTTCTTGGCACTTCAGCAAGCCCTGAGTTGAGTGCGTCCTGCGCACCTACCAAAATTGGTGTTGCGGTCAGTGCACCAGCCATCATGCCGGCAGAAAGTCCGAAACCAAGGCCTAAGTACTCGCTACAGAAGTAAGTAAGCGCTATAGCGGTAGAGAGCACCACTAAACTTAAGATCAGGTAGTGTTTGCCATCTCGGAAAAAGATACCAAAGAAGTTTGGTCCTGCTTCAATACCAACACAGTAGATGAATAGCATAAAGCCAATGGTTAGGGCGTCTGCGTTAAATGAGAAACCAAGGTGACCCATCACAAGGGAAGTAATCAGGACACCGATTGAATTACCAAGTTGCAGGCTACCGAAACGAATTTTACCAATGGCCAAACCAATCGATAAAACAACAAAGATGAGGAGAATGGGGTTTTGTTCTAGCAGAAAAACAACGTCGATATTCACAGTGGTCGCTCAATAATAGGCGTGAAAAACAGGGTAAGTTTGAAATGTGGATTGTATCTAAATATAAATAAATTATAAGTGATATTTTCCCTTTTTACTTGATTTTGACCAGATTCTTATATCGTATGAAAACTGGCTATAAAAAAAGCCCGCTTTAATAAGCGGGCTTAATAGAAATCTTACAGTCTGATACTAAAAATGTTCAGCTGATTAAGGGCTTAGCCCAAGATTCAAACTCTAGATTAGTCGAAAAGACCTAGGTTTTCTTTTGCGTATGCTTCAAATTCTGTGCAGCCGCCGATGTGGTCTTGGTCGATGAAGATTTGTGGAACCGTTTCAACTGGCTTACCAACTGTCTTCTCTAGGTCTGCTTTGCTGATGCCTTCAGCGTGGATGTCAACATAGCGGTAGTTGAAGTCATCGCGTTTTGCTTTAAGAGTTTCAGCATGCTCTTTTGCACGAACACAGAATGGGCAAGCAGGGCGACCAAAAATAACAACAAACATTTCATTTCTCCTAAATACGGGATGAGGCTCGTTAACCTAAAATACGTCAACTATTCTTAATTGAACAAGACTCAAAAATTCTTGAATCCAACTATGCCCTAATGCTTTAGGGAAATAAAGATGGAATTACCTCTTAATACAATAGGTTTTGCCTATCAGAGCAAATAATGTTCACAAAAGCGATCCGCTCGAATTTTTGGTCAGTATCAAGTCTAAGTACCCTTATTATCAGAGTGTGAATTACCCCTAAGAAAGCGACTTTTATGCATCTTTAGTGTGACAAGTTGCACTTCGTCAAAAAAATTGTCTTCAGAACGAGGCATCTTATGACTGATTGACGAAAATTAAACGATAAAGGTTAGAGTGTTCATACACAACCCACGAAGCGTCGCCTTTAGACGTCTGGGGTGGCAACAAGAGTCGTTTTCTTAATGAGCCTTTTTTAAAACAGGCACAGGGTACAAAGGCAACATTCCAACAACCAAGAGTTCGCAGTTTTGTTTGGTCATAGGCGCAGGAGGCACCATGTTTCAATTTATGACATCTACAAAGATCATCTTTGGTGATGGAGCACTCTCCGCTTCATTGTCTCTCTTTAACCAATATGGCTACAGCGTGTTATTAGTGACCGGGAATACACTCCAGCGCACTTCAATTGTCACTGATTATCTAGACGCTCAAAGCATGCGTTATCAACACATCGCGGTTTCTGGTGAGCCTAATATCAAAATGGTCGAAGAGGCGGCGATATCAGCTCGGCGATTTAAGCCTGATATGGTTGTCGCTATGGGCGGTGGCAGTGCGATAGACATGGGCAAAGCGTTAGCTGCCGTATTACCTAACCAAGGTAACCTCTATGACTACGTTGAAGTGGTTGGGCGCAATGTCCCTCTAAAAACTAAACCGCTGCCATTTATTGCTATTCCCACAACCGCGAGCACCGGCGCAGAGATGACTAAAAATGCGGTACTCAAATCAGGGCAAGACCAAGTGAAGATCAGCTTACGAAGCCCAGATATGCTGGCTGATGTCGCGATTGTCGACCCGACATTCACTCATGGTACCAACCTGTATTTGTCGGGCAGGGGCGCGATGGACGCGTTCACTCACCTGATGGAGGCTTATGTGTGCGGAGATCCAAACCCATTGACGGATATGATCTGCGAAGAAGGGTTACGTAAGCTGAGTGGCTCCGTGGTACAAGCATGCGTTTATGATGAGCCTCAAGCACGATCAGATCTGGCGTTTGCTTCCATGCTTGGTGGTATGGCTATTACCAATGCCAAGCTAGGTGCTGCACACGGGTTAGCTTCTGCGTTGGGTGGAAAGATTTCAGCTCCGCACAGTGTGATTACGGCTCGATTAGCGCCATTTGTGATGCTAGAGAATATTGAGGTTGCAAGAGAGCAGCAGCGAAGTGACATTTTAGAACGCTACCAAAGGATTGCTCAAATTGTGACGGGTAAAGCGCAAGCCTCCGCAGAAGATGCAATTTCTTGGTTATCAGAAGTACTCGATACGCTCAAGCTACCAAGTCTATTAGAGTTTGGTGTTTGTGAAGCCCAATTCGAAGAGGTATCGGCTGATGCACTTAAGTCGGTTGCTATTAAAGGGAATCCATTACCATTGAATCAAGAGCGTTTGATACATATCCTGCAGCAGGTTTGTGAGAAGTGTCATTGTGGTGAAGCCCAGGGTGAAGTTACGTTTCGTCATAACGACGACGTGTCTCAAATTGCGGAGTCGAGTTTCACGATCATCAACTCTTATGCCTCAGAGAATAGTGTGGTGGAGAAGGGGAACAGCTGGACCATTTAATAGTATTGGTTAATGGCTATGACACTATTGAAGATGCAGATAAATAAAAACGGAGCACTAGGCTCCGTTTTTTTAATTCATATCTTTGGGGTTAAAACTGAGAGTATTTCTCGTAGCGTGAATCACGTAGTGACTCTTTGACACGCTTTAGATTCTCTCTGAAACCTGAGCCGCGACGCAGTGTAAAGCCCGTTGCTAATACATCGATAACCGTCATCTGAACGACACGGCTTGCCATTGGCATGTAAACGTCAGTGTCTTCTGGCACATCCAATGAGATAGACAGCGAGCTTGCCTTATCAAGTGGAGAGTCTTTCGCTGTGATAGCGATAACCGTTGCACCGTTTTCACGAGCTAGGTTGGCAATTTCAACTTGGCTCTTTGTTCGACCTGTGTGAGAGATCAGTACGATAACGTCGTTATCACTGCAGTTAATGCAGCTCATTCGTTGCATCACGATGTCTTCAAAACACGTGATTGGAATATTAAAACGAATAAACTTGTTTTGAGCGTCTTTTGCTACGGCAGAAGAAGCACCGAGTCCGAAAAATGAAATGCGTTTTGCTTGAGTCAGCAAGTCAACCGCGCGGTTCACTTGCATCGCATCTAGACTGTTTTTCGCAACGTCTAGGCATGCCATTGTTGATTCGAAGATTTTATGCGTGTAAGCATCAGGGCCATCATCTTCTTCGACATTACGGTTCACATAAGGTGTACCATTCGCCAAGCTTTGAGCAAGGTGAAGTTTAAAGTCAGGGAAGCCCTTTGTGTCTAAACGACGACAGAAGCGGTTAACTGTAGGCTCACTTACGTCAGCCATTTTAGCTAAGGTAGCAATGCTAGAATGGATTGCAGTTTGAGGGGAAGCCATAATTACTTCGGCTACCTTGCGCTCAGACTTGCTGAAATTTTCCAGGTTTTTTTGTATTTTTTCTAATGTATTCATAGTGTTCACAAGGGTATAGAGAACAACTTGCCAGTTAATATCTTATTACCAGGGGGTATGGCTGAAACAAATATCAGTAAGCACAATACCAAGGTTTTATTGGATGTTGTAATTACTGCTGTATCAAATAGATATCAAGCTAACTAGCACCATAGAGTCAGTATAAACCTAACATACTATTCACTAATACAAAAACACGGGATGAATGCTTAAGAATATGACAAGCCTCAACAAAATTTTAGAAAACTACAGAATTGGAAGAAGCTTTGAGCAAAAAGAATGCGAATTCAGTATGAACTGACAGCTAAGTTACATCAAAAAGAAAGAAATTTTCAATTTGATGCAACTAAAATTGAATGGCTATGCGTTGATTTGCGTAACTAGTTGAGTGATTTTACTCATTAAGTTTGGTGCTAGTTTTGAAATTTCACGCTGCTCTTCAAGTACTGAAGAAAGAATCTCATTGCCCGTTAGCGGGTTAGCCAACACTACGCGGAAAACGATGATGGGTTGGTGAGCCCACGCTTCAGGGTTTAGTCGAGTACGAGAGACAAATGACTTTCCGGTTTCGCGCTGTTTCTTCTGGATAAACTTAGTTAGTTCGTTCAGAAGTTGATTCAACTCTACACGTTGCTCAGGAGCGGCTTTAAGTAGGGCTGCTTTTACTGCTTCAGGAACGTAGCGATACGTCAGTAGACAAAGCTCTGGTTCAGAGACTAACTCGAAATCATCTTGTTCTTTAATCAGGTCGGCAAAGTAACGTGCTTTGTTGATGCTTTGATCGATCAGCAGTTCATAGCCTGGACGACTGATGATGTGCATTGCAGCATAAACCAGCATCGCCATACCTGAGCGAGAGCCTTCCAACGTATGGCTACCTAAGTCTTTAGAGCCCTTACGCAGGATATATTGAGCGTGGTGCTCAATCGCAGTCATCGCGTCTGGTTTCTTAAACAGAACCATGCCAGCGCCCATTGGGATGTAAAGCTGCTTGTGAGCATCGATAGTGACAGAGTCAGCTAGTTCAATTCCATCAAGTAGGTGGCGATGATTATTAGACATCAAAGTCGCGCCGCCCCAAGCTGCATCCACATGGAAGTGGCAGTCAGACTCAGCACATACCTCTGCAATATCTCTTAGCGGATCGATATTACCGGTTTCAGTTGTACCAGCGACACCGATAACGGCGAAAGGCTTAATCTTGTTCTGCTTGAGCTGCTCGATCTTCAGTCGTAGGTCGTCAGTACAAATACGGTTATCGTTATCCGTTTTAACTGATACAAGACCTTCCTGACCAATACCCAGCACGTCAGCAGCTTTTTTCAGAGAGTAGTGACCACGTTCAGAGACTAAGATGGCCAGGCCTTCGTAGTCGTAGTGTTTCATGGCTTTGAATAAACCTTCTTTCTCGACACCTTTGAACGAGCCCTGTGCTTTTAGTGCATTGTTACGTGCGACCCAAAGCGCAGTAATGTTCGCGATAGTACCACCAGAACAAAACGCCCCTAATGAGTGATTGGCACTGTGCATCCAACGAGAATAGAACGCATCATCGTCTTGATAGATCAAGCGATGTAGCATACCCAGAACTTGACGTTCTAGGGGGGTGAAAGCTTTGGAAGTCTCGATCTTTACTAGGTTCTGATTGAGCGCAATCATGATTTTTGAAAGCGGCATCAAAAAGTAAGGCAGGGCAGACGTCATGTGACCAATGAAGCTTGGCGATGAAGTATGAACCGAGTGCGATACAAGAGAATCGAGGAGATGCTCAGTATGTTCAGAAACAAACTCAGGTTGCTCTGGGATATGAGCATTTGAAAAATCTTTCTCAATTTCACGCAGCGGCTTTTCTTCAGCCACGATGTGTTCACGTAAGAATTGATTCAGGTTTCGTGAAAGTTTGTCTTCAATTTGAGTGAGTGTTGAATCTGGGCCTTCAGGTACCGTGAAGATACGTAGAAGACTGTCGAAGCTAACATCTGCTGTTTTTTGTTCCGTAACCATAGCAAGCGAGTTATTTTTTTAATATTGACGCGAGCGGGACAATCTAAACGAAAACGGGAACAATGTCCCGTCTTAATTATGAAATCCAACTTCTCGCAAAAGCTTATTAAATGAGGGGTTACTTACATTTAATCGCTTCAAGTTCAGCGATAGAGCTGTTGTAGCGCTGAAGTGCAGTGTCGATTTGTTTAGGGTGGCTAAGCAGCTCTGCGAATGCCGAACGCAGCTCGTAATTTTGTTCATGAGGTTTTGATTGACGGTCGTCGAACGTCGTTTTAGCGACTTTGCCTAGCTCATCATCACGTTGTGATAGGGTCTTAATGTCATGCTGTTCAAGTTGCAGCCAGCCTTCAACAGGTTGTTCTGTTGCTACTTTGCTTGAGTCATTTACTAGGTAGTAGTGTACCGCCGCACGATTTAACTCGAAGTGGTGCTTACGGCCTTCAAGGAACCATTCACTTACTTCTGTTAGCTCTGGGTATTGCTCTGAGGTGAGTTCAGCAAGATCGGCGTACCAATTTAGAGAGGCGTCGATGTAAGCATCGTATTTTTTCGCTTGGCACTGGTTTGTTTCAGACATTGAATCTGCTGCAAAAGAGAAAGTAGAAGTTGAAGCTAGCAGTAATGCGACGCAAAGGCGTTTCATAGCGGGTCCTTTTGTAAGTTTATTCTTGTTATTACTTTGTCGTTACAGGTTACCGTGATCATTCTTTGTTGAGCAATGACACTTAGTGTCTTTTTATTTAGGTAACTGTATCGGTGTCTTGGGCAATGGTATTCGAGATGCATTCTAATCTAAATCGATCGCTATTCCTGCGATCTAGTTAGCAAGAGATACAAAGAACAACATCAAAATGGGCACGAGTAGACTCAATATAAATCCACTAACAATCGCGATAGGCACACAGCGAACGCCGCCTGTTGTTTGAATGACAGGCAAAGTGAAGTCCATGGCGGTAGCTCCTGCATAACCAATAGACGTACATGGATAGCTACGAATAAGCACTGGAATCAGGACTAACGCGACAAGCTCTCTCAGTAGCTCAAGCATGAATGATGCTCCGCCGTAGACCGGACCAAATGCATCGCCCATTAGTATTCCAGCCAAAGAGTACCAGCCAAAACCAGAAGACATGGCTAGCGCTTTAAACAGGGGAATATCCAACAAATAAGCAGCGATAACACCGCCTAACATAGAGGTGGTGACTATCGTGACAGCGATGACCATGCCATGTTTGTTGAGCAAGATTTGTCTCAGAGTCAGCCCACTGTTTCGCAGCTGGATGCCAATGAAGAATAGAAGAACGAACAGAATCCATTCACTTGCTGTATCGACCCAATGAAGGCCGATAGGCAGAATGAGTCCTGCGATAAGGCCTGAGCCGACAACCAAAATGAGTTTGGCAGACTCCATTGCCATCGAAGAAAGGGGCAGCTTCTTTTGACTACTGTCTGTTTTGAGTGGCAGTACTTTGTCTATCGCGGGCAGTGCCATCAGGTTACAAACGCTCAAGCAGACAAAGAAAGTGACAGTGTAAAGAAGGATTGTCTGTAGGTTGCTACCAAGATTATCAAGCGCGGCAAGGCTTAATCCCATCAGCGCTAGAATTACATAGATCAAACGCGATGTAGAGCGGTTGATGAATTCTAGCGTTTGGGTGTTTGAAATTGAGAATAGATACCCCACAACAAGTGGAGCAAATATGAAGATCATCCCTGTAAACATGCTTTCCTCTATTGCAATTACTTCAACTTTTTCTATGACTTAGAAGCCACTAGCGTTGATCACGTCGTTTAGCTTTGCATTAAAATCATGTTTACTCAAGTTGCTTAGATTATAAAGCACCTCTGCACCTGTCACGTTGAGCTCAACTTCGTGATCATCGATGTTCTCATCCTTGTTTCTGAACATCAGTAGGTGGTTAGCAATACGTGCGATATCTAAGTAAGAAACTTCACGTTCTTCTTGTTTGTTGATGGTGTTGCTGCACACGTCAATGAAATCGCTGTCGAAGCCCCAACGCTTGAGTACTAGCTTGCTGGTGGCTGAACATTGGCCTTGGAAAATCTGCAGCGCGATATCGTGGTCGAGGTAGTTACCGTTCTCAAGGTACAGGTGGTATTCGCTTACTAGGCAGAACAGCCCAATATCGGCTAACAAACCAACTAGCAAAGACTTTTCATGTTCAAGGTAGCGATATTCAGCAGGAGCTATCTCTTTAAAGCCATTGGTCACAAGTACCATGGTTGCGCCTAACTCTTTTGATACAGAAGCGCTTTGAATCAATAGCTGGTTACACTCTTTACTTAAATCAACTGAATGTTTGAGTTGCTCGATCGCTTGTGCTGTCACGATGTCACGAACACGCAATATGCCCAGGCGTGAAACGGCCGTCATAATGTCGACACAGGTAATGTTGCGTCTGTTGAAGACAACCGAATTTGCAACTCGAATGACGATGGCTGTAAGGCCTGGATCTTCAAGCAAGCACTCGGCAACTTCCGCAATCCCAGTCGATTCAAGGGTACAAAGTTTTTGGATTTTAAGTACAACGTTAGGGATAGGAGGAAGGGTTATTTTTCCCGCTGAGATGGAATGTCCAACAAGTTGGGCAAATTCTGATTCTAGGCCCTTAAGAAGAAGTGCCTTGTTTTGTGGTAGCCAGAAAAACGATAAATGATTCATATAAAAAGTAAAAACATGTATGTCCTATCATTTTACAAGCCACAATGCTGCGAGGCAATACTGATCAGTTCACACGAGCTTTTAAATATTGAACCGGTGTATCATCAAACGTCAAAATTCAATCGCGGAATGATAGCTTTGTGTGATGTTAATCATGAAAATGCGGAATACACAATTGATTGATGTGAACTAAGTCCAGACTTATTTTTCTTTTCGAAGTATCATTTATTTAAAGGTGAAAAACGCAACTATAATATTCACCTAAACAACAATAAAAAATTAGATTCAAAATTTTTCGCATAAAAAGCTGCTTGTCTGGTGATCAACCTAATCGGGGTAATTTGATTAAGGATCAACGGATATGACCGAGACAGCATTTATTAATTACGTGAATCAATTTGGTGAGCATCAAAAACGTTCTATGTTCGGAGGTATTGGCCTCTTTCAAAACGACGCTATGTTTGCCTTATTGAGTGAAGGTTGTTTATTCATTAGAGGTGGCAAGTCATTAGATAAAAAACTGGCAGATCTTGATTGTGAAAAGTATCGCCATGTGAAAAAACAGACAACAGCAACCGTAAACTACTACGATATTACTGATCTGTTCACATGCGAACATCCTGAATTGGATAGCATTATTCGTACTTCTATCGATAATTCAATTCAGCAGCGCAGCTTCAAGAAGTCATCTGCTAGCCGTAGATTAAGAGATCTTCCTAACATGCAGCTTACGTTAGAGCGCATGGTGAAAAAGGCGGGTGTCGACGATGTTTCTATGTTTATGCAGTTAGGCGCACCAGAAGTATTTAATAAGGTTCGCAAAGCGTACGGAAACGATGTTGACCTAAAACTACTTTGGAAATTTGCGGGTGCGATTGATGGTATCCACTGGAAACTATTACAAGAACCACGCAAGCAGCAATTACTAAAGAGCTGCCACTAAAGAAGTCGTCCTTATATGCTTGAAGTTACAGTTTATAAATAAAAACCGAGGAATAAATCCTCGGTTTTTTTGTTTCTGCCTCAACGAAAGAGGCTAAGTATTCTCTTGGAACCCAAAGGTTCGAACTCGTCAGCTAAGTATTAGTACTTGAAGCGAGCTGTGAACATTAGCTGATCACCGTAGAAGTCGTTGATACGAGCTTCAGCGCCAATAGAGAATAGCTCTGTAGAGTGGAAACGTGCGTAAACAGAACCGATCCAATCATCGTTGTCATCGATAGAAACGTAACCACCTTTACCACCAACTTCTAGTTGTGGACCAAGCCATTGGCGAACACCAATGTTAACTTCCATACCAATGTCAGTAGAGCTTGTGTGTTCAGGCTGAACGATGCGCGCTAGCATTTCACCTGTTAGGTCTGCCCAGTTGTTAATTGGAGCGTGGAAACCAAGACCAACAGCAGAGTCGAAATCACTTTCAAATTCTGAATCAATGCGTGCAATTGCGTGAGCATTCGGGTGGATTGACTTACTGAACGCGCCACCAAATGTAACAGGGCTAGCACCGATACGTGCTTCGAAGTAATCGTAGCTGAAGTTGCTCATTACTTGTGGTTGTTCTTCGACAGCTAGCGCTTGGCTTGAAGCCAACAGCATAGCGGTAGTAAGTAGTATTTTGCGCATAACGACCGTAAACCTTTATTAGTGTTAATTCCTTTGGTTTGAGAGAAATCGGCAAACCATAAACATCGAGACAGTTTAATCTAACTCACGGAAAAGTAATCCATTAAAATGTAAATCCTTAATCATTTAGTTAAAAAATAAACAAATTAAGGGCCAGTCTGCTACAGAGATCTCATGTTTTGGGGCAAATGAGAAAGTTGGACAAGTGAATCATCCAGATTTTATATGTGTCTGTTCGTGTCGTATATTGACTGCTGTTTATCTCATTGCCCTTCAAACGTTAATCGAAAGCGTTACTCTCCAAAGCTTGTGCGCTTATTTGCCATCGAGGTTAGGATGCGCTCTGTATCTAGAATCGAAGTCCAATTCAGTAGTTGTTTATCATTGGCAATCACATAGTCGGTCAGCTGCTGAGTTATGGTGTCTCTGAGTTGGTCGCCTTGCCAAGGTTTGGATATATAGAAATCGAGGGCCGCGTTATTAATGGCAGTTACCGTATCTTCAAGCCCGGCTTGCCCGGTGAGCAGCAGCTTGCGCGTAGGCTTTGTAGAATCGTGTTGGTTAAGTTCGATAAGAAAATCGATACCTGTTTTTTCCGGCATGATGTGGTCGCATAAGATCAACGCAAGCTTAATGCCGTCCTGCTCCATCTCTTTGATGACTTGTTTTGCTTCATCTACTGATTCAGCTCCCTCAACGATAAAGTTTTCTTCAAACACGGTTAAATCTTGAAGCACACTATTGAGCACTTCTGGTTCATCATCGACACATAAAATTAAGTACTTATTCATGAGGTGCTCCTTCTTGTTTGAACGGCAGCCATACTTGCATGTGAGTGTGGCTTCCAACCTCAGACTCCACCAAAATAAATCCTTGATGGGCCGAAACGATCTGTTGAGAAATAGATAACCCAATCCCTAAACCAAAGTTACCTTCTTTTTTGGTCGTAAAATTAGGGTTGAAAATAGAATGAATGTTTTCTTTAGCGATTCCAATGCCAGTGTCTGATATCTGTACCACTAGAAACGTTTGATTGTCTTTAGTCTGTTGTGAAGTGGAGATAGAAACCTTGCCTCGCTCTGGAATGGCATCGAGCGCGTTAGAAAGAAGGTTGGTCCAGACTTGTTGCAACGCCAGTGATTGGCAGAGCAAAGGTGGCAAGTTGGTGTCGTAGTGCTTTTCAGTTTGATGGTGCTTCAAGCGGTTTTCAAAGATCACTAAAGTGTCTTCAATGCCTTCGTGAATGTCTGTGTAATGGCGAAGCTCATCGTCTTCACGTGCATAGCTTTTTAGGCTCTTAACCATGTCGGCAATGCGCTTGCTACACACTTGAATGGAGCGGATAGAGTTGCCGACGTAATGGTAATGCTCCAAGTCGTTGAGTAACTCTTTACCTGCTACAGGGGACTCTTTTAGGGTCTCTAGAACCTTAACATCTTGGCTTAAGTTCAATCTCACTGCTTTTTTTGCGAGGGCACGATCATCTATGGTTGATGCTAAATGTTTTACCAGTTGTCTCTCCTGAGAAGTGGAGAGAGGTTTGGCTAATTTTGAACACGCTAATACCTCCGTTCCCTTATTAGAATGAGGAACCGATAGCTGCCCCAGTATCTGGTCTAGATGCTCTGATAGCGTTTCAATACTTCTCATAATTGCCGCTATTGGGTTATTAAGCTCATGCGCGACACCAGCGACAAGTTGCCCAAGCATGGCCATTTTCTCTTTTTCAATCAATTGCTGGTGTGCAGACTCCAATGATTCAAGTGTTTGTTGAAGCTTGATTTTGTTGGTGATACTACGTTGTAAGCGGCGATTAAAATGACGGAGCAGTAGGTTAGTAAACAAAGGCAGCAAAGTATTATTGGAATGCATCACCTGAGCAAAACTCTCTTTATCAAGTTTAATAACTCGAGTTGGGGTCAGAGTGATCCCTGTAGAGAAAGAAGGCTCGCCCGTCACAAATGACATTCCACCAACGATGTTGCCTTTAGAGTGACGTACCACTTCTCGCTGCTGTCCTAATTCATCTTTTTTATAGAGGGCGACTTCACCCTCAATGATCAACCATAAGAAGCGATTGTCTTCGCCTTCAACCGTTAATAAGTGCTCTGGAGAGTAATCGCGAATTGCTTTGTTTTTATCATCTTTGGAGAAGACCTCTTGCAAGGCATTAAAGACACGTTCAGCGAGCGCATTGTCTGAAAGCTGGTGGTAATCGTGAATAAAGCCTGATTGAAAAGATTGAATCTTTTGCTCTATATGAGCTCTTAGTAAGCGCTGTTGATCTAATGCATCACTGTATGACAGTAGATTTTCCGCATCGTATTGGATAACGAAAGAGGTCAGTTCCTTTTGTGCTGACTTGAAGAGAACCTGATCTTGAACCGGTTTGGTTAAGCAGTGATTAAGTCTGCCTTCGTTTACCGCAGTTAGAATGGATTGAATGTCTGACGATGCACTGACGAGTATCGTTCTCGCTGTATTACTATGAGGTAACTGCTCGAGCTCAATAAGAAACTGCACGCCATTGAACTGAGAGTGATGGTGAGTGATCACTAAAGCAACGGTTTGATGATTGTCGTGGATGTCTTCCAATGCGTGGTGCGCATCTTCAATGTTCTCGGCAGTGTAGATATCGAACACACAAGACAACGGAGCTAATTCCGTACGTATTCGCTCGATGCTAACTGGATTATTGTCCAAACAGATAACAGCGTATTGATTCACAGTTTTCCCTTAGTAGTCGCAACGCTTCTAGCCTAGCAAGAACCGCAGATTAAGGATGAGAGCTAGCCGTTAATTTGCTGAGTGATTTGAAGTATCGAGCAATAGACTGATTTAACTCAATGTTTCTTGTTTGCGACTGATGGGTTAGACTGAAAAAAAACAAACACATGTAGAAAGAGAACTCATGGAACAGTTAAGAAAAATTGGCGCAATTGGCGGCGCAATCTCATTGGCTCTTTGCTGGCCTCTAGCGGTTGGACAAATTGGACAAAATGCGATTACTGATGGCGTTGCAAAACTTAACAATTCGAGCATTCAAGCTGAGATCGTTGAGTACGATAGGGGTTACCTTTCTTCTAATGTAACCACTCGCATCACTGTGACGGATGAAAATCTAAAAGAACAGCTTGCGATTGATGGCTTACCAAGTGAGTTTGTCATTAACAGTGCGGTTAGCCATGGTTTGGTTAGCCTTAACGCTGTTTCGACGTTAGACAATGCAGACATCCTGCCACTGACCTTAACGACGAGCACAGAGCTGAACGGCAATACGGATTTCGACTTCGAGTTAAGCCAATTCAATCATCAAGGTACTGATGAGAATGGCACATCTGTGTCTATCACTAAATCGAATCTGACAGGTCATGCGACTGTGTTGGGCCAAGTGGATTACCAGCTTTCTATCCCTTCTGTTCAAATCGATTTTGAAACGGGTGAAGAGGTGACACTGTCAAACCTAAAAGGTACGGGTTCAGGCCAACAAGCTAAAGGTTACTGGCTAGGCACGCAGAACTTCACGATCGATAGTTTCTTGATTTCAGATTCGGCAATGCAGCCATTCATGACTATCGAGAACTCAACCTATGACTTTGAATCTCACCTAGATGAAGCGACTAAGCGTCTACGTAGCAATCTTAAACTGGATATCGCTAATATCGAGACGAGCGAAGGGCAAGTGAACAACTTAAACGTTGATTTCGAAATGTCGAAACTCGACAGTGAGTCGTTTGAAAAAATCTTTGAGATTTACCAGTCTAACCCTGTTCTTACACAAGAAGACGTTGCTGAGATCATCCCATTCATCGACATTCTGTTTGCTAAGGGCTTCGACCTTTCAATGAACAACATTTCACTAGAGTTAGGTAAAGGCCAGTTTGAATCGAAGTGGTTGGTGAGTGTTCCTGAAGGTACAGAAAACATCAGCAGTAACCCTTCAATGATTATGCCTGCACTAACGGGTAATCTTCACTCGAGCTTCTCAAATGGGCTTGTAGAAGAGTACCCGTTTATTCGTGAAGGTATCGATGAGTTGATCGTGATGGAAATGATCAAAGAAACGGACGAGGGTTACGAAATCAGCGCTGACCTAAAAAATGGAAACCTAGTGTTTGAAAATGGACAAGAAATTCCACTAATTGCACTACTTATGCCGGCTTTTGTTCAATAAAACTGAGTAGGCAAGAATACTCATAGGGCAATTTAGCGCATTAAGTTAAAGATTTTGTACTGTACGAAACAAAAGAGGTCATAAGACCTCTTTTGTTGTTTTTATGTTGAGTAAAACATGGTATTACTTGCATAGTTATTATTTAGCAGGAGCAATCATCCCCATGGAACTTACATTAGATAACGTATTCAATTTTAGTGCTGGCCCAGCGGCTTTGCCTAAGCCAGTAATGAAACAAGCACAAGCTGACTTCATTGATTGGAACGGTTTAGGCACTTCCGTTATGGAAATCAGCCATCGCAGCAAAGAATTTATTAAAGTTGCTGATGAGTCTGAGCAAGACCTACGTGATCTTCTGAACATCCCTGACAACTACAAAGTTCTGTTCTGTCAGGGGGGCGCTCGTGCTCAATTCGCAGCTGTGCCTTTAAACCTTCTTGGTGATGCAACAAAAGCAACTTACATTGATGCGGGCTACTGGGCTGAAAGCGCAGTTGCTGAAGCAAGTAAGTACTGTGAAATCGACGTGTTCAATGCAAAAACAACAGTCGATGGTAAAGCCGCTGTGGTTCCAGCAAAAGACTGGAAAATCGATCCTGAAGCAGCGTATGTTCACTTCTGCCCGAATGAAACCATCGATGGCATTGAGATCAGTGAGCTACCACAAACCGATAAACCTATTGTTGCTGATATGTCATCTAACATCTTGTCTCGCAAGATCGATGTGTCTCAATATGGTGTTATCTACGCGGGTGCGCAGAAGAACATTGGCCCTGCGGGTATCTGTATCGCTATCGTACGTGATGATCTGCTGGATCTTGCAAATGACGTATTGCCAAGCATTCTTAACTACAAAGTGCTTGCTGAAAAAGACTCTATGTTCAACACGCCACCAACTTACGCTTGGTACTTGTCTGGTCTTGTTTTCAAATGGTTGAAGGCTCAAGGCGGTGTTGAAGCGATGGAGCGTGTTAACCAAGAAAAAGCAGCACTACTTTACAATGCGATTGACGATTCTGATTTCTACAAGAACGAAGTACACGCAGCAAACCGTTCAAGAATGAACGTACCGTTCCAACTTGAGAAACCTGAGCTAGATGCGAAGTTCTTAGAATTGGCTGACGCTGCAGGTCTTAAGTCGCTGAAAGGTCACCGAGCTGTAGGTGGCATGAGAGCATCGCTTTACAATGCGATGTCTTTAGAAGGTGTACAAGCGCTTGTAAGCTTCATGAAAGATTTCGAAGAGAAATACGCTTAATCTGTCTACCCGAGATTAAACATTTAAAAGAGGAGCTAACGGCTCCTCTTTTTCTTTTTTAGTTTCGCAAACACTTATCTGTAACACTGGCTATCTTCTTTTACTGTTCAAACGAAATTGCTGTGGCGTGACATCGAAAGTTGCTTTGAAGGCTTTAATGTAAGAGGAGTCGTTTTGATAACCCACTTGATCAGCAATGCTTTGTATTGAGTCATCTTCGTCTAACAGGGACAATGAGTAAATTAGTCGTATTTGTTGGCGCCACAGCTGAAACGAGGTGTTGAACTCTTTCGCGAATAATCGCGACAAGGTTCGCTCGGATGCACCTACTTTTTCTCCCCATGCTTTGAGCGACAAATCTAAATTTGGCTCATCAGTGAGGGCTTCAAATATCAACTTCAAACGTCTGTCTTGTGGCAATAACAACTGAAATGTCTGTACGTTGTCTTTCATTATTTGGTCGTGCAATACGGACAGTAGGCGAGACACTTCTTCATCACTCGCCAATCCCTCACACTGTCTGCGAATCTCTTGCAATAACTCGTTTAGAAAGGGAGTCAGCGCAATCGTTCGAACCTCTGGGTCATACTTCGTTCCAAAGGCTGGGTTAAGGTAAATACCAACAAACGTGGTATGACTCAATGCGATAGATTCATGTGAAATACCGGCAGGTACAAACAAAGCTGAAGTGTGCGGCACAAGGTGTTGATAGTGTTCTGTTTGAGTTTGTAGCAAACCTTTGAGTGGAAAGATCACTTGATGCCATGTGTGTTGGTGCATCGCATCGATGTAACCTTTCGGCATGTCGATAGTCTTAACGAGCGCGGGCGAATTTGGATTGGCGGCCATCATCTTGTTGGAGGTGACAACTCCAGTACGAGAATCGATTTGGCGGGTTAGCATGGTTAAGTGTCCTTATGTCCCTATTCTGACGCGGCGACCCTAGGCTATCATGCTCGGCAAATAGAATGAAGCGAGAGGATATGCGTATGCGCTTTCAAGTAGAGATATCCAAACAGAACCAGCTTTTGTTTAAAGTTGATATAGAGAATATCGACCGCAGCAAGTGTGAAACATCACTCGATACCGTATTAGCTAAGTTTCCAATCGAAGAGGGCTATCAGCGTCATGTGTTGGTTTCTGATAGTGAGACTCGCTACCTCAAAAGCACCGACCAAAATATTGAAGTGTTGGCGGCGATTCCGATATTTAGATCATTAGGCGAGCGTTAGTACTGGTCGTAAAAGGCAATATTCTCGCAAGAAACAATAATAAGATTTAGACAAGAAGGGAGAGATATGAAGAAGTTAGGCGTGGTTAACAATGTATTGGCAGGCAAAACGGTTGCTTTCGCACATGGTGCAAAAAGTGCCATCAACAAAAAAGTCTTGTTGGAGCGTCAACACGCAACGGAGCTGGGTTTTACCAATGATGAGCAAGGTGATCCGCGTTTTCATGGCGGCATTCAGAAAGCCCTTCATATCTATCCAAGTGAACACTATCAAGTTTGGCAGCAGGAGCTGGGCGACAAAGGTGTTTTTCAATCAGCTGGCGCTTTTGGAGAGAACATCAGCTCAAGTGGCGTAACCGAACAATCGATTTGCTTAAAAGATAAAATCCGTATTGGCTCTACTTTGTTGGAAGTATCGCAAGGGCGCATGCCTTGTTGGAAGCTCAATGTGCGCTTTGACCAACACGATATGGCGCACAGACTGCAAGACACACTCAGAACCGGTTGGTACTTCCGAGTGTTAGAAGAGGGCGAGATAGGTGCAGGTGATGAGATCATACTGTGCGAACGTCCTTATCCTGACTGGTCGCTTGCTCGTATCATGGGTGCCGTTTTTACAGGTAGTTTAGATAAAGACTTATTAAGTCAAATGACGCAATTGCCATTGGTTGAGTCTTGGGGAGCGCTTGTTGCTCGCCGCCTCGAAACGGGTAAAGTCGAAGATTGGGAAATGCGCTTGGTTGGACCTACAGCGGTATAAACCAGTCGTTAGATAGAGAAAGCCCGCTATTGAGATATAGCGGGCTTTTTAATAGTGATAAGCTTTGTAAGAACCGTTACAACCAGAAACTCTTCAGCGGCATATCAGGCGAAAAGTGATGAGCAACCTGTGCTTGAAGCAACTCTGCGGTTGCAATGGCATCAGTAAGCGCATGATGTGGCGTGTAGTCGGGTAGGTGGTATCGACGACGGCTTTGCCCAAGTCGAACCGAGCCTGGTTTCTTACCTTTTAATTTATTCCATAAGCCGCCAGCCAGTTTGTTCTGGATCTGAGACTCAATCTCTAACGTGTCCAGCACCGGAAATTCGATGCCTTCATTCAATCGCACTTTCAATGCGTTGTTTAAGAAATCTCGCTCAATACGGCGGTAGTGAACAACGGGAATATGGCCAGCCATCGCTTGCAATACTTCGTCCAACACTTCATCAAGATCTGGCGCATCGATGATGTCATTGTGGGTAATGCCGTGGATTACCACTGACTCTTCCTCTAGCTTCTGCCTTGGGCGTAACGTCCAGTGCCTTGCTTGTCGAAGGTAGATTCGGTTAAGAGTAAATGGCACCAAACCTATGGTGATGATCCCATCTTTGGAAGGATTCAAACCGGTTGTTTCGAAATCCAACGCTAAGAACATCACCTCTGAAAGCGGTGTATCAGGCGCAGGAAGAGGCTGGCTGTAGAACTGTTTTAAGCGTTCATCCTGGGCACGTTCAAGCTTTTGAGCAAACTTAAATGGCCAATCGACTGCTGGTGATCTGAATAGTTTGTTCATAGGCCCTACTTAAACTTGTTACTGGCTTGGTAACGGAACTTAAGGAAGTTTTGCGCATTACTTAATATTTGGAATGCATCCTTCAGGTTACGACGTTCAAAATCAGACAGATTCTCTGGCTCAATGTTGTTATCTGGCTCGACATTATTATCAACATCGTGTGCTTGGTGGCGGATACGCACCAGAGAGATAAATTCCATCGCATCTTTAAGATCTTGTGCTCTACCTTTTGGCAGAATACCTGCGTCGATAATGTCATCTAAGCGCTCAAATGAGTTTTTAGAACGAGAGCCTACCGCTAGCGCATGGACACGAATCAAGTCTGCTAGAGGAGCCGTACCACGTCGTTTGAGGTTGATGGAGTTGTTATGACGACCATCTTTCTCCATAACAAAGTCTTTAAAGAAACCAAGTGGTGGAGTACGGTTGAGCGCATTACGTGCCAGACACGCTAGGAAACGGTTGTTCTTACGTGCACGTCTTACGATAAAGCTATTTAATTGCTCTGCCCATTTCAGGCGGCCATAAACACCGTCTAGGTCGAAGAAGATCGACGCGTTTAGCAGTGCTTTCGGGTTTGGATCATCAATCCAGTCAGCGAAGCACTCTTCCCATTCTCTGCGGGTCATTCGCCACGTCGGGTTGGTCGCCATAATGTCGCCCGTGCAATACACATAACCACACTGGTCTAAGCCATCACAAATGAACTTTGAGAGCGCTTCAAAGTACTTGCCGTGTTTTGCTTCGTCGTAGGTGTCGTCAAGAATGATGGCGTTATCTTGGTCTGTTACCAGCAGTTGTTCATCACGCCCCATAGAGCCTAATGCTAGGAAACAGTATGGAATTGGTGATTTACCTAACTGCTCTTCCGCGAGCTCGATAATACGCTGCTTGAAGCTACGACCAATTACCGACATTGCGGTGCCGACCATGTGAGCATTGGCATCTTCGTTAACGAGACGGACAAAGCTGTCTTTCACTTGCTCAGAGAGCACTTTGAGATCTTCGATACTTTGTTGCTGGAAGATACTACTTACTAATAGCAATGAGTTTTGAGATTCGTAACGGACGATGTCGGTCGCTTCGATAATACCGATTGGCTTCTTATCTTTCAGGACGGGTAAGTGGTGCACGTTGTAGCGAAGCATGGTCATCATGGCTTCGTATACGTAGGCATTGTGGTCAAGAGAGATAACCTCAGGTGTCATCACGCTAGAGACTTCATCGGATGGGTCTAGACCTTCTGCCAGTACGCGAGTACATAAGTCTCGGTCGGTGATGATACCGATAACGGGTGTCGAATCGTCTTCATCATCTTCCACGATGTCAGGGTCGATGATCAGCAAAGAAGAGACATTTTCTTCTGCCATCATGGTGGCGGCTTGTTGAATGGTGCGCGTTTTCTCAATCATCGGCGCTTCACTGGTCAGCAGTGTTTTCACTTTAGATGTCGTAAGGTCGTTGGCATCGTTATTACTTGAGTTTGCCTGACGTAAACGCGCGTTATCTTCAACCTCTACGAAATCAGCAAAAGAGTCGTAGTTATCGTAGAGTTCTTGGAAAATAGGCTCAGGAATACAGTAGAGCAGGGTATCTTCGGTCGCTTTTACTGGGAAGCGCACCTTGTTGTTGGTAAGCAGGCCCATTTGACCAAACAGGTGGCCTTCATCAAGGCGGTTATACAGTTCGCCTTTACGACGATAGACTTCAACTTCGCCGCTTCGAACCATATACAGATCATGAATTTGATCACCAAAGTGAATGATAGGTGTGTCTTGGCGGTAATAAGAAATTTCCACGCTACTGGTCACTTTCGTCAACATCTCCTCAGGGAGCTCATTGAAAGGCGGGTATTGTGCCAGAAAGTTTTGAATCTCTAATAACTCAGCATCCATAGTAATCATCCATTGGTTTGTATGATTTCATGGTACAACATTTGATAATAATTTGCCGTCACAAATCAATCTGTGAGCTAAAACCTTTTTAAAGTCTTAGGGATAGACTAACCTTTCAAATAATGGAGTGACAGTTTAAGGATGATGGGAATGTCGAAGTGGAAGTTTAGTTTTGTATCTGCAGTTTTTATGTTTTCTCCAAGTTTGTGGGCAGACACTCACAGTGTGGATATTCTTGATTACGACCACGTTTATGCAACGGCGCATTCAGGCAGTTTGAACGAAGATGCTGGGGGAAATAATAATGCATCGGCGTTTGGATTGGGTGTGAGCTACACCATGACCGACGATTGGTTACTGCTTGGTGATTATACCGCGCGTTTCATCCACCCTGACGAGAGTACGACTCGTATTGATACATTAATGGCTGGTACGGGTTATCGTTATAGCATCAAGAAAGACTTGGATATTGTCGCTTCTTATTTGCTTGGTGTGACTAAAGGGGAAGTTGAGCTGAATGGCACCAATGAGACTTTAGAATCTGATACGGAGTTTGTCCAAGGTGTTAAAGCCGAGCTTAACTATGGCTTTGCTAAGCGTTGGATTGCGAACGGTAGTGTACAGCTCAATCGAAGTGATTTATTCGATGAAGAGATTTACCACCTAGGTTTACGTTATCTAGTGACCAACAAGTTTGCGATTGGTGGTTCATACCAGCATAGAGATGGTGAGGGGAGCACAGGCGTAAGTGAGAGGACTAATGAGTTAGGTGTCGAGTTCTTCCTAGAGTACTAATTGAATTCAACCTCACACATTATGACAGCTACAAAAAAGCCAGCTTAATCGCTGGCTTTTACATATCTACTGTCTGCAAGAGCAGACTTGGTATTGTTACGATTAAAGAACCGCAGCGATACCTTTACATAGAGGGCCCATGTTTGACTTAGTCATGCCCGCAACGCTGATGCGGCCAGAGCCAACAATGTAGATTGCGAATTCTTCTTTTAGGCGGTTTACTTGCTCTTTGCTCAAACCAGAGAAAGAGAACATGCCGTTTTGGCGCTCGATGAACGTGAAGTCTGCATCAACACCTTCAGATTTCAGTGTTGCAACGAATAGCTCACGCATCTCTTGGATACGGTCACGCATCTCAGCAACTTCCGCTTCCCATTCAGCACGTAGACCAGCATCGCCAAGGATGTGAGTTACGACAGCACTACCGTGCGCTGGTGGGTTAGAGTAGATAGAGCGGATGATGCTCTTAACTTGAGAGAATGCTGTTGTTGCTACGTCTGCAGATTCAGCAACTAAAGTGAACGCACCAACACGCTCGTTGTATAGACCGAAGTTCTTAGAGAATGAGCTCGCGACTAAAATCTCTTTGTTGTACTTAGCGAAAGTACGAAGGCCAGCAGCATCTTCTTCAACGCCTTTTGCAAAACCTTGGTAAGCAAAGTCGAATAGTGGAAGAAGCTTTTTCTCAGCAACGAGTTTAGCCAGTACTTCCCACTCTTCAGCTGTTGGATCGATACCTGTTGGGTTGTGACAACAGCCGTGAAGAAGAACGATATCACCTTCAGATGCTTTCTCTAGGTCAGCAACCATGCCAGCGAAGTCTTTGTCTTTTGTTTCAGCGTTGTAGTAGCTGTATTGAGCTGTTTCGATACCCGCAGCAGCGAAAACACCGTTGTGGTTAGCCCAAGTTGGGTTACTGATCCAGATCTTCACATCACCAAGTTGACGCTTAATGAATTCACCTGCAACACGTAGAGCACCAGTACCACCCGGAGCTTGTGCTGTTTTAGCGCGTTGAGAAGTTACGATTTCAGCATCTGAACCGAAAAGTAGCTTCTGAACGGCAAGACCGTATTCAGCTGTACCTTCAATCGTTAGGTAAGATTTGGTTTTTTCGTTTTCAAGAAGTGCAGCTTCTGCTTTCTTTACTGTTTTAAGTACTGGCGTTTGACCATCTTCATTTTTGTAGATGCCAACACCAAGGTTGATTTTCTCTGCACGAGAGTCGTTTTTAAACTCTTCAGTAAGGCCGAGGATAGGGTCGGCAGGCGCAGCTAACACTTTTTCAAACATAATCTTCATCCATGTCAATTGAGAGGGGATAGTATCTATGGGTAGTTATACCTGTATGGAATTTTTAAGACAATACGAAGTGAACAGAAAGACCAAAAAAAATCCATTTCAATCAGATTTATTGACTAAAGAGGGTATTTGATAACAAAACACCCTACGGATTAACCTGTAGGGTGCAAGAAGTTAGTGGTTTTTGAAAAGATTATGCAGGCGAAGCAATAAGGCTTTCTCTCTCGAGTTCGTTTTCTACACTTTTTCCATCTTTGTAAGTGGCTGCGATTTCAACAAAAAGGTCTTCGACGGCTAAAAAGGCTTGAACAACTTGCGGATCGAAATGAGAACCTTCACCTTCTAAAATGATCTCTTTGGCTTGTTGATGTGTAAATGCCGGTTTATAGACGCGTTTAGATATTAATGCGTCATAAACATCGGCTAAGGCCATTAAACGACCCGACAAAGGGATGTCTTCGCCAGCCAGTTGATTTGGGTAGCCACTGCCGTTCCACTTTTCATGGTGTGTGAGAGAGATCTCTTTTGCCACCCTTAAAAAAGAACTGCTACCGAGCTGCTTTTCTGCAATAGATAAGGCTTCTGCACCAATCGCCGGGTGACCCTTCATTATTTCAAACTCTTCATCGGTTAATTTGCCCGGCTTCAGGAGCACGCTGTCTGGCACTCCGACTTTTCCTACGTCATGTAGGGGAGCAGACTTATAAAGTAACTCGATATAGCTTGGCGTTAATAATGCGGCGTGTTCTTGAGACTTACTGAGTTGTTGTGCCAAAACCTTTACATACTCTTGAGTCCTTAGAATGTGCGCTCCAGTCTCATTGTCTCGAGATTCTGCAAGTGCTGATAGGCTAACAATGGCGACGTCACGAGTCGTTTTCACTTCGTTCTGAGCCGTTTCTAAGCTATCAAGCATGGTGTTGGTCATCGCTGCCATTGAGCCCAGTTCGTTGTAACCAAAAATTGGTAGCCGCACACCTTGCTCTCCATTGGTCACCTTATTTAATGCACACTCTTGGCTAAGGAGAATACGCTTAATGAGCTTGCTCCAAAGTGTCATGATGGCAATGGCATAGCCGCCTAACACCAGTGCTAAATAGATGAATTCTTTGATTACGCTGATCTTGCCAGTGCCATCAAGTAAGCGTTCAGGGTTGTGTTCTAGCCAGAAGATGTCTTTGACCGCAATCATGGTCAGCATGGTCGTCAGTGTTACCAGAAGTACCATCACCAAGCCAATCATCTGCTTTACTAGTGAGCTTCTTTCACCAATCAATTGGAAATCAAATTGACCGGTCGCTTCCATGTTGTCGATTTGTGCTAACTTAGCGTGCAACTGGAGGATAGTGCCGGTGAAGAAGCCAAATAAGGTCATCCCAAATAAGACTTTTAGATTGCTGTCTACCGTGAACTCGTAACTAAGGTTGTAATACAGTGCGAATGGGAGACTCGTAGCGAAGAACAGAAAGGTGTCAAGCTGAGCAAATCTGCCTTGCTTAACCAAAGCGTGATTGGTGAATAAATAGTGACGTACAAGCCAAACTAAGACAAAGACGATGCTGACGTGAGTGAAAATCTCCAGTGTGGATAGGCTCTCAAGCATCGGGCACACTCGACTACCATAAGTGCCAAAGAGCACACCGGCGATAGCGTATAATTGGGTCGTTAGCGATTTATTATAGTTAGAAGTATCCATCGATAAGCCTTTGTTCTTGTTGATTTACATGAGCCTTAGATTGATTGGCGGATAAAGGCACACGTATGATTAACATAGATGACATGAATGAGACCGGAAATTCTATCGATAGCTTTCGCGGATTGATACAAGAAAGTGGTTAGTGTTGAATTTTTGTTAGCTAGGTGGGGAATATTACAGCGTTATTATGAAGAGGTTTGAATAGCCTCGGTTGAGTCTCGAGGCTATTACGTCGATGAGGTTGCGATTAGAACTGAGAAGATTAGCTTCAACGCGACCTAACGATCATAAAAAGTTGACTACTTTTTAAGATTGATTTCAGCTTCAATTGAGCCAGTTTCAATTTCTGGATGTGATGCCAGTTTGTCTGCTGCCCATTGGTTGATGTGCTTAAGAATTGCAGATACCGCGTGCTTTTCAGTAGGTGCTTGATCTTGGTCTACATCTAGCTTCTGCTTTGGATGTGAGCCTGTCGCATCTTCAGCAATATGGAGCCAATCTGGGTGCCAGTAGTATGGCTGGCCACTCGGTGTTGTCCAACTATGAACACCGTTTGACTCTCCTTTATAACTTAACTGATCTGCTTCTATTTTTTTCATTGTTATCTCGCATGTTTTTGGGTTACATCAAATTATTGAGGCGTAAAGCGAATTTAGCTCTTACCTTGGATACAAACTTAGCAAAGCTTACAAAGTTATCTGTGAACCAATTCACACAATTATAGAAATTAGGTGCAATCATATGGATAGAAGCAATAGTTGATCACGTTAATGATAAGATCACCCGTCCACAGGAATTTATCTAGGTAGTACAATTAGATGGCGCGTTATGAAGAGCTTGCAAAGGATATTCGAACTCAGATCGCTAATAACACATGGCGTTCAGGAGAGAAGATCCCCTCTGTGCGCATGAGCTGTCGTAACTACAACGTCAGTAATAGTACTGTGCTACAAGCCTATCAGTTGCTAGAAAGCGAAGGTTGGATCATTGCCAAGCCTCAGTCTGGCTACTTTGTTGCTCCTAAAGTCGACGGTGTGGATTATCAGCCGCCAGTAGCTCGAGAGAAGAAGGCGATTAACGATCGCTTATTTGATTTTCTAAAGTCCAGTTCTGCTGAGGGTATTGTTCCTTTTGGCTCCGCCTTTCCTGACCCAGATCTTTTTCCTTTACCCACCTTAACTCGAAACCTAGCCAGTGCAGGCAGAAAAATGACGGGTGCGAGCGTGATTAATAACTTGCCGCCAGGCAGCGAGTCATTAAGAAGGCAGATCGCACAGCGCTACTTACAACAAGGTATTAGCGTTAACCATCAAGATATTGTGATTACTTCGGGTGCGATGGAAGCTCTGAACTTGAGCCTGCAAACAGTGACTCAATCTGGCGACCATGTTGTGATTGAATCGCCGGCGTTTTATGGCGCTTTGCAAGCCGTAGAGAGACTGGGGCTTAAGCCTATCGAAGTGGATGTTTGCCCTGTCAACGGATTGGATATTGATCAGTTTGAAAGCGTACTGAAGAACAATAATGTGAAAGCATGTTGGCTGATGACGACTTTTCAAAACCCAACAGGCACAAGTTTATCGGACGAAGCCAAACGTCGAGTAGTCGAGATAGCAGAGCAGCACAACACGTACATTATTGAAGATGACGTTTATGGTGACCTTTACCATGAAGGGCACAAACCTAAGCCTCTGAAGGCGTTTGATAAAACGGACTCGGTTTTACTGTGTGGTTCTTATTCGAAAAGTCTCTGCCCAGGCTATCGAGTGGGATGGGTGGTGAATGCTCGATTCAATGATGCGATTCAGAAACTACAACTGCTTTCCACGCTCTCTAGTAGCGCGCCTGTTCAGCTTGGTGTCGCACATTTCTTAACTCATGAAAGCTACGATAATCATCTACGTAAATTACGTAAGAGTCTTTTGGAGCGAAAAGCGCGTTTTATAGAAATTATTAAGCAGTACTTTCCACACTCTATCAAAATTGAAGATCCTGCTGGTGGTTACTTCATCTGGATCCGCTTCTATTCTGACTTTGATAGCCAGCAGCTTCATCAACTTGCGATTGCGCAGGGAATAAGTGTCGCATCAGGTGACTTGTTTAGTGAGCAGGGGAGAGCTGACAATGCAATTCGTTTGAACTTCTCCTACGAACTCACTCAAGAGAGAGAACATGCCCTCATTTTACTCGGCAAACTCGCGCATCAGTTGACGCATTAAGTGCAGATATAAACGCTAACTGACTCATAAAAAACAACATAATGCTAACTGTACGGTTTTATTGTGGGGAAACTGTACGCCTTATTTACCGAACAGTTGTGATTCAATAACGTTAGACCAAATATTGGAGATACCGTTATGTTGAAAATGACTATGGGAAATGAAGTGAAGCTGATTGTCGTCGCGATTGTGTGTGCGCTTCTACTTATTCTTGGCCATGTATTATTGGCAAAAGCATTCGCTGATATGGCTTGGGCGGAATACACCACCGCTGCGATTCCATTTGTAATGATGGCGATATGTGGTCTCGCGATAAAGTATGCAAGTAATCAAGACGTTGATTAACACACCTATCAAGGAGCTTGGTTTGGCATGACTCCTAATAACATTTTCGTTCTGTTCTGAATATAAAAAAACCTCCGCAATTGCGGAGGTTTTTATTTTCTTTCTTTTAATTCGAGCTTAACGCGGAATTAGAAGTTCGCAGAGCGAGGAGTACGTGGGAATGGGATAACGTCACGTACGTTGCCCATGCCTGTTACGTAAGATACTAGACGCTCGAAACCTAGACCGAAGCCAGAGTGAGGTACTGTGCCGTATTTACGTAGGTCGCGGTACCAGTTCATGTGCTCTGGGTCGATACCTACTTCACGCATACGCTCGTCTAGGATGTCTAGACGCTCTTCACGCTGAGAACCACCGATGATTTCGCCGATACCAGGTGCTAGTACGTCCATTGCCGCTACAGTCTTACCGTCATCGTTAGCACGCATGTAGAATGCTTTGATGTCTTTCGGGTAGTTCTTAACGATTACAGGCGCCTTGAAGTGTTCTTCAGCTAGGTAACGCTCGTGCTCAGAAGACATATCGATACCCCATTCAACTGGGAATTCGAACTCACGACCTGAATCTAGAAGGATCTGGATTGCGTCAGTGTAGTCTACTTGTGCGAAGTCAGAAGTTACGAACTGCTCTAGACGAGTAATTGCTTCTTTGTCGATACGTTGAGCGAAGAACTCAAGGTCGTCACGACACTCTTCTAGTACGGCTTTGAATACGAACTTTAGCATGTCTTCAGATAGCTTAGCGATGTCTTCTAGATCCGCGAAAGCTACTTCAGGTTCAACCATCCAGAATTCAGCTAGGTGGCGGCTTGTGTTTGAGTTTTCAGCACGGAACGTAGGACCGAACGTGTAAACTTTGCTTAGTGCACAAGCGTAAGCTTCACCGTTTAGTTGGCCAGATACTGTTAGGAATGTCTCTTTACCGAAGAAGTCTTCGTTGTAATCAACATCGCCTTTTTCTGTGCGAGGTAGGTTTTCCATGTCTAGCGTTGAAACGCGGAACATTTCACCAGCACCTTCAGCATCAGAAGCAGTGATCAGTGGAGCAGATACCCAGAAGAAACCTTGCTCGTGGTAGAAGCGGTGAATCGCTTGAGATAGACAGTTACGAACACGCGCTACTGCACCGATTACGTTTGTACGTGGACGTAGGTGAGCTACTTCACGAAGGTATTCGATAGAGTGACGAGTTTTCGCCATTGGGTATGTTTCTGCGTCTTCAACCCAACCAACAACTTTAACGTCAGTTGCAGCAAGCTCAAAATCTTGACCTTTCGCTGGAGACTCAACAATCTTACCTGTTACTTCAACAGAGCAGCCAGTAGTTAGCTTTAGTACTTCGTTTTCGTAATTATTAAGATTATTAGGGACCACGGCCTGAATCGGGTCGAAACAAGAGCCGTCATAAATGGCAAGGAAAGAGATTCCAGCTTTGGAATCACGACGTGAACGGATCCAGCCGCGAACAGTTACTTCACTGTCTACCGCTAGCTTGCCGCCAAGTACGTCTTTTACAGGCGCGTAAGTCATGTTGGTTTCATTCTCCATTGAGGGACAAATTCAACGCAATGTTTGCAAGTGATTGTCTATAGTTCGCTAAGTTTTGAACAAAAAACAATCGAAACATTGAGTTGTATAAACTTTTTAAATCAATGGAACATATTACCTGTCATACAGAGAGCTTCAACCTTTATTCTTGCTTGTCGAAAGAAATATTGTGTATGTCCGCTATAAAACTCATAAAGGGTTGGTTTTTTGTTCGATCTCGCCGTGGGTTTAACTTTGGTTGTGGCTGCTTGTTAACTTTTGTTTAGTTCGATTCGCCTTGCGCGTGGCCTATATCGACTGAACCATCGCAATCTTTGTTTCCAATAATGATTGTGTGATTGCATCGAACCTCACACTATATTGTCGCGGCTTCTCCTATCTAGGAGACCATTCACCTTCTTTGTTTGGCACGAACTGATGTCGCTGCAAACTAAAGAGTTACCAGAGGAGTTTAATATTCACGTGTTAATTACGCCGCCTTAGCCCCTGCATTCTCTCTACACCCGCACTTTTCGAGCGCTCGCTCATTCATGAAAAACAGTTGATCACATGATGTCTGAACAAGGCAGGACTGGCTGTACAAGTAAAAGAGAATTACATGCTTAATTATTTAAAAACACACTGGTTATCAAATATCAAAGGAGATTCATTATCTGGGATTGTGGTTGCACTTGCATTGATCCCTGAAGCTATCGCTTTTTCCATTATCGCTGGCGTCGACCCTAAGGTGGGTTTGTACGCTTCATTTTGTATCTGTGTTGTCACCGCCTTAGTGGGCAGCCGCCCGGGGATGATATCTGGTGCGACAGGCGCAATGGCGCTGTTGATGGTCACATTAGTTAAAGAGCACGGGCTTGATTATCTACTAGCAGCATCATTTTTAGCTGGTGTTATCCAGATTATTGCTGGTTATTTGAAGCTAGGTAATTTGATGAACTTCGTGTCGAAATCTGTGATTACCGGATTTGTAAACGCGCTTGCTATTCTGATCTTTATGGCCCAATTACCTGAACTGGTTAACGTACCTTCAAGCGTTTATCTGTTGGTTGTTTTAGGCTTGGCGATTATCTATTTGTTGCCTTACTTACCCAAATTTGGAACTGCAATACCGTCACCTTTGGTGGCTATTATCGTGCTCACTATTATCAGTTTGATGTTTGGCTTAGATGTGAGAACCATTGGTGACATGGGAAAACTACCTGATTCACTCCCAATCTTCTTAATTCCTAACATTCCATTCTCATTAGAAACCTTCGAAATCATACTTCCTTACTCCATTGCTTTGTCAGTTGTTGGCATCTTGGAATCCTTGATGACTGCGACCATTGTTGATGATCTGACGGATACAGAAAGCAATAAGAATAATGAGTGCAAAGGGCAGGGGGTCGCGAACATTGTTGCGTCACTGTTTGGTGGTATGGCAGGTTGCGCTATGATAGGTCAGTCGATCATTAACATTAAATCTGGCGGTCTAACCAGGCTATCTAGCATGATCGCAGGCGTACTTCTTTTACTAATGGTAGTGTTTGCTTCTGATTGGTTAAAGTTGATTCCAATGGCGGCGTTAGTCTCTGTGATGATTATGGTATCAATCGGTACTTTTTCTTGGCGTTCAATTGTCGAACTTAAAGACCATACCTTACCGACGAATGTCACCATGCTGACTACGGTTGTTGTGGTCGTCTTTACTCATAACCTTGCGATTGGTGTCGCGGTTGGCGTAATACTTTCAGCCCTATTTTACGCTCACGCGAGTAAGTCTATGGTCTTCATCTCTGATGAGGTCGTGACCAATCAACTGCACACAACTCATAGAGTTAAGGGGCATGTGTTCTTTGCTTCTTCCGATGCCTTTGTGGATTTGTTCGATTACGACAAGGCGACTTCACTGGTTACAATCGATATTTCTGAAGCGTCCTTCTTAGATAACACCTCAGTCGAAGCGCTCGATAAGGTGGTGTTTAAGTTTCGCAAGAAAGGCGCTTATGTTGAGGTCGCAGGTATGGATGAGGTCAGCGCAAAGCTCATTTACAAGCATGCGATGTACCACAAGCATAAAGACTTATCAGCGGTGTCGATCACGCACTAGCGGCTGTTTGAACTCAGAGTTCTAAGCCTAAATAGAGGCAAATAGAAAGGTGAAGCGCTCATGATTGAGCGCTTTTTGTTGGGTTGCAGTTAGGTATTGCTCTCGATTTAGGCCTTATCTTTTTTACAAGACAAGGTGAACTGATTAATCAGGGATTCTAGGTGATCAGACAGCTCTTCTAAATCGTTACTGATATTACGCGTCTCACCAGCCGATAGTGATGTGTCATTAGCATGTGAAGTGATGGTTTCGACTTTCTGCTGAACATCTTTGGTAGCTTGGGTCGTAGATTTAGTCTGTTGCTGAATATTCTGCGCATGGGCAAGCACCTGTTTCATCTCTTCGACAACACCATTCATTTCAGCAGCGAGTGCGTCGATGTCACTTGAACTTCGATGCGCTTGTTCACATACACGGTCAGCGGAAGTGAGTGATTCTTCGCTGCCTTGTTGGAATTGGTGGATGATCGACTCAATACTGCCCGTGGCTTCTGCGGTTCGAGAGGCGAGATGGCGAACTTCGTCAGCAACGACAGCAAACCCTCGGCCTTGTTCTCCCGCTCTTGCTGCTTCTATCGCTGCGTTGAGTGCCAACAGGTTGGTTTGATCGGCAATACCACGAATTACACTCAATATCGAAGACACTTCGCCGGTTTGTTCATTGAGTGTGGTGATCTTGTGTTTGACCTCTTCGATACTACTTACAAGGTTCTTTATCTCGCTGCTTGCCTCATGGGCTTGGTTCGTACTGTTACAGGCAACGTCCGAAGTGTGATTGATCAGGTCGGATGCGGTTAGCGTTGCTTGCTCCACATTAATTTGTTGAGCTTGTATTCCTTCAATATTACTTTGAACTTCCGCCGTTTCATTTTGCTGGTCGCTAGCGGCTTGTTCAGTAATCTGAGCAACGCTCGTCAGTTGATTGGCGGACGCGTTCAGCTTATGAGAGGTGTCTTGTACTTGCTCCAAGCTGTTTGACACGGTGCCCATGAACGAGTTGATTGATTTGGCTAAAGTGCCAATTTCATCTTGGCTCTGTTCAGGCAAGCGGTTTGAAAGGTTTTTATCGCTACTGACTTGAGTCATAAAGAGCGAGGTTTGCTGAAGTGGGCGGACAATGATTTTACGAATCAGTCCCATCGTCAGTACAAAACCGGCAAAAGAGATCACCGCCATAATACCAATCGCAGCCATGGTTTGAGTGTTAATTAGAGAATTAACATGACTCAGATTGTACTCTAGTCGTATTGCGCCCAATACTTCGCCTTCTGGTGCCATATGACATGCGACACAATTGGTACCACGATAGTTTTCGCTAGATTTCATTGGCAGGGCGATCACTAACCCTTTCCCCCATTCTGCGGAAAATGGCTCGATAACCGTTTCGCCTGACAAGGCTCTCTTATCAATCTCGTCAACGGGTGTTTGATTTTCGTTGCCTGGGCCATACAACATACTTACGGCTTCGGCACGTAATACTCGAACGTCTTCAATGCCTTCTTGCGCTAACGCTTTCTGACGCAGCGTTTCTTTCTGTGCCATGGTGCCGGTCAGCATCATCATATTAAGGCTATCGAAATAGTTGCTCGCTTTATCGTGAAGTTGTTCACTTAGAACGGAATTAACCAGTTGCTTTTGTTGGGAATATTGAAAGTAGGTGGATATTGCCAGTAAAAAGGTAAATACAATGGCAAGAGCAACCAAGATCTTGAAGGTTATTGTTGAGCGCATAGGTGTTTTTATTAATTCTGATGACGCGGATACTGTACTGGCAAGAGTCCTTACCACCTATGGGGTATATTGAATAGTGTGACCACACTCCGGTTGTGGTTTTGTTTCTGTGATGTAGCGAGTTTGTATGTTAGCCGAGGTTTAATAGGAACCTCTAAAGAGTAAGGATCCGGTTTTGATAGTTTCGCCTAGCAAGTGAGTCGAAGCTGGTGCGAATAAAAGTACTATTTTGGATGCTTGAGTTGTATTAGTTAACAAGTCTTCTATTAATAATGATTATTGTTTTTTGATGTTTGGTGGTTAATTAATATCCAAATGCTTGTTTTGTTCAATTTAATAGCAAAAAATGTGGTTATAGCGTTGTGTTTCAGAGTTCATTCGATAATATGAAGTCACCTCTAATGATAGAGGAAGGGCAGCAACGGATACGCTGCTTTAAATAATATGGAATGTGACTTATTGATATTGGACACATACATGAAATTCAAGATTACATCACCGATCATCGAACCCACAGAAGGGTCACCACATCAGAACATGGCTTCTTCATCTGATCACACCTCTCTATACTCTCGCTTGTACTACTCGTTTTCTACTGCCTTTTCGCGATTTAACTCCGCTTATCGCTCCTATCGATATTCGTTTTAAAGCTTAACTTCTTTCGAATTTTCTTTGCATCTTGGCTGATGACAGAGAACTACACCTATTAAAAACTAAATAAATAAGTTAAAGACAATGAATATTAAAATGATGGGTAGCTCCCTAATTATCGCTGGTACCGCTCTCGGTGCTGGTATGCTTGCAATCCCAATGGTATTAGCTCAATTCGGATTGCTTTACGGCACAATGCTAATGGTTCTGATCTGTTTCGGTACCACTTACGCGGCATTACTACTTCTAGAAGCAACCATCAAAGCGGGTGGTGGCTTAGGATTAAACTCTATCGCTAGAAAGACACTAGGCAAACAAGGTCAACTAATCACCAATGGTCTGCTTTACGCGTTGCTGATTTGCTTGCTAATGGCTTACATCTTAGGCGCGGGTGACTTGCTGAGTAAGTTGCTGTCTAACTTTGGTATCGATCTTACCGCTACAACAAGTCAAATCACTTTTACCTTGATTGCGGGCGCTGTTGTGGCAAGTGGCACAGGTGTAATTGATAAGCTCAACCGTGCACTGTTCTTCGTGATGCTGGCAAGTTTGTTTGCAACGATGGCATTTTTAGCACCAAGCATGACGCAAGATAACTTAATGCAGGTAACGAGTCACAATCATGTTGACCTAATCAAAACGAGTGCAATCTTGTTCACCAGCTTTGGCTTTATGGTCGTGATTCCAACTTTGGTTTCTTACAACCATGAAGCGACCGATAAGCAGCTTCGTAATATGGTAATCGTAGGCTCTCTTATTCCTCTAGTGTGCTACCTATGTTGGTTGTTTGCTGTGGTAGGTAACTTGAGCGAAGAGCAGTTTAGAAGCTTCCATAATGTCTCTGACTTGATGGCTGCATTTGAAGCTCAGTCACCATGGGTAGGTACCGTGCTATCTATCTTCACGGGTTTGGCTCTGCTGACTTCGTTCTTTGGTGTGGCTATGTCGCTATTCAACCAAAACCGAGATATGTTCAACCAAAATACGGCGGTGACTTACTGCATTAGCTTTATCCTGCCATTAGCGGGTTCACTGCTGGCTGCGGACAAGTTTCTACAAGTGCTGAACTACGCTGGCATCATTCTGGTGTTCTTGGCGGTATTTGTACCTCTAGTAATGGTTCACAAACAACGCTTTATGAAAGTAGCAGAAGACAGATACAGTGCTGAAGGCGGCAAACCAATGATGCTTTTCTCATTGTTGTTTGGTTGCTTCTTACTTATCTCTCAAGTGATTTAACTAATTGTTTTAGTTGCTGTGCTGAACAGCAGCTGATATTGAGACATAAAAAAAGGAACGCATATGCGTTCCTTTTTTATTGCTTGTTTGTTAGCGAGAGTCGATTAACAAACAACCTTAACAGCCAAACCACCTTGAGATGTCTCACGGTATTTAGCGTTCATGTCTTTACCTGTTTCTAGCATTGTTTCGATAACTTTATCTAGAGAAACAGTAGGAGCAGAAGAACGACGAAGTGCCATACGAGTTGAGTTGATTGCTTTTACAGCAGCAATACCGTTACGCTCGATACATGGAACTTGTACTTGGCCAGCAACTGGGTCACATGTCAGACCTAGGTTGTGTTCCATTGCGATTTCCGCAGCCATACATACTTGCTCAGGGCTACCACCCATAAGCTCAGCAAGACCAGCAGCAGCCATAGAACATGCCACGCCAACTTCACCCTGACAACCAACTTCTGCACCAGAGATAGAAGCGTTACGCTTGTATAGACCACCGATAGCGCCAGAAGCCGCGAAGTAGCGGATGTAGTCTTTCTCAGTCACAGTTTGGATGAACTTATCGTAGTAAGCCAGAACTGCAGGGATGATGCCACATGCGCCGTTTGTTGGTGCAGTCACTACACGACCGCCAGCTGCGTTCTCTTCGTTTACTGCGAATGCGAACATGTTTACCCAGTCAACAACAGACATTGGATCGTTTGTTGTTTTTTCTGAAGTCATTAGCTGTTGGCGAAGTGCAGCAGCACGGCGAGGTACACGTAGTGGACCAGGCAGGATACCTTCAGTATTCATACCGCGATCCATACACTCACGCATTGTTTTCCAGATGTTTGCGAAGTAAGTACGAGACTCTTCGTCAGAGTGGAAAGCCGCTTGGTTTTTCATAACCAGTGTGCTGATAGAAAGACCGCTGTCTTTACACTGGTTAACTAGCTCTTCAGCTGTTGTGAATTCGTAAGGTGCTTTGATTGGGTTTTCTTCTTCTTTGCCGAAGTTCTCTTCGTCAACGATGAAACCACCACCAATTGAGTAGTAAGTTTTTGAGTATGCAACTTCGTCGTCAATCCACGCGTGGATGCTCATGCCGTTCTCGTGTAGAGAAAGGTTGCTAGTATGGAAGTTCATACCACCATCGCGAGGGAACGAAACCGTGTGACAGTGCATGCCAACAGGAAGGCGTTCAGTTTCTTCTACGCGAGCAATAAAGCCCGGGATAGAATCGATATCAACACGCTCAGGAGTATTGCCAGCAAGACCCATGATGATTGCGATATCTGTGTGGTGACCTTTCCCTGTCAGTGATAGTGATCCATATACGTCCACGGTGATTTTAGTGATGTCGCGCAATTTTCCCATTGAACGTAGGTCATCAATAAATTCTTTACCCGCTTTCATTGGTCCAACTGTGTGCGAGCTCGATGGACCAACACCGATTTTATAGATATCAAATACACTAATCATAGCGATTACCTCAAAAAGAGAGCCTCCCAAGGGGAGTAGGGAGGCTCATTTATTATCATTATATTTTGTGTCTAATCTCGCGATATAAGATGAAAGGCATCTTATAAAAGCTGCTTATAGATTAAAGAGCGCCGTAGATTACAGAACTAATAGCCGCTAGACCACATAAAGCTGTAAAGATTTGTACAGGTGCTGAAGTTTTGTACTTAGCCATTGCTGGTACTTTGTTCATCGCGAATACAGGCATTAGGAACAGGATAGCTGCAATCATTGGAGCACCCATTGTTTCAATCATGCCTAGGATGCTTGGGTTAACTACTGCAACAATCCAAGTAGTCACAACGATGAACGCTAGAGATACTTTTTCGATAGTGCTTACTGAAGAACCAGAGCGAGACTTGATTAGACCAACAAGACCTTCGTGAGCACCTAGGAAGTGACCGAAATAGCTAGAAGTGATTGCTGCGAACGCTACTAGAGGACCCATGTAAGAGATAAGTGGAGACTCGTGAACGTTAGCTAGGTAAGAAAGTACAGAGATGTTCTGTGCTTGTGCATTCGCTAGTTGCTCTGGAGATAGAGAAAGTACAACAGAGAATACGAAGAACATTACAAAACCCATTAGCATCATTGCTGCGCCGCCAGTGATAGCGTCAGTTTTCTTAACTGCGTTTTCACCGTATACACGACGTTGCTCTTTAGAGAACTGAGAGATGATTGGGCTGTGGTTGAAAGAGAACACGATGATTGGAATTGCTAGCCAGATAACAGAAGGCATTGTTGACCATTCAGGCGTTACTTCCATCATTGAAGTGTTCCAATCTGGAACTAGGTAGAAAGACAGTGCTAGTAGGATGAATACTAGTGGGTAAACCATTGCTGAAGTTGCTTTCAACATTAGATCTTTACCGAATACAACACCCGCTGTCATTGCAAGGATAAGTGCACCAGAAAGAAGAGGACGAGGAATAGATTCCATACCCATTTGGTTTACTAGGAAAGAATCAACAGTGTTTGTGATACCAACACCGTAAATTAGAACGATTGGGTAGATAGCGAAAAAGTAAGCGAAAGTAATAAGGTTTGCGCCAGTCTTACCGAAGTGTTCTTCTACTGTATCTGTAATGTCAGCTTCAGGATTTTTTGCAGACAGTACGAAACGTGCTAGAGATTTGTGTGCGAACCAAGTCATTGGTGCAGCAATAAGAGCTAGGATAACTAATGGCCAAAAACCACCCGCACCAGCTTTAATTGGAAGGAATAGTACACCAGCACCAACTGCTGTACCGAATAGTGATAAACACCAGGTAAAATCTTTATAGTTAAACTTGCTCGAGTCTTTTACGGCATTTGCCGAAGAAGTTGTTGTGTTCATGTTAAATTACTCATTTTTTGGGAACAGGAAATAAGTCGGGGCTAATTTTGCAGAATTTTCGTCGGCAAAAAATAGATCTAAATCATGTAATGAAACGGCGTGTCACATGATATGCGAAAAACGGATTTTTGATCACGAAAATGGCGTGCTACATGTGATTTATGTTCATGCCTGATATTAGTTTTTCTTATCTGAAAGGGGCGCTTGTACAGAATTATACCAAGTAAACGATTGCGTAAAATTGCATTAATAAATCTGTTCCATACAAAGCGTGTTGTTTGTTAACAGAGATTAAACAAAACGTAGTTGCTATGTGATTCGTTGCACTACATGCTGCTGCAGAGATTGGATGATTTGTGCCGTGACGCCCCATATAAGGTGCTCTTCGAAGGGCATCGCGAAAACACGATGTTTGATTTTCTTGAAGTTAACAGTGTGGCTGTGCAATTTCGCTTGGTCTAAAACATAGGTAGCCGGAACCTCAAAAATGGAAGCGACTTCGTTCTGATCAATGATGGGTTTATAGTCGGGATCAACTAATGCGACAATCGGCGTAACAGAAAATTTACTAATAGTACTCAAGGCAGGTAATTGCCCAACAATTTTAACCTGATCCGATCGAATTCCGACCTCTTCATGAAGCTCTCTAAGTGCCGTAAATTGCATAGATGGGTCAGAGAGCTCATGTTTACCTCCTGGAAAGCTAACTTGTCCTGGGTGATGTTTTAAATGGGCTGCTCTTTTAGTAAAAATGACGTGTAAACCATCTTCCCTTTCTACTAAACCAACTACCACTGCCGCTTTTCGCAATTCCTCACCACTGATATGAGAAACGCGTTCAACGGACTCTGGATGATAGCCAACAGGTGGGTTTAGTTGAAACTGTTGTAGGAAGTTATCTCGGTTCATAGCTTGCCAATATATTGATTATTATGCCTTTAAGTATAGGCACAACCTTTCGCGTAATGCCAACCTAAGAGGTAAGTACCATAGAGGCTATCGGTGAGCTAGAGCACTCAATATTGTTGGTTTTTGCTATATTTGAAGTGAGCATCTAGATGAGTATCCGTTATCAATGTCATAAAATAAGCTGAGAATCTCTACTTTTTTGATTAAGAATTTGATAACAAAGACTTAGTAGACCATTCTAAAAAGAAACAAAAGATAAGGTATGAGATGAAAGGAATCATATTCACCGAATTTTTAGAGCTTGTTGAAGATAAATTTGGACTAGGGCTACTGGAAGAAGTGCTAGAGATGTCTGAAGACGAGGGTATTTATCCCTCTGTTGGCAGTTATGATCACAAAGCCCTGGTTAAGCTCATTATCAACTTAAGCAAAAAAACGGATATCGATGCCGCAACGTTACAGCGCGTGTTCGGGCACTCCGTGTTTAAGAACTTACTAGCTTCGTTACCCAACAAAGCCAGCCTCACACACAGCAATACTACCTTTCAATTTATCCAGCACGTTGAGCGATACATTCACGTTGAAGTGAAAAAGCTTTACCCAGATGCTGAGCCACCAGAGTTTAGTTTTATCACCACGACGGAAGCTGAACTGGTTTTCGATTATAAAAGCGCACGATGCATGTCGCATGTCTGTTTAGGGCTAATTGAAGGCTGTGCGGAATACCATGGAGAATCGATCACGGTGGAAATGACGCCTCAGAATGATGACCAAAGTGTGGTTAGGTTTAATCTCAAAGTAGAAAAGTAATATGGATCCGGCCTCTGCCTTAGAGAAGAAACTAAAGCGCCAAATAGCCGCCCGCAAAGCGGCTGAAGCTCTGTTGGAGCAAAAAAGTCTTGAACTGTTCGAAGCCAACCAACAGCTGGAACTTGCCCTGCGCCAGTTGGAAAAGCGTTCTAATGCGAACATTCGTCGTATCGAGTTTCAAGAGCAAATCGATAATCTATTGATAGATTTTGGTCGCGCGTTTCTTCGAAGCGACTTAGATGATGTGATGCTGTCTCAACTGACCACAAACGTAACCAACAGTTACCTCATTGAAGCTAGCCGTTTGATATTACCTTCGAAGCTGCTCCCACAACTTCAAACCTACGATTATGGTGATGCATCGGTTGGTGATTTCGACCAAGAAATCGTAGAAACCCAATGGGAAGGTGATTTACTCACAGTACCACTTGAAGTAGAGAAGGTTATCGTTGGAGCATTGATCGTCAAGGTCAACCTATCTGAACAAGACGTCGACTTTATCGAGAGCCAACTCTTACTGGTTACAGATCTTATCTGCAGTGCCATTACTCACCAGTTAGCCATCAATCGAAACATTGAGTCTCGTAAGCGAGCAGAGGAATCTGAGCGAGCCACGCGCGATTTTGTCGCGATGATTAACCATGAGCTAAGAACGCCGCTCAACGGTTTATTGGGAAGTGCGGAATTAATCAGTGATACCGAGCTCAATAGTTCTCAACGTGAAATTGTGAATAACCTAAGCCAATCTGGTGAATTTTTAAGAACCATCATCAATGACTTATTGGACTACAGCAAAATCAATGCGGGTATGCTGGAGTTGATCCCTAAAAAGTTCTCTTTGCATGACTTAAGAAATACGATTGAGAGTATCTTTACCAATCGAGCCATTGAGAAACAACTCGACTTTAACATTAGCGTGGCTTCAGACGTCCCGTCACACTTCAAAGGTGATTTAGAGCGAATCACTCAGTTATTTGTAAACCTGATCGGTAATGCGATTAAGTTTACCGAGGAAGGGCATGTAAACGTTGATATCGAATGGCGTGATCAGCACTTCGTTTTCTCTGTAGAAGATACCGGAGTCGGTATTGCTGAGTCCGCTTATAAAACGCTGTTTGAACCCTTTACTCAAGCGGATAACTCAAGTAGCCGTAATTATGAAGGTACTGGGTTAGGTTTAGCGATTTGTCGTAAGCTCGTCGGCCTGATGGATGGCGATATAGGTGTAACCAGCATTGTTGGTTCAGGGACGACATTTACCATTTCAGTCCCCCTCCAAGTTGTTGATGTTCCTGATGGTAGCGATACGATTTCTAAAGGGTTTGAATCTGAAGTTGAACTTTCATTGCTGAAAGTGTTGGTGGTTGATGATATTAAGATGAACCAGATCATCATTCAGCAGATGCTACGTAAACATGAGATAGAGCCTGCGATTGCGAGCAATGGTGTTGAAGGGGTAGAGCTCGCGTCAGACACAGAATATGACATTGTGTTTATGGATTGCCGGATGCCACTCATGGATGGCTTTGAAGCAACTGAAACACTCAGAGAAAAAGGTTATTCTAGGTCTATTGTCGCGCTGACGGCAGGGACTACATTAGAGGAACGCGAGCGTTGTATTCAATGTGGGATGAACGACATCCTTAGTAAGCCATATACGGCTAATGACCTAAAAGAAATGCTTAAGAAGTGGGGGGGTGGACCTATCACTACTTCATAGTTGATGAGTGCATACTAGCGATAGCAAAAAAGTTCGTAAGAAAAAGCCGAAGTGATCATCGCGATGACTTCGGCTTTTTTCTGCTTTTCGTTTTGGCTTAGAGCTTGTATTAAGCGGTCAGTAAACTGGTGTTACTTAGCACTCTTTCAGTACAGGGAGGATTCGACTTAGTTTATCCAGTGTTTCTTGGTATTCAGACGCACAATCACTATCGAATACCACACCGCCGCCAGCCCAAGCATAAAGCGTATTGTTTTCCGCCACTAAAGTTCGGATGGTAATGCTAGTGTCCATTCTGCCATTTCGGCTGATGTAACCGATACTGCCACAATATGCTGAGCGTCTATGCGGCTCTAGCTCCTCGATGATCTGCATCGCTCGAACTTTAGGGGCTCCGGTAATGGAGCCGCCCGGGAAACAAGCTCTTAATAAGTCCGTTGCAGAATATTGGTAATCAAGGTCAGCTCTGATGGTGCTCACCAAGTGATGCACAGCAGGGAAGCTTTCAATATCGAATAATTTAGGGACATGAACCGTTCCTGGCTTTGCCACTCGACCGATATCGTTACGAAGTAAATCCACAATCATCAGGTTTTCTGCCTGATCTTTATCTGCGCTCGCTAAATCTTGTGCGTTAGTATCATCAATCACTTGGTCATCAGAACGAGGGCGAGTGCCTTTAATCGGCTTAGTCTCAATCACGTTGTCTTTAAGTTCTAAGAAGCGCTCAGGTGAGACACTAATAATGGCACTGTTGGCCAGACGGATGAAACCAGAAAACGGAGCCGAGTTATACTGCTCTAGTTTTTCGTAGGCCAACCACTCGCTGCCTTGGTATTTTGCATTGAAACGCTGAGCCAAGTTGATTTGATAGCAGTCACCGGACAGTAGGTATTCTTGGACGCTGTCGAACTTCTCTGCGTAGCTCTGCTCGCTCATGTTCGATTGCCACGGTGTTGTCAGGCTAAACTCTTCAACCGTAGGTTGAGCTTCTTGTTGTTGAGATAACCAACCCCAGTGCGCTTCTATGTTTTGCCCAACCACACAAGCTGCCTTCAACTTGTGGTCAACCACAATCGCCCATTCGTAAAGACCTACCGCCATATCGGGAGCATCAATATCACGTATTGAAGTAACCGGAAGTGTTTCCACTCTTCGACCCAAATCGTAGCTAAAGTAGCCTAATGCACCGCCGGTGAACGGCAACTCAGAGTGCTCATTCGTGGCTGGTAATAATTGCTGCTGATAGTGGTTTAGCAGTTCGAAAGGATCGGAATCTGAAACCTCGCACGTCTCTTTAACATTAATGGTGGTTTTTGCACCGATTGTTTCGAAGGTGGCGATGGGTTGAGCAACTAAAATGTCGTATCGACTATCAACGTGGCTTTCTGAAGCAGAGCGTAATAGCATTGCCCACGGTAGGTTTTCGATATGAGAAAACAGCTGTTTAGCTAAAGTTGATTGATATTCAAGCGGCTTGATTTGGATAGCGCGAAATTCGTTGTTATTCATTTGTTTAATTTGTGACAAAGAGTTCGATCACTGCATGGCTTGTGAGAGGAAGCAAGAGTATCATAAATTGAAAATAAAATGGGTTCTTGATTAGAACGGTGTAATCCAAGTGGTTTAGTTTAAAGCTATGCAAGCGATTGCTAAAGCAACTAAATACAGCTCAACATTATAAAAAGCTAAACCTACTGATCTCATTTAGCGGTATTCGTTAAATAGTGAACCCACATGGAACTAGAACAATAAAGAGGCATGCAATGACGGTTATTCGTAAGCAAGATGTGATCAGCAGTGTCGCTGACGCACTTCAGTACATTTCTTATTATCACCCTTTAGACTTTGTCCAAGCCCTAGAAAAAGCGTACGAGAAAGAAGAGAGCCAAGCAGCTAAAGATGCGATCGCTCAGATTCTGATTAACTCGCGTATGTCTGCGGAAGGTCACCGTCCTATCTGTCAGGATACAGGTATTGTTACTTGTTTCGTGAACATCGGTATGGATGTGAAATGGGAAACAGATCTAACAGTACAACAAATGGTTGATGAAGGCGTTCGTCAAGCTTACAACAACCCAGATAACCCACTGCGTGCATCTGTCCTTATGGACCCTGCAGGTAAGCGTGTTAATACTAAAGACAACACACCTGCGGTTGTTCACATTAATATGGTTCCTGGCAACAAGGTTGAAATTCAGATCGCGGCGAAAGGCGGCGGTTCTGAGAACAAAACTAAGATGGTTATGCTAAACCCTTCTGACGATATTGCAGAGTGGGTAGAGAAGACGCTACCAACGATGGGCGCAGGCTGGTGTCCACCGGGTATGCTAGGTATAGGCATCGGCGGTACTGCTGAGAAAGCAGCGGTACTGGCGAAAGAGTCTCTGATGGAACACATCGATATCCAAGAGCTTATCGAAAAAGGTCCTGAGAACGCAGAAGAAGAGCTTCGTCTAGACATCTTCAACCGCGTAAATAAGCTAGGCATTGGTGCACAAGGCCTTGGTGGTCTAACTACCGTTGTTGATGTGAAGATCAAGACTGCGCCAACACACGCCGCGTCTAAGCCAGTATGTTTAATCCCTAACTGTGCAGCAACACGTCACGTACACTTCACACTAGACGGCAGCGGCCCAGCAGAGCTAACGCCACCTAAACTAGAAGAGTGGCCAGACATCACTTGGGAAGCGGGTGCAAATACACGTCGCGTGAACCTTGATGAAGTAACCAAAGAAGATGTTCAAGAGTGGAAGACCGGTGAAACAGTTCTTCTATCAGGCAAAATCCTAACGGGCCGTGATGCTGCGCATAAGCGTATTCAAGGTATGCTTGAAAGCGGTGAAGGTTTACCTGAAGGCGTCGATTTCAAAGGTAAGTTTATCTACTACGTAGGCCCAGTGGATGCAGTAGGCGATGAAGCTGTAGGTCCTGCGGGTCCAACAACTTCAACACGTATGGATAAGTTCACTGACATGATGCTAAATGAAACAGGCATCATGGGTATGATCGGTAAAGCGGAACGTGGTCCTGCTACGGTTGAATCAATCAAAGAGCACAAAGCGGTTTACTTGATGGCTGTAGGTGGCGCGGCTTACCTAGTTGCAAAAGCAATCAAGAAAGCACGTGTTGTTGCGTTTGAAGATCTTGGTATGGAAGCGATTTACGAGTTTGAAGTTGAAGACATGCCAGTAACGGTAGCGGTTGACTCATCGGGCGCAAACGCTCACCAGATCGGCCCTGACACGTGGAAAGTGAAAATTGCCGAAGCTGAAAAAGCTTAATCAACCGAAGTCAAAAAGTCGTAATTGATGCTGACTCTAGCGTTTGAATTGCAAGTTTTGACAGAAAGTTAAAGACAAAAGTGCAGCATTATCTGCACTTTTGTCTTATTATCAATGATATAGTGATAAACACATCGTTTGATATAAGAACATAGGAGAGAGGAATGCCTCGTTTTATTCAGATCCTACAAATTATCTTGGCAGTGGTGATTGGTAGTTTCATTGGTTACGATTTGATCTTGCACGGAATCAGCATCTTTAACGAAAAATACGTAACCATTACATGTGTATTGTGGTTGATTGCTGAGATAGCACTGTTTGTTATCTACAAACTCATAGAAGACGATTAGTCTGCTATTCATTAAAAAATTTCAAAGCCCCTGATTATGAATGTAGTCAGGGGCTTTTATTCATCTAGCATTAAGAATGGATATTGCATACTCACTACTATTAGTAAAAGAACAAGCAACAGCATACAAACTATCCCAATAGGGAAAGAACATAGGCTTGCCTCTCTATCATCATAACCAGCTTGCCTAAATATCACGGAGTCGTTCAAATGAAACACCTAACTCAAGAAATGAGTGACTTTATAAGCAGAGGAACGGATTCTCACATTAGAGTAGCGGTTACGGGTCTGTCTCGTGCAGGTAAAACAGCATTCATTACCTCGTTGGTTAACCAACTTCTTCATACCTCTACTCATAAGAATTTACCGCTTCTTGCATCAGCGAGAGACGGAAGGATTATTGGTGCAAAGCGCATCCCACAACACAACATGATGATTCCGCGTTTCTCTTATGACGAAGCGATGGAATCATTAAATGGTCAGCCACCAGAATGGCCAGTACCGACGCGCGATGTCAGTGAAATTCGCTTGGCCATCAAATACAAGCCGGCAAAAGGCGCGAAGAAGTTACTGAGTAAAAACAGTACCCTTTATCTCGATATTGTTGACTATCCGGGTGAATGGTTACTTGATTTGCCATTATTGGATATGGATTTTGAAACGTGGAGCCAATCTCAGTTTGCCGCATTAAAAGGTGACCGAGAAACCTATTCGCAAGAGTGGAGTGCAATGCTTGGTGACATTGACCTGTTGGCTGAAGCTGATGAGAAGAAACTGGTCAACATTGCCGATAGTTACACTCAGTATCTCCATACTTGTAAGAGCAATGGACTACATTGGGTGCAACCGGGGCGATTTGTATTACCTGGTGAGCTTGAAGGCGCGCCTGTGTTGCAGTTTTTCCCATGCGCAGTACCAGAAGGTAAATTCTCGAAAACAAGTAACTATGCGGTGCTGAAAGCTCGCTATGAAGAGTACCAACAGAAGGTTGTTAAAGCGTTCTACAAGAATCATTTCTCAACCTTCGACAGACAAATTGTGCTGGTGGATTGTTTGCAGCCACTCAATGCAGGTTACGACTCTTTCATGGATATGCGTGGTGCACTTGAACAGTTATTGAAGAGCTTTAAATATGGCCGAAGCAATATCCTGAGACGTTTGTTTGCTCCGAAGATCGACAAGATCCTGTTTGCAGCGACTAAGGCAGACCATGTAACACCAGATCAGCATCCAAACTTGGTGTCACTGTTGCAACAGATGGTACACCAAGCGTGGCAACAGGCGGCGTTTGAGCATATCGATATGAGCTGCATGAGCATCGCTTCTATTCAAGCGACCAGCGCAGGTTATATCTCGTCGGGCTCGGCCAATGTGCCAGCGCTGCAAGGTGTTACTTTGGATAACGTTCCCCAGACTATGTATCCGGGTGAGGTGCCACGCAAGCTGCCGAACAAGCAGTACTGGGAAACTAACCAGTTTGATTTCACGAGCTTTAGGCCAATGGAGCAACATTCTGATGAACCTTGCCAACACCTAAGAATTGATAAGGTTTTAGAGTATCTCATTGGCGATAAGTTGAAGTAATTGAGGCAATAAAAGATGAGTGAATTAAAAACAAAGCAGGTCTTTAATGAGCCGCTGAAGACCTCTTTTGATGACAGTGATAATGCTTTGGGTAAACAAGGCGTGGGCGAAGCGAACCCAGAATTAGGCGCTCAGCAGTTGTTTACTGAACAAGAGAAATTTGTACCCGTTGCACCACAGGTTGAGAGCGAACTAGATGGTCAAGCCGAGCAACAACTAGAACAGATCATTCGTCCAAGTAAAAAGAGAAAGTGGCTGGGCTCTGGCTTAATGGTTGCTTTCGCAGGTTTAGTGGGCTGGCAAGCGATTGATTCTGTCATCACGGCGGTTCAATCAGCAGATTGGCTCGCACTCGGTTGGGCCGGTTTTGTCGCGGCAATCGCGTCACTGGGCTTGGGTGCAATCGGCAAAGAGCTGTGGAAGCTACGCTCATTGAAAGATCACTTTAGCGTACAAGAGCAGAGTGAAGAGCTACTGCAAAGCCAAAGTGTCGGTAAAGGTAAAGCGTTCTGTGAAAACATTGCTAAGCAGGGCGGCATCATTGCGGAGTCTCCGGCGTTCGATAAGTGGAGAAACAGCATCAACCCTGCACACAGTGATGCCGAAGTGTTGGATATGTACGACGCATTAGTTGTTGCTCAGCAAGACAAAGTGGCGACTCAAATCGTTACTAAGTTCTCGACTGAATCGGCAGCTTTGGTTGCGGTGAGTCCATTAGCAGCGGCAGACATGTTGCTGGTGGCTTGGCGTAACTTCACAATGATCGACAAGCTAGCTGATGTGTATGGCATTGAACTTGGATACTGGTCTCGCATCAAGCTGTTCAAGTTGGTGTTAATCAATATGGCAGCAGCGGGTGCCAGTGAACTCGCGATTGATGCAAGTATGGATTTAGTTTCCATGGATCTGGCCGGTAAAGTCTCAGCGAGAGCGGGGCAGGGCTTGGGGGTTGGTATCCTGACTGCGCGATTGGGTCTAAAAGCCATGACATTACTTCGCCCTATGCCTTGGCATAATGAACGCAAAGTAAAACTGGCCGATATGCGCAAAGCCGTCCTTTCTGAAATAAAGCGTATCACCCTCAAATAAAACGTACGTCTTTGAAACAAAATGTATGACATTGAGTGGTTTGCGAGCGAAGAGTAAACATATGTTTACTCTTCTTCTTGACTGAACTCAGACCTTAATTCACACTACTGTCAACTTATCCTGACACCTATAATAGGACTATTTGTGCGTCTTGAAGTATTGTGTGAAGACCGACTCGGCTTAACGCGTGAGTTGCTCGATATCTTGGCCTCAAAAAGCATTGATTTACGAGGAATCGAAATCGATGTTAAAGGCATTATTTACCTGAACTGCCCTGATATTGATTTTGATGCTTTTAGTGAACTTATGGCTGAAATTCGTCGAATTTCAGGTGTAAAGGATGTACGAAAAATACAATTCATGCCAAGCGAAAGGCACAACACTGAGCTGATCGCTTTGCTGGCTAACCTACCTGATCCCGTGATTGCGATTGACCTTAAAGGCTCAGTCGATATGGCAAACCACGCTGCACTCAACCTATTTGGCAAGCAAGAAGACGAAGTGATTGGCGAACCACTCGCATCCTTCGTACCTAGCTTTAACTTTGGTCGTTGGATCGAAGGTGAAGTCACACGCCATCGTGAAGTTGTTGTGTTGGACGGTTTAGACTTCTCTATTGAAATCCTACCTATCTATCTAGGTGGTGACGTCAACGAACCTGTGCTTGCGAGCGCGGTTATGACGATTCGTTCTTGCAACCAAGAGATGAATACCCCTGATGCGATTCCTGAACAGAACAATTTAGGCTTTGAGCATTTTGTTGGTGTTTCTAATCGCCATAAAGCGTTAATCAGCCAAGCAAAAAAACTGGCGATGCTAGATCAGCCTCTGCTGATTGAAGGTGATACAGGTACAGGTAAAGAGATGTTGGCGAAAGCGTGTCATAACCGCTCAAACCGCTCGTCTTTCCCATTCTTGATTCTGAGTTGTGCATCGATGCCTGATGACGTAGCTGAAACCGAGCTGTTTGGTCACGCCCCAGGTTCATTCAATCATGAACAAGGTCATAAAGGCATCTTCGAACAAGCCAATGGCGGTACCGTATTTTTAGATGAGATTGGCGAAATGAGCCCGCATCTACAAATCAAACTGCTTCGCTTCCTACAAGATGGTTCATTCCGTCGTGTGGGTGAAGAGGAAGAGATGCACGCTGATGTTCGTATTATTGCGTCAACGCGTCATCGCCTTTCTGAACTTGCTGATTCAGGCTCGTTCCGTGAAGACTTGTTCTATCGCTTGAATGTACTGACGCTCTCTATTCCAGCATTGCGTGAACGTTCTAACGACGTTGCACCATTGCTTGAACTGTTCGTAGCTAAATACGCACAACAGCTTGGTATGCTTAAGCCTAAGCTTACTCAAGAGCTAATCGACCAACTTGGTAACTACCAATGGCCGGGTAACATTCGTCAGCTAGACAACATGGTATTACGTGCGCTTACTGAACTGGATTCAGATACGCTAACGGTTGAGCAGTTCCACTTGCCTCAGTTAGAAACCATGACAACAGGCATGGCGAACTTGAGTTTAGATGGCTCTCTGGATGAGATCATGAAAGACTATGAGTCTCAGATTTTGGAGAAGCTTTACCAGTCATTCCCATCAAGTCGTAAGTTAGCCAAGCGTTTGAACGTGTCTCATACCTCTATTGCGAATAAACTTCGTGATTACGGTATTAGAAAGAACTGATCGAATAAGACCTAAATTATGGAAGATTTGAGCACACCAGAACGCATTTACAAGCGAGATGGAAATCTGATCCTACGTACCGCTGAGATAGACGACGCGACTATGATCAGTGAGTACTTTCAGGTGAATCGAGAGTATCTCAAACCTTGGGAACCGATTCGTGAAGATGCATTTTTTGAGAGAACAGGTTGGGCACAGCGCCTAATTAAGCTAAACGAGCTTCATAAAATGGGGCTTGGCTACTACTGTTTATTGATTAATGCCGATACTAACGAAATGTTAGGGACTATCTCATTCAGTAATTTGTCTCGTTTCCCGTTCTATGCGTGTAACGTGGGTTATTCACTCGCAGAGCAAGCTCAGGGCAATGGCTACATGCGCAGAGGCCTCAGCATGGCGAAAGACTATATGTTTGACGTGCAGAATATGCATCGCCTAATGGCGGGTTATATGCCTCACAATGAACGAAGTGCAGGCGTACTTGAGCACCTCGGTTTTATACGTGAAGGTTTTGCTAAAGATTACCTACAAATTAACGGTAAATGGGAAGACCACATACTGACAGCGCTCGTCAATCCTAACTGGGAAGATAGACGCAACATATAGACAACGCAGTCTATAAGCACACCAACGAGCAGCGATTAAAAAAAGGCAGTGAATATTAAGCGATGTAGCGTTGCTGCCTTTATTAAAAGAACATTGAGCTATGGTTGAACCATCGGCCTGAGAAGATATTTGAGGAATTTTGATGTCATACACAACTTTGGACGAATACCAAAGAAAATGGATTTTTACTCACCAATCTATGCCACTTCCGGCTGAGGATTTGGATAAGATTAAGCCAATGACACAGGCAAGAGCGTCTCAGTTTTGGAAAGAGAACGTGAGCCCTCAAAGCCCAGACGCTGAGCGACTAAGCTCGCAAGACTGGCCGAGCAAAGCATCGAACTGGAAAGAAGAGATCAGCTGGATGGCACATTGGGAAGCCGATGAGCCGGAAATGCCAGAAGAGATTCTTAACTTTATTGATTGGCAAGATGACGTAACTGTTTATTTTTGTTATGAAAAATATAATGTTCTTGAAACCAAATGGGCCGTTTTTAAGAAGCATTGGAAGAACTTTTTGTTCTACGATGATGGTCCAATTCTATTAGGTCGTCGTCGCTCTGAAGCGCTTTGGTTTGCGACTAATGGTACGGTGAAAATAGGTAACCGAGCGTAAGCTGAAACGAATTTTAAGTGGTAGAAAAGCGAGCATAGTGCTCGCTTTTTTTATTTTAGTTGGGCGTAACGTTTACTCATTTTGTTTTCGTACATTTGCTCATCCGTTAGTCGAATTAACTCTTCGATAGGTGGAATATTTGACGAGTAAATAAGTGAACCATGGCTAAAAGTTGCGTGACAATCTATACCCAGTTTTTGGGAGTGTTTGTTAAAGTCAGATTGTACTCGGCTTATTATCTTATTTAGGGAGTCTTCAGTGATGTCTCGACACAATAAGAGAAACTCATCCCCTCCAAGTCTTCCACAAATATCATCCTTACGAGTGTTACGTTGAAGTGAATGAGAGAAGGACTTTATATATTGGTCGCCAATATTATGTCCGAAGTTATCATTAACATACTTAAGCCCGTCGATATCAAAATAAACAGCTCCAATACTGACGCCATTTTCTATAGTGCTATCGATGAATTTGGGTGACTCGGTTAATATCGCTCTACGATTAAATACTTGAGTCAATTCGTCGTGATTAGACGTATACTTCAATTTTCGTACTCGTTCTGCAGTATGTACTTCTCTTTCTAATAGCGCGCGAATACTCTCCATTAAATTTATCTGTATTGGTTTATAAGAGGTCTCTTTCGTGTCTAGCGCGCAAAGTGTTGCGAACATGCTGCCGTCCGATTGGAAGATCGGCAAGCCTAGATAAGAGACATAGCCCATCTGCGTGAGTTCGGGATTGTCGCTCCATTCCTCTTTACCAGACGCATTTTTTACATAAAGCATGGCTCTGGTTTCCATCACTTTCTTGCAGTACAAATTGATGTCTCTGGGGATGATTTTGCCAGGGTTCGCTTTAACACCTGGTGAAGAAGACATCGCAATGTTCTGGAATCCAACTTCAGACGTAAGAATAAGCCCAACAGCGGGAGCATTAAGCACTTCTGCTATGTTATTGAGCATGCTTTTCCATAAAGAGAGGTCCATTTCTTTCACTAGATCATTGATGGCATATTTAGAGCTGGATTGATAGATATTGGTAAACGGCATTAATGATCACCTTTTTGGAATGTCATACTGTTGACTCTAATGTCAAATTTCTGCCTTTGCAATCTGAAATAATGTATTTCCTTTCGTTTGTATTTTTAATAAGACAAAGGCATAGCCCATAGGTGGTGTGTTTATAAAAACCATATAAAAAACACTTCGACCATATTTATTTTTTAATAAAAATAAGTGAATTCTATCTGTTTAAATAATGTGCTTATAAGGCGGTTTTCGATATCTAAATCACAAATTCACTATGGTTTAACCGGAAAGTATTGAATCAATAGGGCGGAGTCCTATATTGGGAAGTGTAGCCTTAGTGGAGGTGAAGTATTATGATTTGGGATACTCTCGAACGTGTAAATAAACTTCGCAAGGAAGCAATGGAGGATCCAGAATTCTTGGATTCAGCAAAAATGCATGAGGAATGGCTTTTGAGCGAAACTCATAATCAACCCAATAAAGGAGCCAAAGAAAAGAAACCCAAAAAACTGTCTGATATCTATGAGAATACAGACTTCACTATCAACCCAAACGGAACGAAACATTAACAATGATTAACCGCAACACGGCTGAGGCTCTTAACCCGAAAGCTACATATCAACGACACACACCAGCCTTTAGCCACCAATAAAAAAGCCACTTTCAACGTATCGAAAGTGGCTTTTTCTTTTCTAGCTGCTTAGAAGCAAGTTCTGCATTCAGCCCTAGTTGTTGATTAGACTTAAACCACTTGGTAAAGCATCACCAAACACACGCTTAGATTCGCTCTCGGACAGTTCAGTGACTTCACTAACCAGCGTTAACCAAGACTCTGGAACCTTACTCTGCTTTAGCTTCTCAATTACTTGATTACGATAATCGTAAGAAATATCAAACTGACGGTCGCCAGTTTTACGACAAATCATCACAGCGGCAAAGGCAATCATCTGCTCTTTCTGCCAGTTCTGCTCAAGTAATTTTGGTAACCACTGCTCTGCTTGCTCTCTAGGAATTACACTGTGCTGGCTGCCATATAGCGGGGTTCTTGAAGCCAGTCGACCTAGCGCCCACCAATGTGCTTGTTCAAACTGGTTGTGATTGATCGCTTTGCTTAGGAACCAAGACGCAAGAAGCACTTTGTCTTCAACTTCGAGTTGCTCGAGGGATGCCGCCAGCCTCACCATGGCTTCATAACCATTGTCTTGGGCATCTTTAGCACTCTTAGGGTTCTTCATAGCACCCGGGTGAAGGTACTTTGCAATGTCAGCCAAGATTGTCTCTTGCTGCTCTTGGTTCAAACCTCCGGCAACACGACGCCAGAAAACCCACCAGTCGGTCCAACCTGGGTGGTTCTTAAATTGAATGTTCTGTTGGTAGAGACCCCAAATCTGTTCGATACGCCATGAATCAGTAGGATCACCAAAGCCAGGACGCAGTGAGTAACCCGCTAAGCGTAACCAGTTTTTCTCATGTGCTTCTGAGCGGCGACGACGTTTACGACCTAATGACAAAGTATCAAATAGATGGCGGAGGGTGGTGAAATCCCACTCATCGCGTTTACCGAGTCGTTTCTCAAGATCTTTCGATAGGGTTTTGATCTCTTTCGATTCCGCACTCTTTTTGTTGCCGCTGTAAAGGCGAGATATCAGCTCTTTACACTCATCTAAGCGTGGGTGAAGCGTAGAATTATCGGATTCATCGCCTTGTTTGTTTCTGACTTCAAATTCAAGTAACCAACGTTTCGAGTCATCTTCAGTGCTTACGCACTCCATTTTCAGTGTGCCGACTTCGGTTAACTGACAAGCGAGCAGCACTTCAACGCGCTCTTTTTGGTTAGCTTGAAGCTCCGCTGTGCCTGACCCTTCCAGTGTCGAGATGTAAGGTGGAAGAGGGGAGAATAGGTCGGCATCCACATCGACCATCACACCATTTTGAATTGCCGTATCGTGAGCAATTTGATCGTGAGTTGAAGTCAGCAGGTTAAAACGAACCGGCTCGCCTAACGTCAGTGAGAAACGACGGCTGTTCAAACGGATTTCTTGGCCTTCTTCGGTACCTTTAGCAAGCAGACACAGTGCTTTACCCATCTTGTTCTTTTCTTGTAGATGCAAGAAGTAAGAACGAGCAGCACCACCACCGATTTTCAGCTGGACACCACGGCGAGCTTTACCAAACGCAACCGCGCCTAATGCCACAGACCAATCTGGGTTAGGGTTATCTAGTACAGTTATTGGATCGCCGTTCCAGTTACCTAGAAGCTGAGTAATACGCTCTGTGACAAGTTCACTGTTGAACACACCACCGTTAAGCAGCACACCCACTGGAATAGCTGGTTTGGTGTCATCGAATTGAACCGCATCTGAATTTTGTAGCGCCGCTTTAGACACTTGTTGATGCGTTGTCAGGAATTCAGCAACGTGCTTACTCACCGCCGGGTCCGCAACGTAAGGCAGACCGAATTCAACTACAGCGCTGCGACGTTTGTCTGGGGTTTCAGTAAATTCAGAGAGTGGGAAGAAGCCTTCTAATGCGATTTGATGAACTTCTTGCTTGGTTAAGCTAATACTCTTCGTTCCGCCTAATAGCTTCGAACCACTGCCAAGCATTGTGATTTTGACATCGTCTGGGGCATCAGCAGAAAGCAGGCTCTCTTTTGCTGCGCGAGTTTGTTGAATCAGTTTGGTGAGGCTAGAAGCATTCAGTTTCTTGTTTTGGTTGAAGCACTGCTCTGCAAGGTGAGCGAGAGCTAAATCTAGGTTATCACCACCCAGCATTAAGTGTTCGCCAACGCCAATACGGTCGAGTGCTAGCTCGTTATGACCAGCATGATCAGCTTCGAATTTAGCTTCAATTAAGCTCAAGTCGGTAGTACCACCGCCGACATCACACACTAAGATCAACGGGATCTGTTGTAGTTCTTCCGCCGCCGTTTGCTGGTGGCGTGCATACCAGTCGTAACAAACCGCTTGCGGCTCTTCGAGTAATAGAATTTTACCTAAACCTGCAAGTTCTGCGGCTTCAAGTGTCAGCTTACGTGCTGTCTCATCGAATGATGCTGGAACCGTAACAACGACATCTTGGTCTTCAAGCTTGTTGCTTGGGTTACGGTAGTTCCATGCTTGGCGAATGTGATTTAGGTAGCTAGCACTCGCGACAACGGGCGATACTTTATCGACATCCGCTGCGCCAGCCCAAGGGAGAATGTCTGAGCTACGATCCACCGCTTGGTGCGATAACCAACTCTTCGCACTTGATACTTGGCGCCCTTCAACCTTAGCGCCCAATTCACGCGCCCACTCACCGACGATAACATTGTTGATATCGCCTTCAACTGGGTTTGGTTCCCACGGCATAGTTAGGTCTGAAGGGGAGATTTGACCTTGTGCTGGGTGGTAACGAAATGATGGGAGGAGAGGCTTACGAACCACTTCACCAGGGCCAATAAGCTGATCGATTTCGAAAAGGGAAACGGGAGCGTGTTGTAGGTCGTCGTTAATTTCACAGTAGGCAACCACAGTGTTGGTTGTGCCTAAGTCAATGCCGACTAAAAAACGAGGAGTTGCCATACAAAACCTTATTCTTCCAGAGTGATGACCAGTGTGTTGATAGCTTTGGTCTTATTGTTGTTATTCGTCTACGTCGTTCCTGAGAAACAGGTAGGACTGAGTTGGGAATGGTATTGATAAAATAACGGCACCCGCTAAGGTGCCGTTGATTCATTATGCTTCGTCGTTTGAGTCGCTGTTCGAATCTTCACGAACGTCGAACTCAACATGCCATTTCTGACCATTGTCAGTGGCAATCGCTTCTAGGTATAAAGTACCTAGCTCAGTAACGCGAGAAGCTAAAGTAACCGGAACCACTTCACCTTCGCGACGGCCTTCAGAAACAGGCAGTGTCACTTGGATTTCAGGAAGCTCATCGAGCTCTTCCGGCGCCCAGTGATCAAGGTGAGTACCAGCTTCATCTTCACGGCGAGTTGTTGAACCGAAGAACTGGAAGTGAACTGGCTGACCAATCACTAGGCCAAATTCTTGGCTAGGAACTTGAACGCTTGAGCCTTCTTCCATACCAAATGGTGCAACACACAGTGCTTCCATTGGAGGAGCCATACCTGGGATTGCAGGCATCGCGCTTTCAATACCTACGTAGTAAGCAGAAGCGATACCACCACGGATACGAACGCCTTGACCACGACGTACCGCGCCGTAGTAAGAAGCACCACTTGCAACGGCTAGGTCAAGATCTAAGCCTGAAAGTTGTTTAGCAAATTCTGCATCAGCATTGATCAACCACTCGTTGATTGTGTCTGAAAGACGATCAGCAAGTAGGTTAGATTTTAGAACACCACCGTTGAACAGGATTGCTGTTGGTTTGATGAAATCAGCAGCAGGCGCTTCAGCACCAGGCATACCCGGCATGTTTGCAAACGGATTGAAATCTTGTTGAGCCGTTTCACCATTTCCAGAAAGCGCGTTTGCTTGCTTAGAAAGGAATGCGGCAATGTGACGAGTGATACCTGCGTCTTGAGCGTAAGGCAGACCCATTTGAGTCAGTGCACCACGTGTCTTTTGAACTGGGTGATCAGTCACAGCGACTTTAGGGAAGAAGCCATCAACCAATGTTTGTTGTACTTCTTGCTGAGTCAGCTCTGTTTTTAGCGTCGCGCCAAGTAGCTTAGAGCCACGGCTAGGAACCACGATTGGTACAGCTTGAAGCTCTGCATCATTCAGTAGCGCTTCTTTTGCGTCACGACATGCGTGAGTCATCGCTTGAACTTGCCAAGGTGCCAGTTCTTTGCCTTCTTGTGCTAGCTTCATCTTCAAGCGGTAAGCCAGAGCTAAGTCCATGTTGTCACCGCCAAGTAGGATATGTTCACCTACAGCGATACGGTTCAGGCTCAGGTTACCGTCGTCTTGAGTTACTTCAACTAAAGAAAGGTCGGTAGTACCGCCACCGATATCCACAACCAGCACGATGTCGCCAACGTCTACTTCGTCGCGCCATTTGTCGTTGCTGTTATCAATCCAGCTGTATAGAGCCGCTTGAGGTTCTTCTAAAAGCGTTAGATGAGTGAAACCAACGTTACGAGCGGCTTCTGCGGTTAGGTCGCGAGCCGCAGGATCAAACGAAGCAGGAACGGTGATTGTTACGTCTTGGTCAGCTAGCTTGTGTTCTGGATTTGCATGGTTCCAAGCATCTTTAAGGTGCTCAAGGTACAGCTCAGTTGTCTTAAGCGGAGATACCTTTTCCACTTCTTCTGGGCTACCAGCAGGAAGGAACGCGTCACGACGGTTTACACCACCGTGACAAAGCCAAGATTTCGCACTTGCTACTAAACGGATAGGGGTTTTAGCACCAAGATTACGAGCGATAGCACCAACCAGAGCTTTTGGCTCAGAAGACCAAGGTAGAACTCGTGACGCTTCGTTCATCTCGTGCTCGTGCGGTTGGTATAGGAATGAGCCAAGTTGGCTGCGAGTTTCTACTGTACCAGGAGCCGTAAGCTGAGGAATTGGCATTACCTCAACACGAGCATCTTCATTCGTTGTGTCGATGTAAGACAAAACACAGTGTGTAGTACCTAAATCGATACCAACGCTGAACTTAGGAGCTTGATGCTCTTGCGATGATGTCTGAGTTTGGTGTTCCATTATAGCTCTACCTCTGCCGGTGCAATTACAGATGCATCGTAGTTTTCAGCAAGCTTAGGCAGGTTCATGTCAGTTGCTTTCCAGCCTTTGTGAACAAGTGTGCCGTTGAATGGTGCGTTACCTGTTACGTTACCTGTTAGACGGATCTCTTGAGGGTTGAAGCCTTCAGCTACCGTGATGCGAGTCTCTTCATCTTCATTGCGGATGTGAGCAAGCGTTACGTAGTCCGCCAGTATTTTTTGACCACCAGTGTGAATAACACGAGCGGCTGCGCCAACTTCTTCGTCAGAGAATGAAGTAAGGTCTTCTTTTAGGAAGTCGATTAGACGTGCTTCTTGCTGCATGATAGACAGTAGTTGCATTGCAGAATCTGTTGGTGCTGTAGCTAGCTTGGATTCAACTTCTACTACTTTCTCGATGACTTTTTCTACTTCAACAACTTTTTCTACTTCGACAATCTTTTCAACTGGCTTTTCAACTTCAACGATCTTTTCTACTGGTTTTTCTACGACTTTCTCAACCACTTTGGTTTTACGAGAAACGGCAATTAACAGTAGTAAAACGCTTGATGCAGTTAGGCCTGCGTGAAGCATATCAAACGTCTGTGGGATTAGGTTCAAATCAACGATCATAGTGATTTTTCTCTTTAAATTGATTTAACGGTATATTCGTCGGTTATAGGGAATATACAGGTTAGAAAGAAACTCATGGGCACAAGGCCAAACGGTCACTTTCAAGCTATAAATATGGGGGGATACTAGCATATTCAAGGCTTAAGAGTGGTAATTTATGTTTTCAAACCAGTAGTTTTTGAGTGTGTTAGCTTGAAATTTAGTCGAGATTCGGTCGATTGTTAACCTGTGATGTGAAGGCAAAGTAAAGAGTGCGTCTTTTATGTCATTTTTAGGACGAAAACTTAAATGGAGCATCATTCCCTTCCGTTATATACTTTGTCCTCATCAAAGCCTATTTGGAACCTCTATGCCTCACACTACCGACCCACTAACAGGGTTGAAGAGACGAACGCTGCCACTGGTTGTATTTTCGGTCAGTTTTTTGATTACAGTGTTGTGTTTTATTTTGGTCATGCTCAATCAAAACCGTGCTTTGAACATGAATTTGGACAGTTTTGCTAAGCATCAAACACTGAGCTTGGAAGCGTTTATCGATAATGATGTGGCTTACATAGGTTCGGGCGCTAACTTTTTCTATTCTAATGATCCTGAAAACTGGGACAAATTTGACCGATTTGCACAGCAAACCATTAACGGCTCAAAAAGTTTAATTGGCTTACAGTGGATGCAGAAAGTTCAGGCAGATGAGATTGCCGAACACACTGCGGAAATGAAAGCAAAGTACCCATCTTACCGACTGTTCACCATCCCTAAACATGAAGCCAAAACCTATGGTTACCAGTTAGATGGCGAGCCTGCTTTTATTGCTACTGATATTTATCCGAATACTGAAGCGAATGACAGAGTGATTGGGTTCTACTCTTCACGCGAGCGATTTAAGCGTATTGTTGAAAATATCAAACAGACGCGCCAAGCGAATATCTCGGACAAAGTACGCCTTATTCAAGACGGTTTAACTCCAGATACTCCCAAGACAGGTATGTTGGTGTATCACCCTGTTTTTGAAGGGGAAAGTGATAACTTACTTGGTGTGGTGATTGGTGTAGTGCGTACCACTTATTACTTTGAAAACCTGTTGGCATCGGCTGTCGGTGATATGGATGTTTACATTCGTGTGACGGATACCGGTTTCGAAGCCGAAGATTCCCCAATCTTATTTGAAACTCAAGGCTATGAGGGCGTAACAGGTCACCATATAACTAAGACTATCGAATTGACCAACCGAGATTGGAAAATCGATTACAAGATAGACTCTTGCATCTCATTTTATGGCTACCTTGTACTAACTGGCATTGCGCTCGTCGGGACAACCATCTCATTGTTGCTAGCTTATATCGTTAACATGCAGATCAGAGAGAAAGAGCGCTTGTATCGCATGTTAGACAAAAGAACAGAAGAACTTCGATTCCTAGCGAACCACGATAGCTTAACTGAAATCTATAACCGACGAGCTTTCAATAAGATGTTTGATAGGGCGGTTAAGCGAAGTGAGTCATTTAGCTTAATTGGGTTTGATGTCGATAAATTTAAAAGCATCAATGACAAGTTTGGTCACCCTGCTGGTGATGCTTTGCTTGTTCATGTCATTAAGTTGATTTCGGTAAACTTGAAAGAAGGAGATAATCTTTTCCGTTTGGGCGGAGACGAGTTCTGTATCATTTCGAGTATCTCGGAGCCTGAAGCACTAGAGCGCTACTTACAATGCATTCTAAACACCGTCAGTCATTCTCATTGTGAGCATAAAGGGCAACAGTTGAGCTGTACTTTGAGTATTGGTGCGGCCATCCATACCAATGAAGACACTGAAGAGCTGCTACAAAAAACAGATAGCATGCTCTATCAAAGTAAGTTAAATGGTCGAAATCGAGTCACAATTGCAGGCTAAATGAGCACTTGATACAACTAGGGTCGAGTTCTGTATTGGGCTCATGTACAATTTCACAAAATTTTTGACGAGAGAATTAGGCGACGTATGAATCACAATCGAGTGGTGTGTTTCGATTTGGAAATGTGCTGTTGGAGCGAAAATGGTGTAGGAACAACAGGCGAGATCATTGAAGTGGGTCTTGCTGAGATTGATCTGGCGTCTGGAACCATCGTGAAACGAGCACAATACTACGTTAAGCCAGAAAAAGACGAAGTCTCTCAGTTCTGTGCCGAGCTAACCGGCATTACTCCGCGTAAAATCGAAAAGCAGGGGCGTCCGCTAGAATCAGTCATCAAATCGATGATCAAGAACTTCGGTGGTCCAAACAAGATCTATGCTGCGTGGGGACGCGATGACCTGATTTTACACAAAGAGTGTCAAGAGAAAGGTATCGAGCCACCATTTAGCGAGTTCATCAATATTGCGACGCTGTATCGCGTGCAGAACCGCTTGAAAGACAAACGCATCGGTCACCGAGCGGCTCAAGAAGCAAAAAATATCGAATGGGAAGGTCGCCAGCATTCTGGTTACGTTGATGCTTACAACCTGGCGAAGCTCGCTCTGACGATGCTTTAGCAATAAGTGAATATTGAATATTTGCTCCGAACTATAAAAAAGCCACCTAGATAAGGTGGCTTTTTTACATCTTCTGGCTAGCATAGCGACTAAATAAATCATCATCGTTCGTGTATTGAGATATTTATCTCCCCAGCATTAACTTGAGCTTATCACCTTTATCAAAAAAGTGATGTTTCAATGCCCCTAATATATGTAATGTCACTAACAACATAAAAACTTTAATCGCAGTAGCGTGAATTAAAAACAGTAGAGAAAATACTTCTCTAGAGGTTGCACTATCGCTAAATGCCCATGAGTATACACTGAATATTGGCGTATCAATCAGCGCCATGCTTAAACCTGATATAGCGATAAAGGTCAATGTAACTGCCTGAACCAATTGAACCAGTTTAGGGAAGGTGAACTTACGTTTCTCTGGTTCGGGATTAACTAACACTCTTGCAATCAATATATTGATGAGAATAAGGACAATTGAGCCGAGTATCTGATGAATTAAAATCGTTGGATACTTGTCTGAGAAAGGCAGAAGTCGGCTTGATATAAAACCGAGAGTTAACGTTAACATTACCCCACTAAACATCCCCCAGTGAAGAAAGTCGACTTTATTAGTGAGGTTATTCTTTACTCTATTATTTGATAGTTTTTTGAACATCACGAGTTCCATTATTAGCATGTGAAAAATCTATTATATTTCTCATGGCTTTGTTATGGATGTGTTTGCCGAATGTTTAATATTAATAATCGGATAGCTATTTAATTAATATTAAATCGTTAGCCTAGCTCTTGATGACTCTTTTATCTCTGTTAGCGTGTGCAACATCTAACCAACGGAGGTCCTATGAAGCGGTTTATTAAAAGTTCCATCGTATTGAGCTTATTAAGTATAAGTTCACTAGCGTTTGCACAGCCCGTTGTGCTTATCAACACATTTTCAGTCGATGCCAGTAAGTATGAAGAAACCTTAGCCTATTGGGAAAGTGCTAGGGACGTGTTGGTCCAACAACCCGGTTATATCTCTACTACGTTACATCGAGCGTTAAGCACAGACGCCACTTACCTTTACGTAAACGTCGCGAACTGGGAAAGCCAAAAGCACTTCATAGATGCCATCTCTGTAATGAGGGAGGAGCTACCTGCTCTTAATCTTGAGGGCGTTACTGCTGATCCTAACCTATACGAAGTCATCCGAAATTAATAGAGAGTGTTCTGAATGAAATATGTACCACGACTGTTTTTAGTTATTTTTAGCTTTTTGTTCTCGGTTAATAGCTATTCAGCTGCCTATGGCGTATCGGTTGCTTGGAAAACACAAGATGCTCAAGCGGTATTTGATGTGATGCCTCAACAGAAGAAAGCATTTGCTAACTTAATAGATGCTGGCTTAATTCACGATATGTTTGTTTCTGAAAGCTTTATTGGCGAAAAGCAGTTTCCAATAATTAAATTTGTAATGGAAGCCGATAGCGAAGAGGAAGTAAGACGCGTTATTGGAAACCTTCCTTTTCAATTTAAAGAGCTAGCTGAAATAACAGAAGTAAGAGACATCGGAAGTAAATGGCTAGATACTCAAGTTGCTTTTAAAAACTATGCGATTGAGTTGACTTGGAAAGAGCCAGAAGATCAAATGCTGGTAGATAAAATTATTAGCGTTGATTTGCAAAAAGTGGTCGATTGGAGCACTCAAGGTGTGATTACTTCGGCTTATATAAAAAATCAGTCTATTGCCGAGTCAAAGCCAAATCAGATAGCCATGATTCGACCAATATATTCTATTGCGGTATTAGCAAAGGATGAGCAACATGCTCTTGATATTGCAAGTGAACTTAACGCCGTTAAATTAGGCTTCGCTAGCGTTAATGTCAGTGAGTTGGGCTTTAAATTATCCCTGTGATTTTGAATTAATGTAAACCCTCGTGTTATTCTAAGGTGAGATTATTAACAGTGTTAACTCACCTTATGAATAATAATAAATTACAAGAGTATGATTTGGTTATTGAACTTGATGACCGTACATTGATTAACCCGTCATTGAATAAAGTTGTGACATTGTCGCCATCAGAGTGTCTGCTTTTAAAGTATTTAATGGACAATTGCTCACAAACTTTAGGTCGTGAATTCCTTTTAACGCATTGTTGGCCGGGGCGCATTGTTACCAATAGCTCTCTGAATGTCGCAATCAAAAATGTTCGCAGTGCTCTCAAAGAAGTAGGGTCCGACTGCAAAGTGATTACGGTACAAAAGGAAGGCTACTGTTTTGTTGCTCCTGAGAGCAGTGTCGAAACAGATAGCGATACCGCTTTCGAGCGCAATATTGTGTCTGAAAACCTTGCCGTACAAGACAAAGGCATACCGCAATCTGTCAGTTTGAGTGAACAGGATAGTTCTACTTGCTCAGAATCCACCGTGCTGGAGTCAAAATCAGCTTCTGATTTAAATGAAGTAGCTGACACTCAAGGGCTATCAGAGAATACTCAGGCACAAGGCAAGCAAGCATCTTCTAAGTTTATCCCGCTTATTTGTGGGCTCGCGGTAAGCCTCTTTATCGTCATTATCCTGTCTTATCTTGGGTTATTTATGGAAAGAGCTTCCATCAAGGGTGTCGATGTATACCACGATAGTGTCGAGTTGGAACAAGAGCTGGTGGAAGACTTAACTTCACTTGTGAAGCCGGGCGTAGAGGCGATCTATCTTCACCACATGGGTATCGAGTGTGGTGGTATGCAAGTGGTGGTGCTAGACGAAAGTGGTTGGCACGACATTAGTGCAGATTTCAAGTCTGGGCGCTGTTCACAAGGCCAGAAAGAGGATGAAAAGGTAGAAGGAACTGCAGATGAAGCCTAACTTTTGGCTGCCGATTGTTGTAACCGTATTTGTGATCTTAGCGTTTGGTTTAGTCTCAGGGGTAGCGACCAAAGGTTCGTATCAGTTTGAAAGTCAGTACGAGAATTATGGTTGGGAGGTCTTGACCCTTGAACTGAAGAATGGACGCTCAAAAATGCGCTATGTTGGCTACGACCGAAATGGACGAGTCGTGCAAACCAAGCAGTTGTTTGGTGTGTTCCTACGTTGGGGTAATCACTATTACTTCTATCAGCTAGAACAGCACCAAGCCCACGGAAATCAAACCTTCAACGTTAAAAATCTGTTTATCAAGCACCATGACAACAAGCGCAGCGTTTTGATATCCGATCAGCGAGGCGCGTACATTACGAAAGACGGTACAATTCTAGAGCTCAACGGCATTCTCTATGGGAAGGCAATGCGCTAATTGGTGATGCGGCAAGTTAAGCGCTTAATTAGGAAGTTTTTTGAAATGGGGCGTGGCTAACAATCTTAAGCAGCGTTAGGTTTATTGTCTAACGCTGCTCATTTGCATGATTAGCTTAGTCTTCGCCAAGCACGTCAAGTTTGCTTTTGATGAAGTCTTTGTGGTCAACGTAGAGCAGCTCAGCGGTTTTTCTGATCACTGAATCTTCAAGTGGATCAATCTCTCCGTCGGCATGCGCCACTTCCCACATCGCTTTAATCAGGTCGATTCGCACTGGCTGTGACAGTTCGCGCAGTTGTGAAGTGAAATCATACAAAGAAACAGATTGTTCGACTTGCGGCTCAGCTTGTTGTAACAAGGCTTTCGACTCTTCTTCTGTAATGCCCAACAGACGTTGCAGTAAGTTCAACTTCGCTTCTTGCTCTGATTCGTTGATCTCATGGTCTGCGCCTGCGACTTCGCATAACAAACTGGCGATAGCTAAGTTTGGTGAGGCGGTAGGCGTTTTGCCCAAATCAGAGCCTTCAACCAACTGTTTAAATAACGATGTAAGTGAATTAAACATATGAGCGTTCCAGTAATGGTGAATATTATAACTATTGGGCCTACAGAGTGTGATCGCAAGCCCCTTTACTTAAAACTGACATTACGTATAAGCCAGCAATAAGGAGCAATTAGCTCGGCTCTGGAAAGCGCGTCACTTTGCCATCCCCGCTTAGAGTGGTAATCGATTCTGGCTTACCATCGCTATCTAGCCGTAGCTCACCAATCGCGCTGCGGTTTGAAAGGCGATAGAACGTTTGGTTGTCTGGGCTACGCTTTTCTATTTTTAAACGCTTACGCTTAGTGAAATAGTTAAGTACCGAACGTGGGCTATACAACAAGCGGTCGCATACGTCGCAGAATTTTAGTAGTGGTGCAGGGAACTGGTTTTTAATACCGCTACAAGTAATTTGGTAGATGTTTGGACTGTTTCGGCGATACCTAAGCTTAATATCGTAAGCAAAGGAGTAGTGCACATCACCAGAAAGCACCACAAAGTTAGTGGGTGTTTTGGTATGGGTAAAGATACTGATCAGCGTGTTTGCACTGCCTGGGTGCGCCATCCAGTTCTCGGCGTCAATCACTAGTGGTTTTCCTAGTGTGGTCATCATCTTCTGTAGTGTTTCGATGAATTTAACCCCAAACATTGGCGCGGCAGACACGATTACTACTTTCTCTTGGTTAATTAACTGATGTTGAAACTCGGTGAGTGCTTCCCAGTCCATCAAACCCGAAGGCTTATTCATACGTGATTCAGAGCGCCAGCGGCGGGTGCGAGTATCTAACACAATCACCTTCGGCGAGGTGTTGATGGTGTAGTGCCACTCTTCAAAGCGATCGAGCATTTCAAGATACTGTTTGTGTCTTGTAGGTTCGAGTTGTCCAATAGGCGCCTCAATGGCTTGCTCACTCTGATTGGTATTCACCAACTCTGAGAACAGTTGTTTTGTTTGCTCCATGAAATCGCGGTTGAAGTTCTCTGGTGCGTTACCCCAACCTTGGCACATCCAATAAGCCGCAAGACCGTTACCAATGACTTGTGTCGCAAACTGGTTTTGATCTACCGCATGCTCCCAACCAACGGTGAGGTTCCAGTCGTCAGTGACATCGTGATCATCGAAGATCATGTACGTTGGAATATGTGCAAATAGACGCTGTACTTGCGGCAGACCAGCGATGAAATCATCGATGATGACACTTTCATCACGCCATTGTTGCTGCTCGGCTGGCGTGAGCTGGCGGCCTGCCTGCATGAAGTTATTCTCGATCAACCGTTCGCGGTTAATGCATTGCCACAAGGTCGGTGACCAAACCAGCAGATACATGGCAATAAATTCAGACAAGGTCACCAAGTGGTTTTCACAGTCGGTAGAGCTGAAGATTGGTATTCCGCGCTTAGGGAATAACTTATCGAGCAATGAATGTGATGTATTGTGGTGTGGCAGCAAGTGATCGCGTTGATAGAGGTGATATGCACTATTGAACAGAGCTTCACTGCTATCGATTTTTCCGTCTAATGAATCGGTCGGTAGATCTTCACTTACTAATCCAAGCAGTTGAATCACTTGATGAATTGCATCGAGTGTTGGACCTGCGACGTGATCAGCGTAGATCTGGTCTCCACTCATCATCAGCATGTCTGGTCGCTCAAGCACGCTTTGCTGTTCGATTTTATTATCTGCCGCGACTAGGCTGTCTTTGCTTGGATGATGAGGGTTACGACATGAACCATGCAAGATGTAGTCGGCGCTGGTTGAGATCTTAAAGGCTATTCTTGGCGCACCAGTGGTGTTTTGTGGATTTTGGTACACCAGATGCGGAGCCAACTCGGTTAACGCGCCTTGATCAGTCTCTATCTGATATTCCAAAGGCGTGTTGGTTGGAAACTCACCTTTTAATTGAATCAAGCTTACCCAAGCATGTGTACCGACCTGAATCGATTCGTGTTCGCTAAGTGGTGACGTATAGAAAGGGGCTTCTTGGCCTTGGTTGTATAGCTCTGCATTTCCATTGAGTGGTGTACTAGTGACAACCCAAAGCACAACCTCAGTTTCGGTCGTCTTCCTTAAAATAGGGCCAGCGAGTAAGAAGGGGAGAGAGGATGTCATCGGGCGTTTCAAGTCGATTCCTAAATCTTTGGTGGTTAGTCGTTAAGCGCTTCGGCGTTGCATTCTGGAGCGGACATTTCATCTTCATTGGGTTCAATGTCTGGCTCTGTTGATTCCAGGATTTCGATAACTTCTGAACTAGAAAGTTCATGTCCCATCAGAAATATTGCTAATAGGGCGTCGGCTTTCGTTTTAGTATCAGAAGGCTCATCCAACACTTGCTCGAGTTTTTCTCGAATCATTGCGATCTCGTGCTCTACAAAGCCACGACCTTCGCTGTCACCTTGGTTTTCTTCAGGGGCGTTGTCGAACTCAAGAAAGAGCATCTCACCGTCTAATTTTGTTTTGATCAGTCGCTCTGGCAACCACTCCTCACCCATAACGATATCTGGGTCGGAATCATTGGGTAAGTGGTCTATAATGTTTTGTAATTCTGAGACTTTCACAATACTTTCATTTAACCGAGAATATTCTTCATTGTAACGGTCAATCTCGATCAAACCTAAAAATTGTTGGCTAGAATAGTCAATAAATGTCTAACCAGTACCACAAAACTTATTACAAAGAGTAATTAAACAAGAATGAAGCGCAAATTTTCACCGAAGCTCATTTCGTATGGGGCAATTTTACTGAGTAACGCTTTCTTAGCGAATAGCGTGGCGTGGGCTGCTGAAGAGCAAGAGTGGGGCATTGCAGCAATGTTCCGTACTGCCAGTATTCCGTATGACACGTCTGGTGGTGATAAGACGGTAAGCTCGTTTGTACCGATGTTGTTCTTTAAAAACGACTACGTGTTCATTAATGGCACGGAAATGGGCGCTTACCTGTATCAAACCAAAGATGAAAAGTGGTCTTTTAATGCCATTTCTCGAATGCGCTTTATTGATATTCCGGCTTCTGAGCAGAATGCTATTGAGGGCGATACCGCTGACTTTGGCGGACAACTGACGTACCAACTGGATGATCAGTGGGCGGTTGAAACAGAAATCATGAGTGATAGTGAATTCAACCTTCACAGTAACTTACGTGCGAAAGCCAAGTACGAGACAGGCGATTGGGAGTTCTACCCAAGTGCAACACTGCGATATAAAAGCGCTGATTTTAACAGTGAGTACTACTCAGCTGCGGGTCAGTCGATCGGTGCTGGCGTAGATTTAAACCTTGGCGTTGAAGCGCGTTACCATGTTATCTCTAACCTTTACCTATTGGGTTCAACCAGTGTGACTCGATTGGATGATAACGCTTACGACTCTTCAATTATCGAAGATCGTTACCAAGGCGAGCTTTACCTTGGTTTTGGTTTCTTCAACGACAAAACAAAAGCGCCTAAGCCTAAGTTAAGCAATGCACCGTACTTACGAGTCGCGCACGGTTGGGCAACGCCGTCGAATATCGGCGACATCATGAAATTCAACACCGAGAAAGACGAGTACAATAACCAGCTCACATCATTCTTTTATGGCCACCCTTTAACTGATGAGATCTTTGGTTTGCCGTTGGATATCTACTTAACGCCAGGTATCGCTCACCATTGGAGTTCAGAGGTTCAATCCAGTAGCACGGAATACATTATTGCGATTAAAGCGTACTACACCTTTAACTGGCCAACGCAGTGGCGATTTGGCGTTGCAGAGGGTATGTCTTACATAGATTCGATTACTTACATCGAAGGTTCTGAAATGGACCGTAAAGGCTACACGGCAAGTCACTTGTTAAACTACTTGGACTTCTCATTTGATGTGAATGTCGGTGACCTTATCGGTAAGAGTGATCTCAACAATTTATGGTTTGGTTACTCACTTCATCACCGCTCGGCGATCTTTGAAAATGCGTCACAGTTTGGACGTATCAAAGGTGGCAGTAACTACAACACGGTTTACTTCCAATACGAGTTTTAAACCATTATTTCTACAATATAAAAATGCCGCTCTTAATGAGCGGTATTTTTTTATCATCAAAGAAAACACTATCAGCCACTGCTAGTCAATTATTCGAAAGTCACTTCAATTGAAACCTAATATATGAGTTTATTCTGATTATCTAATATTTCCTGCCTGCTTTTCGTATTTTACTACTATTTGATTATTTAACTTTCTTCCATCATTTGTTAACTTTTTTATATTATTTACAATGACTTATATTATGTTGCTATCCTGGACTTTTATGGTGTTCTAACTGTGTTTGTTATCTGTTAATCGATTGTTAATCGCTGTGCTGGTCACGTTAATTATTTAATTGCGTCTATATGATGAGCTCGAATTTATATAACAACAACGTCAGCTAGGAATAATAATGAAAGCATATGTATTTGATGGAAAAGACAGCGCGAAATTGGAAGAACGTCCAATCCCAACAATTGAGAAGCAAAGCGATGTCATAGTAAGAATCGAGAAAACCACAATTTGTGGTACGGATTTACATATATTAAGAAACAACGTTGCGACATTTAAGCCAGGCACAATCATGGGTCATGAAGGGGTTGGTATAGTCGAAGAGTGCGGTGAGTTGGTGAGTAAGTTTAAGCCAGGCGATCGCGTGATAGTGTCATGCATTACTTCATGTGGTAGCTGCAAAATGTGTCAAGTGTCTAAATTTGGTCAGTGTTTAGATGGTGGCTGGCTACTGGGTAATGAAATTGATGGCTGCCAAGCGGAATACGTTCGCGTTCCTTATGGTGATACAAGCCTACACCTTGTTCCTGACGACATCGACACAGACTCTCTGGTTCTATTAAGCGATATTTTCCCAACAGGTTACGAAGTGGGTGTATTAGAAGGGCAGGTTCAGCCTGGTTGCTCTGTTGCCGTTATTGGTTGTGGACCTGTTGGCCTTGCTGCTTTGATGACCTCTAAGTTCTTCACTCCAAGCGAAATTTATGCAATCGACAACAACCCTCATCGACTTCAGGTAGCGAAAGAGCTAGGTGCAACTCATGCTATCGATAACTCAGATGGTAGTGCCGTACAGCAAATTCTCGACATGACCGATGATGTGGGTGTGGATGTGGTGATTGAAGCTATTGGCATCCCTGCTGGTTGGGATATGTCTCAGAAGCTGGTTTGCCCAGGAGGCAATATTGCAGTACTTGGTGTTCACGGTAAATCTGCAACGATTAACCTAGAGGACATGTGGAAACGAAACTTCACTATGACAGCTGGCATGGTTCATACCAATACAACGCCAATGTTAATCAAGCAAATTAGAGCGGGTTATTTGGAGCCTCAAAAACTGATTAGTCACCAGTTCAATTTAACAGAGTCAGAAGAAGCTTATTCAACATTTATCCATGCTTCAGACCACAAGTCGTTGAAAGTCATCATTTCTAACGATTGTTCATAAACAGCGAATTGTTGAGGTTAGCTTGATTAGTAAACCATTTAAAATACTAGTGATAGGTTTAATCGTGAATCTATCGATCGGTATCCTATATGTATGGGGCGTTTTCAGTGAACCTTTGGCTGAGGCGCTAGGTGTTGATCCTAAGGACGTAGATGGGCCTTATCAGACTTCCGTGTTCGCATTTTCGGTAAGTCTGTTTTTGGCTGGGGTATGGCAAGACAAAATAGGACCAAGGAAGGTCACAATACTTGGTGTGTTTCTTGTCGGGGCGGGGCTTTTAGCGTCCGGCTATGCCTCAACATTAGCGGAATTGCAGGTTACCTTCGGGTGCATGGTCGGTGCGGGGATGGGCTTTGCTTATGCCTGTATTGGTCCGTGCACTATGAAGTGGTGGCCAGAGAACAGAAAGGGGTTGGTTAGTGGTTTAACCGCTGGTGGGTTTGCGATGGCGGCACTGTATTTGGCTCCGTTATCGACCGTTCTCATCGAACACTATGGCATCTTAGATACCTTCAAGATCCTTGGTGTCGGCCTGCTCTTTATGATCCCGATGGCTTCTCTGCTGGTTAATCCACCTAAAGGATATGTTTCAGAAATTCCCGGAGGAAAGGCTGCGGAATATGGATCAGACGTGAATATTCAGTGGCTAGATATGCTGAAAACCCCTCAATTTTACCAGATCTGGTTAATGTTCATGGTGTCATCAGCAGCAGGTATCATGCTTATCGGCTCTATTGGCAACGTTAGTAAATCGATAGGGTTAACCGCTGAAGAAATTGCGCTAGGTATCATTTTATTAGCGATTTTTAATACCGCAGGGCGAGTCATTGGCGGCGTTGTATTCGACAGGATAGGGCGTGTTCATACACTGGGCTTAATATTCATGTTGCAAGCGGTCAATATGGTCTTTTTTACAACCATTGAAACGACCATTCCTCTCATGATCGGTATCTCCGCAGGCGCTATGTCTTATGGTGCGTTATTTGGTGTTTTCCCTCCAGTAACAGCGGTCGATTATGGTTTGAAGACGTACGGGACCAACTTTGGAATACTCTATTCAGCTTGGGGTGTGTCGGGGTTCTTCGGGGGAATACTCGCCTCGGTAGCGGGGACGGCTGAAAATACCTATTTGGCTTACGCTGCGCTATTGGTTTCAATCACCGCAATGAATTACTTAATGAAACCCGTTGATAAGTCTGTGCTATTAAAAGACGAAGTTAATCTGGAATACTAAACGTGAGATCGGTGAGGCTCATATCAGATTAAGAGTCTCTACCGATAACGTGTTTCCACCTAATGTTGGCTTGGGCAATCTAAGCCAACATTTTTATACTCCATTCACCTGGTTAGAGTACTGTTACTGAAGCAAATTGCTCGTAATGTATCAACCATGTTCGTTCCCTTTCTTCCTGGTTGCCGCTTCTTCATATCCGAGTAATACGCTACTCGTTCTTTTTATGATACTGGCTAGAACATGCTAGTCCTCTCACATGTTTTAGCTTAAATGCTTAAAGGTTTAAGCAGTATGTTTCGATCTGACAAACCCATAATCACAAAAGGTAAATGACCACATTGCTGACAATGTTAGTCAGATGGGAATATCCGTTGTGAAACGTTTATACACAAAGGTTGATACGAGAAATGATAAAAAAAAGCCTTTTAGCCACCTGTACCCTAATGGCTAGCATGTCAACGTTCGCTGATGTCACCATCACCGAACTTACCGTTAACCCGCAACTCTACCCGGTAGGGTTTGAAGAACATTTGCAGAGAAACTTGGACTTCTTTGTTGATGGCGTAGGTGTAGATCAAAAAGCCAAAGTCCCATACGACACGATTTTTGTCGATAAAGATGGCCAGATTGAACACGCGTATTACGTCAATACGACAGAGATTGGTCTTTACCTAAACGTACTCGTTGAGGCACATAAAAATGGTAATGCCGATGCGTTAGTGCGTATTAATGAAACCTTGGATGCACTAGCCGGTGCTCCGACTTGGAAAGGGCTATTTTATTGGCCTTATGACATCGAGGGTGATCAGTTAAAGCCGAATAAAGACGGAATTGTCCCTGCTGTAGATAACGCTAATCTTGCCTTTGCGCTTGCTGGTGTAGCGGGTGCCTACCTTGATTCAAAGCAAGCGGATGAAAACCAAGTCGTTGCAAAGATTGAATCCATTCTTAAAAGCCAAACAGACGGTTGGTCAGCGTTGTATGACGAGGATAGAGGGCTACTTTACTCGGGATGGTCGGCTAAAACACAAGAACCCCTTTCTTACCACATTGACCGTAAAGCCAACGAAAGTCGTCTAGCTCCACTTTGGGCTCACCTCGTTACTCAAGAATCGGAGCAATCGGTTCCAACGACAGCGTTTAGCGATATGGAGTTATACACGCACGACTATTATCTGAAGGGTAAAAAACTTAGCCCTATGTTGACTTGGGACGGGGCTTACTTCCAAGGCATGCTATCAATGATCTGGTTGGAAGAACGTACATTGATCCCTGACTTCTCAATCATTGAAGATATGACAGAGGTTCAAAAGTACCACGCAATCAAGCATCAAATCCCTTTTGTCTCCTCAGCTGCAACTGTTGACGATGGTTATGCTGCATTCGGTGTCCCGCAATTGTCAGAGTCGAAAGTTCGTTTTAATAACGAGATCGCTGGTGGTGATACGGGAACTCCTCATGCATTGGCTCTTTCGTATATGGTGAAGCCATTTGAAGCAGTCAATCTATTGAACAAAGTCGTGGATTATTACCCACAAATAGAAACGCCTTACGGTTGGTATGACGCTATTAATAGTAAAGGCGAAACTTCGACAAAAATCCTATCTCTTGATCAAGGTATGTTCGTCGGTGCATTCCTCTCCCCTTCAATCAACAAAGATGTTCGCAAATATCTAGAAAGTAAAAACTATTACGCGGCCATCGTTGATATGTATGAAACCTTTGAACCAAATAATAAATAGACAGAGGAATGAACCGTGAACTTTGAAAAAGCAGTGAACGCAATAAAACTAACAAGCTTCGTTCCGTTGTTAGCGCTAACTATTCCTCTGACAGCCAACGCTGATGAGCTTGTAACAGAAGAACAAGCTGAAATAGAAACAGAAGTTGGATTATGGAGTGATCATGAGTATCGGGACCTTATTCTAAGTACCGAACCAGCACAGAGCAGTAATGCTGCCCCGCGAACTCGAGCACTAACGGGTATCGAGTACGAGCATATTGACAACGAAAACCAACCCAATGAAGAGCTTCTTCACTATATCTACGCTGATGGTTTTACCCGTGTGACTGATAACTTCAGCATGGGTTACGTATTTAAAGAAATACACCATAGCCGAGGTGGTGAAAGTACTGGATTGAGTAATTATTCCGAGCTGATTCCAAGTTTTTACTGGCGTCAAAATGACAATGTTGCTTACAACCTGATGTTGTCATATGAAAAAACAATTGGCGAATGGCACTACGACAAGTACATGGCAAAACCGGGTATTGACCTAAGTTTTGGCCGTCACTTCTTACACTTAAGTGCAGAGCTTGGCTACAAAGATGAAAGGCAAGGTCCGGGCAGCCGTGGAGCGTTCATTGAGTCTGAGCCTTTGTACCTTTACCGCTTAGATAACGGCATCAATATCGGTGCAAAGGTCATCTATGTTGAGGAGCATAACGACTTCAACTATGTCGAGTTTGCAGTTAAGCCTCTAGTACAATTTAACTTTGATAACGGCAATTACTTAGAGCTGCGTTATGAAAGAGGTACGTTAGATATGGGTTCAGATCCAAGTAATCGCGACCATTATGACTATGATGTTTACGCGCTATACACGGATCTTCCAATCAATGAACATTTCTCCTTCTTGGCAGATATTCAAGTAAAAGATCGCCACGCAGACACGGCACCTTGGACTGGGGACCAGTTGGTGTGGTTCTCCAAAGTCGGGATTGTTTGGAAGTTCTAACAAGCAACTTTAGTTACCGTGGGATTACAGGTTCGCCGCGAAAGGCGCAAATTTGATAATCCCACACTTAATCACTGCACTATTGTTTGGATATACCGCGAAGGAAGGTGTGACCTAAATAGTGAACGCATTTACAAATAGGAATGCAGAATCATGGCGAAAGTAACGCTACAAAATGTAAACAAAGTCTATGACAACGGCTTCCATGCTATTCACGATGTAAGTTTAGACATCAAAGATGGCGAATTCATGGTGCTTGTTGGTCCATCAGGCTGCGCTAAATCCACGATGCTGAGAATGGTCGCAGGCTTGGAAAGCATTACTGATGGGCAGCTTGTGATTGGTGAGCGAGAGTGTAATGACCTACCACCAAAAGACCGTGGTATCGCGATGGTATTCCAGAACTACGCTCTGTACCCGCATATGACCGCTTACGAAAACTTAGCATTTGGTTTAGAAACGGCAAAAAAACCGAAAGCAGAAATCAAAGAACGTGTCGCCAAAGCAGCCGAGCTTTTAGAAATCACCGACCTGCTTGATAGAAAGCCAAAGCAGATGTCAGGTGGTCAGCGCCAACGTGTTGCCTTAGGACGCGCAATGGTTCGTAACCCGGATGTGTTCTTGTTCGATGAACCGCTATCCAACCTAGATGCCAAATTGCGTGTGTCGATGCGTCGTCGAATCATTCGTCTACACAGCCAGCTTCAAGAATCAGGTAAACCCGCAACCATGATCTATGTAACCCACGATCAGGTTGAAGCGATGACTATGGGGGACCGCGTCTGCATTCTTAACCAAGGTCGCATCATGCAAGTCGATACGCCGATGAATGTGTATCACAAGCCTAAAAACAAATTTGTTGCTGAGTTTATTGGCTCCCCAGCCATGAATATGCTTGAAGGCACCTTGTTAGAACAAAGCGGAAATGTGTGCGTTCAACTCAATGAACACACCATCGAACTGTCGCAAGCACATCAAGAGAAAGCGAGAGAGTGGGTGGGGCACCGCGTTCACCTTGGTATTCGTCCAGAGCACTTGTCGGTCTCGAATCAAGCGAATCAAAACACGCTACCGGCAAAAGTTGAGGCGAAAGAAGAGCTAGGATCAGAAGTCTACTTACACGTCACTATCTTCGATAAACCAGTGGTTTGTAAGCTACTCGATACAGAGCAAACACCAGATGTCGGCACCCATTGCCACATTCAACTTCAAGTCGAGAAATGCCACGTCTTTGATGACGCTTCTCAAGAAAATATCCACTACACAGAATCAAAATAAGTTTGGAGTAAAGCTTTATGCACCACATTCAACCTGGATCACAAATGAGCGTCGGCAATGAAAGCCTAAACCTCACATTCAACGCAGATGGCGTACTAGGCGCAATTCGCAGTGATCGTTTAATGGTGTCTTTGTTCGATACGCCTGACTCAGAAATGGCTATCTCGAATGTATTTCTTCGTGTTAAAGGCGAAGGTAAATTAAATGTCACACCATTGCTTTTTTTTAATAACAAGATTGAAACGTTTAAGCAGAGCGATGGTTCACTACAGTGGGTAACAACAACCGAAGACTTTGAAGCCGTTGTGTCGATTAAAACGGCTGATCATACGTTTTTCTACGATGTGAACATTACCAACCTCTCTTCACAACCACTGACGTATGACCTGATTTACGGTCAAGATGTTGGCCTTGCGGATGAAGGCGCAGTTAAAACCAATGAACTGTACTGCTCTCAGTACCTCGACCATCAAATCTTTGAAAACCAAATGGGTTACGTGGTTTGTAGCCGTCAGAACTTGCCTCAATCTTCAGGCAACCCGCGCATTCAATTGGGTTCTCTTTCACCTGTTGTTGGCTACAGCACCGATGGTTTCCAGTTCTTTGGTAAAGAGTTCAAGTTAACCGGTGAGGCCGTAGCATTGAACGCGGCTCAACTTGAAAACCAAAAATATCAATATGAGATGGGCTACATCGCGCTTCAAACTGAAGAGATCACGCTTGCAGCAGACTCGTCTAAGGAAGTGGTTTTCTACGGCGTTGTCACTGCGGACTTGCCGAAATCAAATTCGGGTGAGCCCATTGAACTGGAAGAGATTACAGCTAAGCATGCTCAGCTGACGTTATCAGAAGAGATGAAACGTGAGCCTCTGTCTTGTGTGCACCAACCTAAAGGCGAGTACCTGCAGGGCGAAAAGCTGAGCGAGAAAGAGATCACAGAGTTCTTCGGTGATGATCAAACGTTCGCAGACGTTAAAGACGGTGAACTGCTGTCATTCTTCTATGGCGACAACAAATACGTGACCTTGCCAGAAAAAGAGAAGCATCTAGAGCGTATGACAGGTCATGTGATTGCATCGGGTAATAATCAAGATTACCAGCAATCTATCATGAGCTCGACACACTACATCAGCGGTGTTTTCAACTCACAGTTGACGCTTGGCAACACCTCATTCAATAAACTATTGGGTGTGTGCCGAAACCCGTTAAACCAATTCACTCATGCGGGGCAAAGAGTATGGGTTGAAGTGGAAGGAACCTACCGCTTATTGGGCATGCCTTCGGCTTACGAAACTGGCCAAAACTATTCGCGTTGGATCTATAAACTACTTGGCGGCTACCTAGAGATCGTTTCGTTCTCAAGTGCGCAAAGCCCAATCATCCAGCTAGATATCACCAAGCACGGAATTGAGGCTCCGCTTTCAATCAAAATGTCACACCAACTTGTTTTCGGTAACAACGAAGGCGAAGGCAGTGTAGAGATTGCAAGAGATGGCGAACTGTTCACAGTGACAGGCAAGAATGAACTGATTGATCAATTCATGCCGCAGCTGAGCTATGGCCTTGCAGTGTCAGGCATGGACGTAACGGCTGAAACGATCGGACGTGCGGATTCTGATTCAGTGGAGTATCTGGTACTGAACGGTTCTCTTGAAAGCCACTGTTCTATCGCGATTGGCGGTAAGACGGGCGAGCTAGACACTACTGCACAATTTATGGCGTTTGAGACGGAACGCGAGCAATACCAAAAAGGTATTCAGTCTTTGACTAAAGGCTTCAATGTTAATTTCAGTGATGACAACGGCAACAGCCAGCGCATCAATACGTGTCTGAACTGGTTCACTCACAACGCCTTAGTTCACTACTCAACACCACACGGCTTAGAGCAATACTCGGGTGCTGCATGGGGTACGCGTGATGTGTCTCAAGGCCCATTCGAACTGTTTATGTCGATGCAGGAATACGAGAAGGCAAAAGCGGTACTAGAAGAGATCTACAGCCACCAATACCAAGAAACGGGTACTTGGCCTCAGTGGTTCATGTTCGACCAATACGCGACTATTCAACAAGAAGAAGCGCACGGTGACATCGTAGTATGGCCGCTTAAAGCTCTAGCTGATTACCTAAATACGACGGGCGACATCAGTATTCTGGATGTTGAACTGCCGTACACGCTAGCAGAAGAGGGCTTTGTAAAGAGCGAAAGCCGCTTCACGTTAATTCACCACGTACAGACTCAAGTTCAGCATATGCTTGATAACCTTGTACCGGGTACATCGCTCTCTTGCTACGGCGATGGCGACTGGGACGATACGCTGCAACCAGCGAACCAATCACTGCGTGAGAACATGGTGAGTGGTTGGACAATTCCATTAACGCTACAAGCCCTTAAAGGTATGTACCAAGCCCTTCAAGGCAGTGAACATCAAGACTACGCGGCTTCTTTGATGGAGTTGGCCGACAAGATGGAAAGTGATTACCACCATTACTTGATTAAAGATGGCGTGATTGCAGGCTTTATCCACTTTGATCGTGATGAAAAGGGGAGTGTTAAGCAAATCGAACACTTGCTGCATCCATCAGACCAAAAAACGGGTATCAACTACCGTCTATTGCCAGCAAGCCGTTCAATCATTTCAGAAGTGTTTGCTCCAGAAATGGCGAGCTCTCACATGGACATCATCAAGCAAAATCTTGTGCACCCAGACGGTGTTCGCTTGATGGACAAAATGGCCGAGTACAAAGCAGGTAAACAGAGCTACTTTAAGCGCGCAGAACTGGCAGCCAACCTTGGACGCGAAGTGGGCCTTCAATACTGTCACGCTCATATTCGATTCATCGAAGCGCTATGTAAGTTGGGCGATGCTGAAGCGGTATTCGACAACCTGTACAAGATTATCCCTGTGGGTATTCAAGACCACGTGCCAAATGCTGAGCTTCGTCAGTCAAACGCGTACTTCTCAAGTTCAGATGCGAAGTTCAATGACAGACCAACGGCATACGACAACTTTGACCAAGTTAAAAACGGTGAAGTTGCGGTGAAAGGCGGCTGGAGAATCTACTCAAGTGGCCCGGGCATCTACGTTAACCAACTTATCTCTAACGTCTTTGGTGTTCGATTCGCGCACAACGATCTCATTCTTGACCCAGTAATCTCTCCGCGAGTTGGTCAAACGAAGATCCACTTTGAGCTTGATGAGAAGCCAGTGACCTTGGTTATCGATTTGGTTGAAGGTTCACACACTCCAAAAGCAATCTCGATAAACGGTGAAACGGTGCCATTTGAACTGACTGAGAACCGCTACCGTTCTGGTGGTGCGAAGATCTCACGCGAATGGTTGCTTCAGAGATTGAGTAGTGAAGAAAACACCCTTCATATCTCCCTTTAATAATCTGTTGGGCTCAGCGATGGGCCCAACCCAAAGGCTGAGTATGAGAAAAATACAAGGTGTGAAGAGCTGGGCTCTTAAAGGAAAGAAGTGAAATGAAAGTGACTATTAAAGACGTAGCTAAAAAAGCGAATGTCTCCATCGCAACCGTTTCGTACGCAATGAATGACTGCAATCGTGTCAGTGAAAAGACGCGTCAGCATGTTCTCAATATTGCTCACGAGATGAACTATGTCGCTAACACCAATGCTAAGCAGTTGAAGCAGCGTCGTAGCTATGCTATCGGCCTGTTTCTAAACAACTGGTTTGGCCCGATATACAGCGAACTTGTCAAAGGTATCGAGAAGGTCTGTCACCAGCGTGGCTATGATGTCGTGGCTTGTAGCATGTATGGCAATGAAGACTCTACGGCTCACAAGTATATTCGAGATCGAGTTGTTGATGGCGCGGTGGTGTTAACCAATTCATTTGATACCGAGTTTCTAAAGTCGGTCGCAGGCCCAGATTTCCCTATGGTGGTTCTAGACCGAGAAATAAGTGCTCCCGGTATCTATAACATCCTTATCGACAACTTTGGTGGCGCATTCAGTGCAACCAAAGAGTTGGTGCTTAAGGGCTGCAAAGACATCTACTTCTTCACTGGGCCAGAAGACTCATACGATAGCAAGAAGCGACTGGATGGCTACATCTCAGCTTTGGGCTATTTCAATATACCAGTTAAAAACCATCATTTGATCAAAAGCGATTTCACAGAAAAGACCGCTTACAAGCAGATGAAGGAATTATTGGAGCAAGGGCGCAGACCCGACGCGGTATTTGCGGCCAACGATGAGATGGCGATCGGCATAATTCGCGCAGCGAAGCGTTTTGAAATAGACATCCCGAGTGAAATGAAGCTCGTCGGTTTCGACAATATAAGAATGGCAGAGTTAATGATTCCTAGTTTAACCACCGTTACCCATGAGAAAGAGGGGATGGGGGAGCTTGCAGCATCAACGCTTATCAATGCGCTTGATGAAAAAGCTAAAGACTCACAAGCATTAACGATTTTGCCAACGTCATTAATTTTACGTGAAACTCTGTAGGATAGTTATGAAAAAGTGGTTGATTGGATGTGTGCTTGCGCTGAGTTCGCAAGTGTCACTCGCAGATAATACCCGTATCGAAGTCATGACCCCAGTGGGTAACTACATGGACTTTGTCCGTTCTGAGTTAGTTCCTGAGTTCAAAAAAAGGTATCCCAACGTAGATGTAGTCGTATCAAACGATGAAAACTTAGAGACCCGTATGGCAGCAGGTGATGTGCCAAACCTATATGCAGGTGTGTTTGGTTACCAACCCGCGAAATACGCGAAGATGGGTAAGCTCGCTTACTTAGAGCAGTTCGAAGGATTCAATGCGATGGAGGACAGGATCGATCCTGTATTCATGCAGAAAAATTACGGTCGAAGCTATTACATCCCTTGGAATGCAACAACGACGCTGATGCTCTACAACAAAGAGCTGTTCATTGAAGCGGGTTTAGACCCAGAGAACCCACCTCAAACCTGGGACGAATTTTTACACGCGGCAGAAAAGATCAGCCAACTGCCTCCAAGAGCAGATGGCAGCCCAGTGTACGGCACCGTATTCTGGAACGAAGCACTGTCTTGGGGTAGCTGGTACTGGAGCATGCTGGCTCAGATGTACTACAACTTCAACGACGGCCAATACGGCTTGCTTAATCGTTTCGGTACCAACCCTAACTTCGATAGAGAAGAAGCGAGCCTAGCGCTGTTTTTTGAAACGATGGCGAAGGCGCAGCAGTATGCGCCACTGACCATGGAGAAGAACTTCTTCTCACGCACCATTGGTATGTGGCCACAGTTTGGCTTTGGCTGGAAAGCAAACCTAACGGAAGCAGCAGGCAAGCCGATGGTGGTGGGAGAAGATGTTGGATTAGCACCGATTCCGACGCTGAACAAAGGCGATACCTCATATTCTACACTGGATGGCCGTGCGCTGATGATCTTCAAAAACAGTGTCGAGAAAGAGCAGCTGTCCTGGGCGTTCTTAGAGCTGATGATGGAAGACGAGTTCAACCACAAGGCCAACATGGCGCTGGGTCAACTGCCAACACTGATCTCGCTAAAAGACCGACCTTACTACAACACGCCAGAAGCTAAGCCATTTGTTGAACAACTACCAAATGCAAAATTGAATGAACCTTTTGCACTGTCATCAGACATGGCTGGCGTCATTCTTGAGCAGTATTCCAAAGCGGTGGTTAAGCAAGATGTTTCTGCTGAAGAAGCGGTGGAAGCAGCGGCGAAGCAAGCTGAAAAACTCATTAACGAATAGTGTGATAGGTCTAAGTGAAACTATGAAAAAAGATAACCTCATAACCGGCTACCTGTTCCTTGCACCATGGATTGTGTACTTCGCGTTTTTTTTGATTTACCCGTTCTTCTTGTCGTTTGAGAGCAGCTTTCTAAGCGTAAATATCTTGATGCCAGAGAACACCAAGTTCATCGGTTTAACCAACTGGATTACCGTGGTAACGGACTTCTTGTTCTGGAAGTCGCTGTTCAATGTGGTGTTTAACCAAGTCATTTTTGTATCGTTGAGCTTCGTTATTGGACTGGGTTTGGCCTTGCTTCTCAATGAGATTAAGTTCTTATCGAGCATGTTCCGCACCATCATGTTCATTCCAGTGGTGACCTCGATTACCGTAGCGATGATCATTTTCGACTTCGTGTCAGGCCCTTCAGGTCCCATTCAAAATACCATGGTGGGCGCGAATCTTCTTTCAGAGCCAGTGTTCTGGAAGTTTGAAGAGTGGCTACCAATGCCTGTGATTGCGGTGTTCAGTGCATGGAAGTGGTTTGGCGTTCAAATGATCATCTTCCTTGGTGGTATCGCCAGCATCGATAAGTCTCTGTTCGAAGCTGCTGACATTGATGGTGCATCGTGGTGGCGTAAGACCAAGAAAATTACTCTGCCGATGATCATGCCGCAGATCGTGTTCGTGATGACAATGAACATCATTAATGGCCTGCAGATGTTTATCGAAGTGTTCATGAACTTCGACTTAAACGGTGGCCCTTACCAATCGGCGCTGACCCCTGTGCTCTATCTATACCAAACCGGTTTTGAGCAGATGAAGATGGGTGAAGCTTCAACCATTGGCTTAATGCTCGCTTGCGTAATTTACCTGCTGACGATGATGCAGTTAAAAATCACCAGTAAGGAAGACTAATCATGAATGCTGATAAGAAAAAGAACCTACTGATTTACGGCACACTTCTGGTTGCCACCCTTATTGTGTTGTATCCGTTCTTCTACATGGTGATCAACTCATTTAAGACCGGTCCTGAGATCATGCACAGCCCGAACAGTTTACCTAAAGAGTGGTCGTTTGCTGGTTACATCAAGGTGTTTGATTCAGTGAACTTGGGAAGAGTGTTCTTCAACACCATCTTTATCTCAGTCACTGTCACGGTACTGAACACACTGTTCTCATCGATGGTCGCGTATTCGATTGTAAAAACCAACTTACCTGGTCGCGAGTTTTGGCTGAAAGTGATTCTTGGTTCGATGATGATTCCGGCGATTTTGTTCACTATCCCAACTTACATGATGATGTATGAGTGGAACTGGATTAACACCTATCGCGTGTTGATCATTCCGGGGGCAATCAGTGCATACAACATCTTCTTGATGGTGCAGTTCATGAAGCAGATAGACAACGCCTACTTGGAAGCGGCGCGAATTGATGGCGCGAGCGAGATGCGTATCTTCTTCAAAATCATTCTGCCTATGATGCGACCAGCTCTAGCAACGGTCGGCATTCTGACCTTCATGGGAGCATGGAATGACTTTATGGGGCCACTACTTTACGTACGAGATGATTCTTTGATGACGCTGCAGCTTGCGTTGTACAACTTTAAAACTGAAGTTCCGGGAACCAACCTAGAGCAACTATGGGCGATGACCACCATGATTGCGGTTCCTGTTGTGATTGTCTTTTTCTGCCTACAGAAGAACTTCATCAAGGCATTTACTGGCGTAGGGGTTAAGTAATGAAAGTATCGACAGGATATAAATTATTAGCGCTGACCTCGGTTGTTCTAATCGCCTACGGTTCGGCTTGGTTGAAAGCCTATTCACTATCTGAAAACTACTTTGCCTACGCAGAGCAGCAATACGAGCAAGGTGAATTAGTGACTGCGTTAAAAGGGATGAACAAACTCGAGCTTAGAATTGAAGACGAGTATTTGGGCGGCTATCAACAGGTGATTGAAACTTGGCGAAACGCAACGCTTGGTCCTAAGCCAGATGCTTACTACGAGTCATTAGAAAAGCCTGTATTGATCATTGAGCAACTTAACGAACAGCAGTTGATGGAGTTCATCGAGATCTACGTTCAGCTTGATTCTAGATATGTACCAACGGCGGCCGACCAACTGCGACGCTTAGCAAAGCAGTCTGGTAATGATGCGTTATACCAAGAGATGACTGAGTTTCTAGCTGAAGCTTTCCCACGTTACAAAATGAAAGAGATCTAATCGATGACTCTATACAAAGACAGCTCAGCAAGTTACCAAACTAGGGCGCAAGATTTACTGTCTCAGATGACGCTTGCCGAAAAAGTGGGTCAGCTTTGCCAATCGCCAATGCTGGATTATGACGACAACAAGAAAGAGTACTTGATGAAAGTAGAGCAGGGTGCGTATGGCTCACGCATCCTTGCTGACACGGCGTGGGCGGGTAATGCGCCGGGTGAATCGGTTGACCCGCACCAGCTGAATGAGATCCAAAAAGTGGCGATGGAAAAAAGCCGCCTTGGGATTCCAATCATATTCGCTCGTGATGTGATTTATGGCCAAAAGACAGTGTTGCCTATTCCGCTAGCTCAAGCCTGTTCTTGGAACCTAGCATTGGTTGGAGAAGCTTACGAGTGCATTGCGGCTGAAGCGGCCTCATTGGGCATCAACTGGACCTTTGCGCCTATGCTCGACATCGTTCGAGATCCTCGCTGGGGGCGAGTGATTGAGAGCTCTGGTGAAGACCCATACTTAACCAGTCAGTTTGCAAAATCGGTGGTGAAAGGTTTTCAAGGTGATGACCCTTCACAGCCAAATAAGCTGGTGGCGTGTGCCAAACACTTTGTAGGTTATGGCGCATCAGAAGGTGGTCGTGATTACGACACGACTGAGTTGAGTGATAACACCTTACATAATGTGCACCTGCCGCCTTTTGCTACAGCAGTAAAAGCTGGTGTTGCAACCATGATGTCTGGATTTAACGACCTTGGTGGTACACCGGTAACTGGCTCTCGTCCATTGATTCGAAACTGGCTCAAAGGCGAGCATAAGTTTGATGGCATGGTTGTCAGTGATTGGGGCTCTATTTCCGATCTGGAATACTTCCAAGTTGCGAAAGACCCATCGGCTGCGGCATTAAAGGCGTTGGATGCGGGGGTGGATATGGCGATGACGCACGAAGCCTACGAAGATACCCTTGAAGAGTTGGTGAAGAACAATCCAAGCTTGCAAGAAAATCTAGATGAAGCAGTCTACCGTGTGCTGTTAACTAAGTTCCGCGCTGGGTTGTTTGAACGACCATATATCGACCCTGAACTGCATAAGAGTGTGCTGGGTCTAGAAGATCATAAGCGCAAAGCGTTAGTTCTTGCTGAAGAAAGTATGGTACTGCTTAAAAACGACGGTGATTTGCTACCTTTGAAATCGCAAGGCTTAACCATTTCTGTGATTGGCCCTCATGCTCATTCACAGAGGCAGCACCTTGGTTCTTGGTGTTTAGATGGCAATGCGGACGACGTTGCAACGATTGCCGATGGCATCCAAGCCGCAGCGCCAGAGAACACCATAATTACTGATTCAAGCGCGTTTAGTGATGACATGATGGAGTGTGCGCATCGCAGTGATGTCGTCGTACTGTGTGTCGGTGAAAGCCATCGCCGAACGGGAGAAGCACGTAATATCGCCGAGCTTGTGCTACCACCGGGTCAAGAAGAGTTGATTGAGGCTATCGGAAAAATAGGCAAACCTCTGATTGTGGTTCAGTGTACAGGTAGGCCCGTACCATCACCTAAGATTGAGCAATACGCCCAGTCACTGGTTTATGCATGGCAAAGTGGCACAGAGACAGGCAATGCGGTCGGTAACTTACTGTTTGGTCATAGTAATCCGAGTGGCAAACTCACCATGACAGTACCAAGAAGTACAGGGCAAATCCCGATGCATTACGGCCGCAAACCGATAGGTAAAATGCGAGCGTATCAAGAGTACATGCCATATAAAAATGAGCAAGATACACCACTTTACCCATTCGGTTTCGGCTTAAGCTACTCGCAGTTTGAGTATAGGAAATTGACGGCGGTGACGCCTGAAATTACAGAGAACGAGAGCCTAATTGTTGAGGTTGAAGTTGAAAACACCTCTGCGATTGCTGGGCAAGAAGTCGTTCAGTGCTATATCTCACGTATGGTTTCTTCTACAACGCGTCCTCAGAGAGAGCTGAAAGCCTTTGCTAAGTGCCTTTTAGAAGGACATGAGCGCAAAACCGTGAGACTTGAGATTGAGGCAGATGAGCTAAAATTCTACGGTAGCCAACAATGCTTTATGTACGAAGAGGGTGAAGTGGATGTGTATGTCGGTGGAAGTAGCCTAGCGACAGATAAGGTTACTGTGACTCTGAAATAACCCAAACATGCTTTAGTCAATTCACATAGAAAGCAAAACAGAAGAGCCCCCTTTAGCATACTGTACCTAAAGGGGGCTCTTATTTACATCTATCAAACCAACACTACGATTTGCTGTGTCGGCATAGTTTTACACTAGCTCAGCAAGTTTGCTTTGTGCTTCTGAGATGCCTTTTGCTGCTGCGTCTTCACCCATGTTTAGTGCTTCTGCATAAACAAATTCCACATCCGTGATGCCAACAAAACCAAGTACAGTGCGTAGGTAAGGCGTTATGCTGTCAGTTGCTGCGTCTTTATGAATGCCGCCACGAGTCGTCACTACAATCGCTTTCTTACCTTCGATGAGACCTTTCACGCCGTTCTCTGTGTATGTGAATGTCACGCCAGCACGAGCAATGAGATCAATCCAGTTTTTAAGCTGAGTCGGGATAGTGAAGTTGTACATAGGTGCAGCAATTACGAGTGTATCTGCCGCTTTAATTTCTTCGATCAGCGTATTAGATAGATCAACAATCGATTGTTGGTCTTGAGATAGGTCTTCCGTCGCGCGAAGTGCAGTCGCTACCGAGAAGTCCAACACTGGTAATGGGTTTGCAGCTAGATCGCGAACCGTCAGTTTATCTTGGTCTACATTTTTGATGAACTCTTCAACCAGTTTAGTTGATTGAGAGTAGTCGCCTAGGATGCTTGATTTTAGGGCTAATACACGAGACATAATGGGAATCCTTGAATAAGTGTTTTTGTTATGTGATGGATTATAGGCAAACTAAAAACGCTCAAAAGGCGATTTATTCGCTGAACTTATTCGAAAAAATTGAATGACTGCTAAGTGCCGCTTTCCATTATCTTGTTTTAGCCCTTATGTGCTACAATCGCGCGAGTTTATATAAGAGAAAGAATAGGACACGCTGTGACTTCGTCTCCGGAAAAAGCAGATAAAAATAACCATGTCGTGAATACCAACGCGACATCGGACTCTGCTGCTGATCAAGCTAATCAAAAAAAGCAAAACAACAAACAACAAGCACCTAAAGCAAGCGCATCTCAAAATAGCCCAGCCTCTCTTCGTAAGGCCTTAAATGAGTGCATGATGCGCGACCGCTTCCGTCTAAGTAAGCGCATTTCTGGTGCAAGCCGTATTAAGAACGAAAAATCTAAGCATGCTGTTTTCGATGAAATCGCATTAGACATTGCCCAATCGATGATGACGGCAACCCAGCGTGCTGCGCAAAAACCAACCATTGAATACCCAGAGATTCTCCCTGTTAGCCAAAAGCGCGATGATATTGCGAAAGCCATTGAAGAAAACCAAGTGGTTATCGTGGCGGGTGAAACGGGTTCGGGTAAAACCACTCAGTTACCTAAGATTTGTTCTGAGCTTGGCCGCGGCCGATTTGGCCTAATTGGTCACACTCAGCCTCGACGTCTGGCTGCGCGTTCGGTTGCGAACCGTATTGCCGAAGAGATGGAAACCCAGCTGGGTGAATTTGTTGGTTATAAGGTTCGATTCAACGACCAGATTTCTGACAACACACAAATCAAACTGATGACCGACGGTATTCTACTGGCGGAGATTCAACACGACCGTTTCTTAAACCAGTACGACACCATCATTATCGATGAAGCGCACGAACGTAGCCTGAACATCGATTTCATCATGGGTTACCTGAAAGAGTTGCTACCAAAGCGCCCAGACCTAAAAGTGATCATCACGTCGGCAACCATCGACCCAGAGCGTTTCTCTAAGCACTTCGATAATGCACCAATCATCGAAGTATCGGGCCGTACTTACCCAGTTGATACACGCTACCGCCCATTAGGTGGTGACGACAGCGATTCTGATCGTGACCAAATGGAAGGTATCTTCGAAGCAGTTGATGAGCTGTGTGATGAAGGCTTAGGCGACATCCTGATCTTTATGAACGGTGAGCGTGAAATTCGTGATACTGCGGACGCACTAAGTAAGCGTAATCTACGTGATACTGAGATTGTACCTTTGTACGCGCGCCTTTCGGCGGGTGAACAGAACCGTATCTTCCAGTCACATACTGGCCGTCGCATTGTACTGGCAACCAACGTGGCAGAAACCTCGCTAACGGTTCCGGGCATCAAGTACGTAATCGATCCAGGTACTGCGCGTATCAGCCGTTACAGCTACCGCACCAAAGTACAACGTCTACCGATTGAGCCAATTTCTCAAGCGAGTGCGAACCAGCGTAAAGGTCGTTGTGGTCGTGTTGCTGAAGGTATCTGTATTCGTCTGTACTCTGAGGAAGATTTCGAGTCACGCCCAGAGTTTACCGATCCTGAGATTCTGCGTACCAACCTAGCGTCTGTAATCCTGCAGATGACGGCACTAGGGCTAGGTGACATTCAAGCATTCCCATTTGTTGAAGCGCCGGATAAGCGCAACATTCAAGATGGTGTAAGACTGCTTGAAGAGCTGGGTGCGATTGCTTCGGGTAAACCGAGCAATAAGAACAAGAATCAAGGCGACGATACTAAGAAGCTAACGGCAATTGGTCGTAAGCTGTCTAAGCTACCGATCGACCCGCGTTTAGCGCGCATGGTTATCGAAGCGCCAAACAACCGCTGTCTACACGAAGTGATGGTTATTGCGTCTGCACTTTCAATCCAAGACCCGCGTGAGCGTCCATCAGACAAACAGCAATCGTCTGACGACAAGCACAAGCGTTTCTTCGACAAAGACTCAGACTTCATCACCTTTGTGAACCTTTGGGACTACATCAAGAAACAGCAAAAAGCGCTGTCGAGCAACCAATTCCGCAAACAGTGTAAGCAAGATTACCTGAACTACCTGCGTATTCGTGAGTGGCAAGATGTGTACTTCCAAATTCACCAAGCAATGCGTGAACTGGATACCAAGCTCAACGACGAACCGGGCAGCTACGATGGTATTCACATCTCATTGCTATCAGGTTTGCTTTCTCATATCGGTATGAAAGACCAAGAGAAGAATGAATACCAAGGTGCACGTAACGCGCGCTTCCATATCTTCCCTGCGTCTGGCCTATTTAAGAAACAGCCTAAGTGGATCATGTCTGCTGAGCTGGTGGAAACCTCAAAACTTTGGGGCCGTGTGATTGCTAAAATTCAGCCTGAGTGGATTGAACCATTAGCGAAGCACCTAATTAAACGCAGCTACAGCGAACCACACTGGTCGAAGAAACAAGCGGCGGTAATGGCACACGAAAAAGTGATGCTTTACGGAATTCCAATTGTTCCTAAACGCCTAGTGAACTATGGCGCGATTGACCCAACGATTAGCCGTGAGTTATTCGTGCGTAGTGCACTGGTTGAGGGCGAGTGGGAAACCAAGCACGCGTTCTTCAAACAGAACCGCAAACTTCTACAAGAAGTGGAAGAGCTAGAGCACAAATCACGTCGTCGTGACATCTTGATCGATGATGATGAACTGTTTGAATTCTACGACCAGCGCGTAGGCGAAGAGGTGGTTTCAGGCCGTCACTTTGATACTTGGTGGAAGAAAACCAGCAAAGAGACTCCAGAGCTGCTTAACTTCGAGAAATCGATGCTGTTCCGCGGTGATGCAAGCCACGTTACCGATTTAGATTACCCGAACTTCTGGCACCAAAATGGCCTGAAGTTAAAACTGAGCTACCAGTTTGAGCCGGGCGATGACAACGATGGTGTAACGGTACACATTCCGCTGCCTATCTTGAACCAAATCGACCAGAACGGTTTTGATTGGCAGATCCCAGGCCTGCGTCAGGAATTGGTGGTTAGCTTAATCAAATCACTACCAAAGACGTTACGACGTAACTTTGTGCCTGCGCCAAATTACGCTGATGCGTTCTTGGCTCGTGTGACACCACTTGAAGCGCCGCTACTGGATTCTCTTGAGAAAGAGCTACGCCGCATGACGGGTGTAGAAGTGGTACGAGATGATTGGAAGTTAGACCAGATTCCAGAGCACTTAAAGGTAACATTCCGTGCGGTGGATCATCGCAAACGTAAGTTGAAAGAACACAAAGACTTACATGAACTGAAAGAGAGACTGAAAGACAAAGTTCAAGAAACGCTTTCTAAAGTTGCGGATGACGATATCGAGCAGCAAAACCTACATACGTGGAGCTTTGGTGAGTTACCAAAAGTCTACCAACAGAAGCGCGGTGGCTACGATGTAAAAGCCTTCCCAGCGTTGGTGGATACCAAAGACAGCGTAGAGATCAAACTGTTCGAAACGGAGCAAGAGCAGATCTCGGCAATGAAATCTGGTCAGCGTCGTTTGATCTTGTTGAACGTGCCGTCGCCAATCAAATACTTGCACTCGAACTTGCCGAACAAATCGAAACTTGGCTTGTACTTCAACCCATACGGCAAGGTTCTCGATCTTATCGATGACTGTATCGCTTGTGGTATTGATAAGCTGATCGAAGAGAAGGGCGGTTTGGTTTGGGAACCAGAACAGTTTGAAGCACTGAAAGAACACGTACGTGCAGAGTTGGGTGACACCGTGGTTGAGATTGCTCAGCAGGTAGAAACCATTCTTACTACCGCATTCAGCATCAGCAAGAAACTGAAAGGGCGTGTTGATCTTTCTATGGCATTTGCACTTTCTGACATAAAAGCTCAGGTAGAAGGTTTGATTTTTAAGGGTTTTGCCACAGAATGTGGATGGAAACGCTTGCCAGATATCCTACGCTATATGAAGGCAATCGAACGCCGCATGGAGAAGCTGCCAATTGACCCTAACAAAGATCGTTTGCATATGATCAAAGTTGAGTCAGTAATGAATGATTACAAAGAGCTGCTGAATAAAATTCCAAAAGGGATCGCGGTTCCAGAAAACGTAAAAGAGGTGCGTTGGATGATTGAAGAGCTTCGTGTAAGCTTCTTCGCACAGCAACTCGGTACGCCTTATCCAGTGTCAGATAAGCGTGTTAAAAACGCAATCGACGCTTGCTAAAGGAATAATGCTAGACGCAATGGCAAGGTTTGGGTATAAATCTTGCTTATTGCATTACTAATTGAATAGTTATTACATACAGGGCGACTTGGTGGCAATTTATTACCACTCAAGGCCTGCCACTAGGACGAAAAAGGTCGAATATGAAAAAAACGTTATTGGCACTAGCACTGCTAGGTGCATCTTCAACAGCAATGGCTGATTCTTGGTTGTACGGCGGTGTAATGGGTGGTCAAAACTCATTCGCAGGCGAAGATGAAAACGCAGTGGGCATCCACGTAGGTACAGGTATCCTGCCACTTATCGGTGTTGAAGCGGGTTACTGGGATCTAGGTTCTTTCGACAACGTTAGCTACGGCAACCGTGCTGCACAAAACGTTGACGTAAGCACAGCTTACCTAGCAATCAAACCAAGCATCGACTTCGGTCCTCTTCACGTATACGCGAAGGGTGGTCTTCACTCTTACGAAGTGAAAGGCGATAGCTTCAAGCAAGACGACGTTGATATCATGTACGCTGTAGGCGCTGAATACTTCATCTTTGGTCCACTATCTGTAGGCGCTAGCTACCAAAACTTCAAAATGAAAGATGACGACGCAGGCGTTTTCTCTCTGAACGCAACTATCCACCTACTGTAATTAGTCGGTCTTAGTCGCTAAAGAGTTCGTAAGAATTCATAAAAAATGCCAGCTTAATTGCTGGCATTTTTGTATCTATTCAATGTGTTTTTCACACTAGAAAGCGGGAGGCTACTTTTTGCTGTCGAGAATCTGTTGGATTCTTGGATTCAGCGCTTTACCGTGTTTGCTTTCGTACTCTTCACGCTTCAAATCATTCAAGTTCTTCACTGAGTTAGCAGCAAGTAGGAATTGTGGTAATTCCGTTTCAAGCATACCTTTCTCATCTAAACGTTTTGCTTCCAAGTAGTACTTCTTAAACAGACCATCAAGCTTGTTTTCCGCAGTGCGTTTCAAGTCATACAGCTTGTTTTGAATCAGCCATTTCTCAATCTTGTTCGCAGCGGTGCGAGACAATACTCGAATACGGCTATCCAACAGCTCTTCTTCTGTCAGAGAGTCTTTCAGAATCCAAAGCTCACCCATTTGCGGTGGCCAGCTGTTGCCTAGCTGAATACGCTCATGACAGTGCATAAGTACGCGGTTAAGGCCGTCAGAATCGACAGAGTTAGCAAACTCAATGAACTTACCACTTGGCTCACTACCGTACTGGTATTCCCACTGAGTCTCGTACACGCTCAAGAAAGAGCCGAACACATGGATACACCAGTCTGTTAGCTCAAGTTCTGGTGGATCTTGGTCAACCACAGGTACTTGTTGATTTGAGCCAGTGTCTGATTCAACAACAGGTACGGATGGCGACGAAACTGCCGGTAAAACTTCTGGAACGACTGTAGGTGCAGGATCAGAAGGTTGGCTTTTTGCCTTTTTGAATGAGCTGCTGCCTGAAGCGTTCAGATGGGCTAAGCTTTTGTCGATACCCATTTCCTTGAGCTTGTCCTGCATTTCCTGAATATTGAGAGGTCTTCTGCTGTTGTTGTCTTTCATTTTGCTTCTCGTTAACTAACCAGTACTGCAACTTAGATTCGATGCGAGAGATTGGCATGAGTTCATTGGCTTTGGCTTTATACCAGAGGACAAATTTTTTCCATATTAAGCTATGGTCACCAGCAAGGCCGGAGAATTTGAACGCACGTTCTGCCCATGTTGGAATGATCTCTTCATCCAAATCATGAGTGGAAACCGTGTTGCTGGTCATTGAGCCTCGACTTTGTGGGCGAGGGGCATGCTGCATGTTTTGCATTGGTGCCGGAGCAGGCTGAAACTTAGGTGCAGGTGCAGGTGCAGGTGCAGGTGCAGGTGCAGGTGCCGTAGAGTAGACCGGAATACTATTGACCGGTTGAGCCTCAACGGGTGCAGCAGCTTGCTCTTGCTCAATGAGCAGTTTGAATACGTGGATCTCTTTTTGATCTCGATAGTCTACTTTTACCTTATCGAGAATACCTTGGTCGACTAGGCACTTCAGGCAGTCGGCTAAACCAAACGTAGAGAGAGCACAAAGCTGACTTGCCGATTGCAGGCACACATTGGTGTAACCGGATTCATCCGCACCGTCTGCAAGCATCAATAAAACAAGCTTTTCTGCTGGGCTAGAAGTATTCACTTGCCAAGCTAAATAAGAATATTTGGCGCTCAATATCGTGTTCTCAAAAAAGGTAGGTCGTTGACTCTATTGTAAGTCACCCCTTACTGAATTTATAGCAACTTAGCAGAAAACCACATCAGTGAGACAAATATTAACCATAAGGAGAGGTTTGCCCCATAAAGGCAGCATGACCCGCCAATTTTTTCGTAGCACGCTCGCATAATTGCTATGTTCAAATGAGCACGTTTAGGGATTCTTGTTAAAACAGCACACCCAGTTTGCTCAACCGTTTACGCTTAGACGCCAAGCTAGCCCAAAAGCGAACAATCAACTCAAGGATGGACACGACAGAAGGAGACTGTATGCCAACCAGTGTGGAATTCACCATGATGCCGGAAAACGGCACCTCGTTTACCAAAACAGAGTGGGAATTGAAGAAAGAAGAAATCAAAAAACGCAAGCCAGAAGTTCTCAAGCATATCGAGAAATCGACTCATATGTCTCAAGGCTTTCGTTTGGTCAACAACAAAGCCTATCAACAAGCCTTAGCGGAATTGAAAGCCAGCCTACAAGGCCAATCCTTTCGTAATACAGAGCAGGGTAAAGTCGCCCAGTTGATGTATTCGATTTTAACCGATGACAATGCCTTCAAAACTTACCTTAGCGAAGAGATGCAGGGCAATGTGGTTACCTCACCCAATGGCACCTCCAAGATCATGTCGAAAGGGGCGAGTTTTAAAGCCAAGAACCAACTGGCGAATGCACACCTTAAACGCAAGCAACTGTTCATGATGTATCGCGAGATCATCCAAGCACAAGAAGAGCTGAAAGAGTTCTCTAAACACGTTGTTTCTCTGTTCAATGGCAAGCTCTCGGTTCCACCAGGAGCGTATGGCGGCATTAAAAGCTTCAATGGTGCACTGGATAAAATTACCAACCGTAACCCGCTAGATGATATCGGAGACCTAAAAGACTGCGCACGTATGACGATAGAGTTCGAGAGTGTGCGAGCGATGTCAGCGGCAAAGGTATTCATATCGAGAACTAAAGAGTTCAAAGATCTCCAGCACTACCAGTCAGCCTTGAAAGATCGTTATGGCCTCGGCTCGAAATTATCAGGGCTAAGCCAGTTCAATAAAAAAGCGCAAGGCTCGGGCTATAAAGACATCAAGTTCTTCTTGAAGATGAAGAACGGCATCATCGGAGAGTTACAGCTCAACATCTCAGGCATGTTGGTCGCCAAAGAGAAAGAACACGTCATTTATGACATTTTGCGTGATGCCAAAGAGGGGGCTAAAACCTTCACCATCGTCAACAAAGATGTGTTGGACAAAGTAAAACACCACATGAACCCGGATTGGTTTCAGTTTATCGATACTCGGATTCCGAGCGTGAGACCACAGTTGATAATAGTTCGACAGATGTTGAGCCGTTTGAATGGCAGTAGCGTGTCGTCGTTAACCGTCAGTGAAACTGAAACCGAAGCGTTGAAGACCATTAGTTTGGCGCTGTACGCCCAGGGCGAAAATGGTAAAGCCCTGTTGTAACAGAATTAGCAACAAGCACTAGTAACAAGCGTTAGCAATAAGAATTGGTGGGAGTGGGACTGTTCAATTCATGAGTGCCCATCAATCAGTATGAAACCTTTCAAGCCAGCAATTCGGATAGTTGCTGGCTTTTTATTGCCACTAAGTTAGCTATTGATGATTTACGTATCTATTCACAAAGCATATTAAATTTATAAAACACCTTGATATGATCAATAAATGAGCTATTATGACGATAAGTCAAAAATGACGAAGCGTCACAAAATGGTTAACTACATGAATTTACTATTCGTGTTAATATTGGATAGGAGTGTTTTAAATACTGGCTAAGCTTAGATAATGGCTAAGCTCAAATACGGACTGAGAAATTATGTTTGGCTTTGGTTGTAAAGGCGATAAACAAGGTATCTTTGGTTGCAAAGGCGTGTTGTCTAAAAAGCAGCAGTCTATTGCAGACCGAGAAGTAGAGTTGATGTTGTTGGCGAAAGATCTGGTTCGAGAACAAGGGTTCGGAAACCTAACGATGGACAAGCTAACGGCTGCGAGCTCTTATTCTAAAGGGACAATCTACAATCACTTTTGCAGCAAAGAAGACGTCGTTTTAGCGTTATGTATTCACTCTCTTAAAACAGAAGCAATGATGTTTGCTCGTTCTGGAGAGTTTGAAGGCAACACGCGTGAAAAGATCGTCGCACTGCATGTTGCTTACCGAATCTATGCTCGCATGGAACCGGTACTCTCAACCTGTGCGATCATGGCTAAAAGCCCGTGGGTACTAGAGAAAGCGTCTAGTGCACGCGTCGCCGAGATGAATGAACTGGAAGAGTTGGTGATTGAACAATGCGACTCTATGGTTAACCAAGCGGTAGAAGCGGGTGACCTAAAGTTCTCTTCTGGTGTTGGTTCTGATGCCATCGTTTTTGCTAACTGGTCAATTGCATTTGGTTCAAATGCTTTGTCACAGAATGCATCAAACAGTCATTGTATTAAGCGGTTACAAGACCCGTATTCAGTATTACACAACGCGAACATGATTCTAGACGGCCTCAATTGGCAACCCCTCTCTAGCGATTGGGATTACCGCAAAACTTGGCGTCGTGTAGAACAAGAACTGTTCAGTGAAGAGATCGCTTACTTAGAGTCTGTAGGTCGATAGCTTCCATTAAGCCCACATATGTGGGTTTATTAATAACCATTTTTGACGATTCGTCACAAACTTGAGATTGACCGACTGTGGTTGCTGTTTTCTTGAGTTTTTGACTAAGCATTGTGTCTTTTGTCAGCTTCGGCTGGCTTTTTATGACACAAATATGACGAATCGTCACAAATGGAGACTGTGATGAAACATGACAGCCAGAAGCCCACGTTCGATCAGCAAAACCGAGATAACCCTAATGCCGATAGTGCAAACGCAGATCTAAACAGTTGGCATTCAATACCTACCAAGCGATCGTTTATCGTTCTGCTGGTGGTGTTTTCAATCATCATTCTCTCTGCATTAGGGGCTAAGAGCCTCTACTTTAGAGGGGACTACAACATCTTCTTCGAAGGCACCAACAAGCAGTTGATGGCGTTCGATGAAATCCAAACCACCTTTGCAAAAACCGACAACCTTGCGATTGTTGTCGCACCTGAAGATGGCAATGTCTTCACCCCAGAAACTCTCACATTAATTCAAAACCTCACGGTTGATGCGTGGCAGATCCCGTATTCAAGCCGTGTGGATTCCCTTGCTAATTATCAGCACACCGAAGCCATTGAAGATGATCTTTTGGTGGAAGACCTGCTGTACGAAGAATACGAACACACACCAGAGCGCATCGCCAAAGTAAAACAGATCGCCCTTAACGAACCGTTGCTTAAGAATGCCTTGGTGTCGGCCTCTGGCGATGTGACGATTGTTAACGTAACCGTGCAGCTACCAGAAGTGGATAAGACCGCAGAAGTGCAAGAGGTGATTGCGGCAATCAATGCCATGATCGGTAAGTACCAAGCTCAGTATCCAAATGTCGAGTTCCATAAAGCGGGCATCATTGCCATGAACAATGCGTTTATGACTTCAGCTCAAGAGGACAGCTCAACGCTCGTTCCCTTAATGCTGTTGGTGGTGCTGGTGTTCCTGACCTTTATGCTGCGCTCGTTCTTTAGTGTCGTGGCGACGCTTATTGTGATTATCGCTTCAATTGTTGCCACCATGGGTTTATCCGGTTGGGCAGGGATGTTCCTCAGCACCGCGACGGTTAATGTTCCAACCTTGGTATTAACTCTTGCTGTCGCCGATTGTGTTCACGTGATTGTGACCATGAGACAAGCGATGCAACGCGGAATGGAGAAAGCACAAGCCATTCAATACAGCATCAAGCTCAATGCGATGCCGATTCTGATCACCTCAGTGACCACTGCGATTGGTTTCTTGATGATGAATATGTCGGACTCTCCAGTGCTCCGTGATTTCGGTAACTTATCGGCACTGGGTGTGCTCATCGCGTGCTTCTTGTCAGTGACTATGTTGCCTGCGTTGCTAAAACTGCTGCCAGTCAAACGCCTGCCTGCCAATCCTAAAGCGGAAGACCAAGTCACTTTTATGGATAAGCTGGGCGATTTTGTCGTCACCAACCGTAAAGCATTGCTGCCGATTTCAACTCTGGTAATTGTTGGCGCTGCCGCGTTAATTCCACTCAACAAAGTGAACGATGAATCGGTGAAGTATTTCGATACCTCAAGCGAATTTAGACAAGCCGCCGACTTCATGGAAGAGACCGTAAGCGGCATGACCACCATCAGCATTGCTGTTAAGACTAACGAGTCTCAAGCGATTGCCGATCCTGTATTTTTGCAAGCGATTGGTGACTTTACTGAGTGGCTACGCGTTCAACCAGAAACCGACCACGTGGCAACGCTTTCCGATGTTTACATGCGCTTGAACAAGAACATGCATGGCGACGATGAAAGCTACTACAAGCTGCCGCTTAACCGTGAACTTGCTGCGCAATACCTGCTGCTTTATGAGATGTCTCTACCTTATGGCTTGGACTTGAACAACCAGATCAACGTCGATAAGTCATCGATCAAAATGGTACTTACCGTCGACAATCTCGGTAGCGTTGAGCTAGTCGAACTCGAAGAGCGCATTTACTCATGGTTTGCAGCCAATGCACCTCAGTATGAAGTGGTCGCGTCGAGCCCATCACTGATGTTTGCTCACATTGGCGAAACCAACATGGCGAGCATGTTATCGACTCTGCCTATCACCTTAGTACTTATCTCTGGCTTGATGATCTTTGCGTTGCGCTCAGTTCGCTTAGGCATGATCAGTCTAGTGCCAAACATTGCGCCTGCGATTATTGGCTTTGGTTTGTGGGCGCTTATCTCTGGTGAAATCAACCTTGGTTTGTCCGTGGTGGTAACGCTCACTCTGGGTATTGTGGTTGATGATGCGGTGCACTTCTTAAGTAAATACCAGCGCGCAAGAATCGAAGGGAAATCAGCGGAAGAAGCGGTTCGATACGCTTTCCACACGGTTGGACGCGCATTGTGGATCACCACTGTGGTACTCGTGGCTGGTTTCTCTGTACTGGCAATGTCGAGCTTCAGACTCAACTCCGACATGGGCTTACTCAGCGCGATTGTGATTTTCATTGCGTTGGTGGTCGACTTCATCTTGCTACCAAGCCTACTGATGATCTTCGACAAACAGACCCACTATTCAGTTAAACCTCAGCACGAATCAAAGCCTGACACCAAGTCGCAGCCTAGCCCAACAGCCGAACTGACTACATCGACCAAATAAGGAAACGTCAGCCTGCTGCGGTGGGCTGACTCAAGGAGATATTTATGAAAAGCGTTAAACAATCATTCGTTACTACATTACTTACTGTTAGCTCGTTGACTGTGAGCACATTCGCCGCTTTCTCAGCGTTAGCAGACCCAGCGAAAGGCTTAGAAATCGCCGAGCAACGTAAAGCGGTCGATGTCGGGTGGGGCGATTCTGTCGCGACTATGGAAATGCTACTTCGCAATAAACAAGGCGAAAGCAGCACACGCCTGATGCGATTGAAATCTTTGGAAGTCGATAACGATGGCGATAAAGGCTTAACCATTTTTGATGAGCCGCGCGATGTAAAAGGCACGGCTTTCCTAAACCATTCGCACATCACCAAATCCGATGACCAGTGGTTGTATCTGCCTGCACTTAAGCGTGTGAAACGCATCTCTTCACGCAACAAATCGGGCCCGTTTATGGGCAGTGAATTTGCGTATGAAGACTTAAGCTCGTTTGAGCTAGAAAAGTACACCTTCAACTACATTGAAGACGCGAAACTGGAAGGCGTAGACACCTTTGTTTTAGAGCAAGTACCGACCGACAAAAACTCTGGCTACACCATGCAGAAAGTATGGCTAGACCAACAGCACTACCGCCCAATGAAAGTCGAGTTTTACGACCGCAAAGGCGCACTGTTGAAGACGCTATCGTTCCAAGATTACAAACAATACCTAAACCAATACTGGCGCGCACACACCATGGCGATGCAAAACCATCAAACAGGCAAAAGCACCGTATTAACCACGACAGATTTAGTGTTCCAGACCGGTCTTAAAGACAAGGATTTCCAAAAAAACACACTAAAACGTGCGAAATAAGGCAGGAATATGAAAAGGATTGTGGCAACAGGAACCCAATTATCCTTAACCTTGGCGGCGACTGTCGGGCTTATGCAGGTGTCGTTGCCTTGTGTGGCGGCAGGCTTTAGTCCTGAAATCGCAGGGCAGGTGAATATTGAACACAGACAGTTCTTTAGCGACGGCTTACAAGGGCAAGATAAAGGGCAAAGCTCACTGGTGTTGCAGCCAGAGTTTTACTGGGAGCAAGAAGAGGGCAACGGCAGCTTTACCTTCACCCCGTTTTATCGCCTAGACAGTGAAGACGATGAACGAACTCATGGTGATATTCGCGAAGCCTTGTATTTAACCTATTGGGACGACTACGAACTGCGAGCAGGTGTAGGCAAAGTGTTTTGGGGCGTGACCGAATCGGCGCATTTAGTGGATGTGGTAAACCAAACCGACGCCATTGAATCGGTCGATGGCGAATCCAAGCTAGGTCAGCCTATGGTGCACTTCACCTCGATAAAAGAGTGGGGCACCGTCGACGCCATGTTACTGCCGTATTTTCGTGAGCGTACCTTTGCAGGCGAAGACGGACGATTAAGGCCAACTGTGCCCGTTTCGGACGATGCGCTTTATGAATCCTCGCGAGAAGAAAAGCACGTCGATGTGGCGCTACGCTATAGCCAAATGTACGGTGATTGGGATGTCGGTTTAAGTTATTTAGGCGGTACAAACCGCGACCCTTACTACCGTGTGCAAGGCAACCAGCTCAAGCCATACTATGCGCAAATGCAGCATTTCGGATTGGATGTGCAGGGCATTATTGGTGACTGGTTATGGAAGCTGGAAAGCATTTATCGCGACAGTTACGACAACCACACCGGCGTAGCAACAGGCTTTGAATACACTTGGGTTGGGGCGCTTGAGTCGTACTGGGACATCGGCTTCATCGCTGAATACCTGTATGACAGCCGAGGCAACAATGCGCAAACCATCGGTCAAAACGATGTGTTCCTTGGCGCGCGTTTCGCTTTGAACGATGAAGACGGCACCGAAGTGCTGACTGGCATCACTCAAGACTTAGATAACAGTGATGTCTATAGTGCTAAGCTAGAAGCCTCAAGCCGTATTAACAACAACCTCAAGTGGCGATTGAATGCGTGGTTGTTTGAGAACGAAACCCCAGAGGACTTGCTGTTCTTCGCTCGTAAAGATGATTTTGTCGAAGTAGCATTGGAGTATTATTTCTAAAGGCTCGATGTTTTAGCTTCAGTTATTTACGTTCAAATTGAGCTTTTCTATGAATAAACCAAGGAGCGATGGCCTTAAACCTCGCTCCTTGGTCTCTTATCTCAGTTCTACCTAGTTATCTCAGTTGTACATTCTGATCTCAATTCCATCCTTCCTATCCAAATCCTGTGAACAACACTGCCTCAACCTAGCTTCGGTGAATGTAATCAAACTGTCTCACTTGGTGACGTTTTTGTATCGGTTTCTCTCTGATTTCACCGATTTCAATGAAATTCTGTTTTCTAACGTTAAATTTGCCGTGTTTTTAGGCAATAACTTGTTCTTTTAGCGATTCAATTTGGCATTGGTTGCGTGTTTGATTACTATGTGTAGCTATCTAAAAAAACTAATCATCCGATACGGACACTACCAACTGGTAGATGAGGAAATGATGCAACATCTAGAAGAGATCATTGCTAATGCAACGACTGCTATTGATACAGCAGATTCGTTAGTCGCACTTGATGAAGTGCGAGTTCAGTATTTAGGTAAGAAGGGTGAACTAACTCTTCAACTACAAAGCCTAGGTAAACTTCCACCTGAAGAGCGTCGCACTGCTGGTCAAGAGATCAACAAAGCGAAAGGTGCTGTTCAACAAGCGATCGCAGCTCGCAAAGACGCACTACAACGTGCAGAGCTTGAAGCGAAACTAGCTGAAGAAACTATCGATGTGAGCCTACCAGGTCGTCGCATTGAGAACGGTGGTCTTCACCCAGTTACTCGCACAGTTGAGCGTATCGAACAGTTCTTTGGTGAGCTTGGTTTTAACACTGAGTCTGGCCCTGAGATCGAAGATGCATTCCACAACTTTGATGCACTAAACATCGCAGACGATCACCCAGCTCGTACTGATCACGATACTTTCTTCTTCAACCCTGATCTAATGCTACGTACGCACACTTCTGGTGTTCAAATCCGTACGATGGAAAACGGCAAACCGCCATTCCGCTTCATTGCTCCGGGTCGTGTTTACCGTAACGACTACGATCAAACTCACACGCCAATGTTCCACCAAGTGGAAGGTATGTTAGTTGATGAGAACGTAAACTTCGCACAACTTAAAGGCATTCTTAACGATTTCCTTTGTAACTTCTTTGAAGAAGAAGTTGAAGTGCGTTTCCGTCCTTCATTCTTCCCGTTCACAGAGCCTTCAGCTGAAGTTGACGTGAAACGTAAAGATGGCAAATGGCTAGAAGTTCTAGGCTGTGGCATGGTTCACCCTAACGTACTTCGCTCTGTTGGCATCGACCCTGAGAAATACTCTGGTTTTGCATTCGGTATGGGTGTAGAGCGTCTAACGATGCTTCGTTACGGCGTAAATGACCTTCGTGCGTTCTTCGAGAACGACCTTCGTTTCCTTAAACAATTCAAGTAATCCGGGGCAGTCGAAACTATGAAATTCAGTGAATCTTGGCTACGCGAGTGGGTTAAACCTGCAATTAACAGCGAAGAGCTAGCTCACCAAATCACTATGGCTGGTTTGGAAGTTGACGATGTAGAACCTGTTGCTGGTGAATTCACCGGCGTTAAAGTAGGTAAAGTGGTTGAGTGCGGTCAGCACCCAGACGCAGACAAACTACAAGTAACTAAAATTGATATCGGTGAAGAAGAGCTGTTAGACATCGTATGTGGTGCATCTAACTGTCGTCTTGGCCTAACTGTAGCAGTAGCAACAGTTGGCGCAGTACTGCCTGGTAACTTTAAAATCAAGAAAGCAAAACTACGTGGCGTTCCATCGCACGGCATGCTTTGTTCTTTCTCTGAGCTAGGTATCGACGTAGAGTCTGACGGCATCCTTGAGCTGCCAGAAGGCACAACGCTAGGTATGGACGTACGTGAGCTTCTTGAGCTTAACGACGTAACTATCGACGTAGACCTAACAGCAAACCGCGCAGACTGCTTCAGCATCCGTGGCCTTGCTCGTGAAGTTGGCGTACTAAACCGCGCAGACGTTACAGAGCCAGCAGTTGAAGCTGTTGCTACAAGCATTGAAGACACAGTATCTGTTGAAGTTAAAGCAACTGATGCTTGTCCACGTTACCTTGGCCGTGTGGTTAAGAATGTAAACGTGAAAGCGGAAACACCAATCTGGATGCAAGAAAAACTGCGCCGTTGTGGTATCCGTTCAATCGACCCAGTTGTAGACATCACAAACTACGTGATGCTAGAGCAAGGCCAACCAATGCACGCATTCGATCTAGCTAAGATCGAAGGTGGCATCGTGGTTCGTCTAGCAGAGCAGGGCGAAAAACTAACACTTCTAGATGGCAACGAAGCTGAACTAAACAGCAACACGCTTGTTATCGCTGACCACAACAAAGCACTAGCAATCGCTGGTATCTTTGGTGGTGAAGAGTCTGGTGTAACAACTGAAACGACAGACGTACTTCTAGAAGCAGCATTCTTCGCACCGGATCACATCCGTGGTCGCGCACGTGCTTACGGCCTACACACAGATTCTTCTCTACGTTTCGAGCGTGGTGTTGACTCAACACTTCAAGCAGCAGCAATGGAGCGTGCAACACAGCTTCTAGTTGATATCTGTGGTGGTGAAGTTGCGCCAGTAAACGGCAGCGAATCTGAAGCTGACCTACCAAAAGCAAACGTAGTATCTCTACGTCGCGTTAAGCTAGACAGCCTACTAGGTCACGAAATCCCATCTGAAGACGTGGTAGAAATCCTAACTCGTCTAGGTTGTGAAGTGGAAACTACGGACGCAGGTTGGACGGCAACGTCTCCATCTTGGCGTTTCGATATCGCAATCGAGCAAGACCTAATTGAAGAAGTAGGTCGTATCTACGGTTACGATAACATTCCAAACCAAGCGCCTAAAGCGGCACTTAAGATGAACGACCACAAAGAAGCTGACCAACCGCTTAAGCGCGTTCGTGATCTTCTAGTTGACCGTGGCTACCACGAAGCAATCACTTACAGCTTCGTAGAACCAGAGCAGCAAAAACTTGTTGTACCTGGTGTTGAGCCGCTAATCCTGCCATTCCCAATCTCTGCGGACATGTCAGCAATGCGTCTTGGCCTAATCCAAGGTCTTCTAAACACAGTGGTTCACAACCAGAAGCGTCAACAGTCTCGCGTTCGTCTATTCGAATCAGGCCTACGTTTCATCCCTGAAGAAACAGCTGAAAACGGCATGCGCCAAGAAATGATGCTTGCGGGCGTTATCTCTGGTACTCGCGGCGAAGAGCACTGGGACGTTGCAACTAACACGGTTGACTTCTTCGACCTAAAAGGCGACCTAGAAGCAGTTCTAGAGCTAACAGCGAACGAGAAAGCTTACAGCTTTAAAGCAGCTAAGCACCCAGCACTTCACCCAGGTCAAACTGCGGCTATCGTAGTAGACGGTAAAGAAGTGGGTATCATTGGTACTGTTCACCCAGAACTAGAGCGTAAGTTTGGTCTTAACGGCCGTACTATCGTATTCGAAATCGAATGGGCAGCTATCAACACTCGCGTGCTTCCAGAAGCAGTAGCAGTATCTAAGTTCCCTGCAAACCGTCGTGATATCGCCGTTGTTGTTGACGAAGCAGTAGCTTCTGGTGACATCGTAGAAGCGTGTATCGCAGCTGGTGGCGAATTCCTAACAGACGCTAAACTGTTCGACGTTTACGTAGGTAAGGGCGTAGAAGAAGGCAAGAAGAGCCTAGCTATCGCGCTGACTCTACAGTCTGTAGAGCGCACACTAGAAGATGCAGACATCGCTGGTTCAGTAGATGCTATCGTAGCTTCAATCTCAGAGAAATTCGGCGCAGCACTTCGCGACTAATCTCTTCTGATAGATAGAAAAACAAAGGCCTCGCATTGCGAGGCCTTTTTTGTTTTTGTCGTACAAAGATTAGGGAATAACCCCTCAATGGTATCGTTATGCCTTTTAAAACCTTGTGAGACTTAGTGTTTTTGATATACTTGGTTAACTCTTTAGCGTTTTGGGTAGAATTTGATTTCAACCTTGTCGGGCGTTTCGCTAGACACTAACTTATTGAGTGTATTTAGGGTTGCGTTAGAACTTTTCTAACGATCCTTCGTACCTCAGGAGCGTCAGAGAAAGTTCTAACGCTAGCCTCTGAGTAAAGAGTAAATCACCATATAGGCGGGCACCTTGTGTCCGTCTATATTTTTAAGGGAACTAGCAGTAGTGAGTAAAAAATTCGAGGATGCCATAATAGGCGCGTTTGAGCCTTTTGATGTCAATAAGTTTAAGGTCAACTATCCCGACCATCGAATTTTTGTTTGCGGCGGCCCTATCGACGTAAAAGCACCAATCCCCTTGAGTTTTCGTCAACGCTTAATTGATAAGCTTGCCTCAAGCTACCCCGATATTGAAACTGAAGTTGTTCTAGCGGAAACATTTAAAGATTACTTTAGAGAGCATGCTTACAGTGATCTACTTGTATTTGAAGACGACATAGCACAGTTAGCATCAGTCGTTGTCATTTTGTTAGAAAGTCCCGGTTCATTGGTAGAGTTAGGTATGTTCTGTACCAAACCTAACTTTTATAAAAAACTTCTAATCGTGGCTCCGAGAGAGGAGACAGAAAGAGAGGATTCTTTTATCTATCTCGGACCATTAGATCACATTCGTAGTCGTGAAGCATCTTCTGTCGCAATATACCCTTGGCCTGATAATAGGGTCTTAGATTATCCCTCAATTCATATCCAAGACTTATGTGATACTTTGTTAGAAAAGCGGAACAACCTGCCTAAACATCCTGCATTTAATCAGAAGAACTCCGGACATGTAGCACTTTTAGTATTAGAGATCATTCGATTATCCTTTCCGATTCTACTAACTGAAATCGAGTTAGCATTAGTTTCATTGGGGCTTGATGAAGAGAGAGGAAAAATTACTAGGTTATTGTATTTACTAAGCAGACTAGGGTACTTGGATACTTACGAGTATGGAGGGGGTTATAAGTTCTATTATCCTCTGGATAGGACTAGCCCGAGAATCAAGTTTGGATCTAATAAACAATCGGCAGCATTCGACGAAAAAAGGTTAGTGATGAATTTAAAAATGTCATACGTAACTGACAATCATGATGGTGCTGCTAGAAAAAGAATAGCCGCTGCGACTGAAATACAGAAGAAACTTAAAGGTGGTGAGTAGTGAATTTAACAGATATATTAGCTAGTTCACTTTTCATGGACGATGAAGAAATTCGTTCATTTTCTGCTAGTTCGCCTTATCGTTATAAGGTCTACTCCATCGCTAAGCGAAACTCACAAGAAAGAAGGATCATTGCTCATCCTTCAAAAGAGCTCAAGTTTATTCAACGAATCATCGTAAGCCTACTAGAACAACAGTTGCCAATACACATGGCGGCAAAGGCTTACACCAAAGGGTTAAGCATTAAAGACAACGCTCAGCCACATGCCAAGTCAAAGTATTTATTAAAAATGGACTTAAAGGACTTTTTTCCTAGCATAACCCCCTCTCTTTTTTTTAGAGAATGTCGTGCTCATGGAGTAGAAGTATCTAAGCAAGATGCAGAGTTGTTGGAAGGTTTTCTTTTCTGGAAACGTAGAAGAGCAACTCAGTTAGTTTTAAGTATCGGAGCTCCTAGTTCTCCGATCGTCTCAAATTTCATTCTTTACAGATTTGATACGGTTATTAGTGAACATTGTAATAAATTAGGTATTAACTACTCTAGATACGCAGATGATTTAACGTTTTCAACAAATGAAAAGGGTGTTCTTATAAAGTTTCCTGCAAGAGTTAGGAAAGAACTTAACCACCTCTACGATGGCCAAATTAAAGTTAATCTTAAAAAAACAGTACTATCCTCGAAAGCACATAATAGACATGTAACGGGTATAACATTGACGAATGATGGCAAGTTGAGTGTAGGGAGGGAAACAAAACGCAAACTGTCAGCTTCTATACATCATTTTGTACAGCGGAAGTTATCTGTAAAGGAAATACAAAAACTAAAAGGAGACCTAGCACATACTGCATTCATTGAGCCTATATTCTTAGATAGAATGATAAAAAAATATGGATGTCACGCTATCAATGAACTCAAGCACTTCTCCGCAGAAAACAACTAACATTTCTAATGTTAGTTGTTCTATGTAAATAACTCCTATTATTTAATTGTCATACTAATACGTACTAGATAATGCTCGAGAGCGAGTATAACCTTTGAACTAATATCAATAAAAATAACGTAACTTTACCAGTCACTAGAATTTAGCTACAACTCATATCGGGGCAACAGTGAGTTCTTCAATTTATAATCGCCGAGGTTTTTCGTTAAAAATCATCATTGACCCATTTACAACTTAGCACTTTATCGTGGCACTTTCTGTATGCCCTCCAAAGTAAGCTGAGATACACTATGAAACGTTTAATTCTAAATACCACACTCTTAGTATTCATGGCACTTGGTAGCTTTAATACCATGGCTCATGATTCAACGCTTAAGTACGGTATCGCGATTTCTCACGATGGTGAGCAAATTGCATATGGCAAAAGTGGGAGTGGGGATACGGCGCTGATCTTTATTCACGGTTCGAGCTTAGACAGTAGGCTTTGGCAAAACCAAGTGAGCGAGTTTTCAAAGCAGTACCAAGTGATCACTATGGTTGCATTAGCCGAAGATGTGAAATCGGTAATCTCTTCTGATAGATAGAAAATCAAAGGCCTCGCATTGCGAGGCTTTTTTACATCAGGAAACGGATGCTAACTCATTATTGGATATTTCCGCGTTTAGTCATGTACTAATTTAGCTTCACACAGATAACTTTTCGTATTGAAAAATGACTTAGTGAGTTGTCCAGTATTGTCGGATCAGATTACTTTATTTCGCGTACCTCTTCACTCGTCCCTCCCTCTCTCAATCGGTGACTACGTTGAATGTCGTGCTTGCCGAGATTGGCGAGAAGATCGTGACAAGAGAGGACTTTGAGCGGATTTTAGGGCAGGTTGAGGGGGGATTAAAAAAGGCGTCATCGTGACGCCTTTCTCATGATACGTTTATGCTATTTAGCGATACTGGTTCTAATATCTTATCCTCTAGAGGACCACCTACACATTTCCTTAGATAAAGGTAAACGTGGGCTATTAACCTTCATGGTTATACTTACTAATCAAGATCTGAGCGTGAATAAGCTCTTTTTTGAAATAAAGTATTCCGCTTATTTGTGTCAATATTGAAGTATGATATCGCTACACCGAAATCGAAACGAGAGCCTAAGCTTTCAACATCAACGTACCTGTCTGAATTATAATTATAATAATTTTTGTAAATATCAAATTGCTTGCTGAGCCCTTTTGAACTCACAGATTGGGGAGGAATAGACAACTCCAAGTTCTTGATCGTATCAGCATGTTCACCCCAATAGATAGTAAAAGACTCTATATTAATAAAGTTGTCAGTTTTATTTGTTACTTTAAGAGTACCATCATCAATTACTGCATGAATATTTTTATCTTTTGCTTTATACACAAGCGGTAACATGTCGTACACGCCTGACTGAACTTGAACATCAACTTGATATTCGTCTCCAACAGCTAGGCGAGAAGGTGAGTAATTATACTTAATGTTTTGAACTCGTTGGTAGCTACGTGGCAATTGCATGGTCACCTTAATATAAGGGTCAACAAGCTCAAGTCCTGCGCGTTTTGAGTATTTGAACTCACCAGGAACCATTGTCAGTCGAACCCCGCTCTTGATTTTCTCATTTAGCTGTGCCGGATAAGCTGATGAAGCATGTACATTGATATTTGTACGCTCAAGTGCAGACGCTAACTCTGCCTCCATGATTTTTTTTTGTTGAACTAATGAATTAGGCTGGATAAGGGCTTCGTTATAAACTTTCACTGACGCTGCCAGGACCTCATCTACATATTCATTAAAACCATTATCCAAGCATAATAAGCAGTCCCTGACCCTCTCTTGCTTGCCGTGCCATTCTCTACTCATGATTTCACGGACGACCTGATTAGCCTCGTTGATAGTAAAATCATATTCATAGTCCAAGTTTGTCCCCCCTCGGTAAACAATGCTGCTCCCCGAATTATGGGATGAACGCTCTCGAGGACGCTTTGGATGAGGGCTTGCCACAAATGGAGATGAATCATGAACCGCTTCGAAAATTATCGTAAACAGCTCATTTTTCTCTTCCAGAGATAAAGTTGTTTCTGCAAGTGTTATTTTTTCTATGTCTTTAAAGTCTTCTTTGGTAGCACTGCCAGAATTTGATGCACATCCTAGTAGTACAGTGGACAGCAACAATAAAATTGTGATTTTTCCCATGAGAATTTTTATACTCCTATCGTTATTTTCTAGCACACGAGCGTGAAACGTTTCATACCCTGCTGAATTAATCCGGAAATTCAAATTTGTAAGCTTTTCCTTTAACTGAACCAAAAAGTACGATGACTGATTGTAAGTTGCGGTTTTGTAGTGAACTGCCCAATCATGAACTTATCTCTTATCGGTAAATTAAAACAGGCCCGAATCGCCTTTCCAAAACCAATTTTTCTTGAATTAAAATTCGCAAGGTCGGAAAGTTTTTCTATATCATATGTTGAGATGGAATGAATATCGTGAGTTATCCGCATCGGGTTGATGAGGTAACTGGGTTGGTTGACTCTCAAACCAAAAAATTAAGCCAGGCAGTAGGCTCACATTTAGTATATTTTCAATTTTTTTATATCGAAAATGTTCAGCGATACAATCTTATGCTGCCGCCCTGATCATACAATTAAAGTTTTTAAAAACAGTGACATAAGATGCAAAAAAACTATGTTTTGAGTATAAACTATCCAAAAAACTTAGTGTTTAGTTAATCGATATAGCTTTGTTGCGTAACTTGATGAAACTAAATCAAGGTATCACGAACTGAGCTGCTATGCTCACCAAGAGCAAGCCTAAGAAATTACAACATTTAGTTGATAATGATATCTAATCCATTCGGATAACTTCTAGTAGGGCAAATCAATATTAACAGACTGTAAATGAGTATTAGCTCTAGCACATAATGGGGCAGAAATGAGTTGGTTAAGTTACCAAGCTCGGGAGAGGTGTTCATCTAAATCACTATTGACCTGTCTAAAGCTTCACACTTCATAGTAGCTATATTGATTGAGAGGGGCACTTTGTGTGTTCCCTCCAAAGTAAGTGAGAGACACTATGAAACGTTTAATTCTAAATATCACACTCTTGGTATTCATGGCACTTGGTAGCTTTAATGCCATGGCTCATGATTCAATGCTTAAGTACGGTATCGCGATATCTCACGATGGTGAGCAAATTGCGTATGGCAAAAGTGGGAGTGGGGATACAGCGCTGATCTTCATTCACGGCTGGAGCTTAGACAGCAGGCTTTGGCAAAACCAAGTGAGCGAGTTTTCAAAGCAGTACCAAGTGATCACCATGGACTTAGCAGGGCACGGTAACTCATCGTTCAACCGCGAAGAGTACACCATGGTTGCGTTCGCCGAAGACATCAAAGCGGTAATCGAGAAAGAACAACTCGAATCCGTCATCTTAATCGGACATTCCATGGCGGGTGGAGTAATTGCAGAAGCCGCTAAATTGATGCCGAAAAGAGTGAAGGGCATTATTGGTGTCGACACATCGCAAAACGTAGCACTCGCGGTTTCACAAAGCGACCTAAATGTAATGACCAAACCGTTTGAAGCAGACTTCCAAGCGGGTATGACTATGTTCGTGAAAGACTCGCTACCAAAAGACGTGGACACGGATTTACTTTACTGGGTAACGCAAGACATGGCATCAGCACCGCCAGCTATCGCGATAAACCAGTTCCGTCATTATCTAGGCCAATACGTGACAGGCGAAGCTCACCGCGTGTATGAGAACGTGAATGTGCCAGTAATATTGGTTAACGCGCGCCTATGGCCAACGGACTCAGAAGCGAACAAAAAACACATTAAGGATTACAGCATTTACTACATTGAAGACTCAGGTCACTTCCCAATGCTTGAGCAACCACAGCAGTTCAACGCAACCTTGATGAAAGCGGTTAAATCAGTGAAGTAGGGGATTTGTAATCATTCTATAGATAAAACTAAGGCCTCGCGTGTGCGAGGCCTTTTTGTATTCTGTAACGCAAACAAAACAAAGTGGCAGATACGACTTACAATCCCCTCCTAACCTCCCCTTGGTTTACATTTCCAATCTCTTGTTGGCAATGGGAAAGGGGAGGAATGGAATACCGATCGTTATGTGTGTTGTTAGATTTATTCGCCATAACGCTTGTCAAAGTGATCAGGAATTTTTGTATTCGCAATAGTTAAGCTTTTTTGAAAGCAACTCTAGGCTAAGTGTTGCCAATATGTCTTTAAAAGGCGAACTATGTAAGGCAGTCGTGAGGATGTCGCGCTCTTCTGCTGAAAGCAAATTAGCATGCCTGAATAAGACATAATCTAATGCGATGTGTAGGTACAATGTTGAGAAGTCAGGCTTGAGCAAATCATCATTGTTTTTCAACTGCCCGATAAGTTCTTTAACGCTTCTTTGAATACCTTCCTTTCCCCTAATCGTTAGCTCGTTTTGCTCAGCTTCGAAGCGGCTCAATGCAGCACATCGAAATGCTACTTCCATCAACGTTTTACTTACTCCCAATAACGACATGCGTTGAGTATCGCTAGCCTTGGTCGCTGCTAGTTTTTCTGTTGGGTATGCTTGCATGAGGAACTCGCAGATCGTTAAGCTCTCGGTCAGTGC